>JAFDVP010000012.1:300000-593697 GCA_018268895.1 Acidobacteriota bacterium | reverse complement strand
GTCTGATTCAGCGCCTCATCCTGCAAGGTGGTCGTTGAACCATTGGTGCTGGGTGATCGTCCATAGGTTCGTGTGCCGTCCGTTGTGACACGGCTGAGTGATCCCGTGGTGCCATCGGCATTCAGGCCGTTGCCGTTGCAGCCGCCTGAATAGGAATAGTTGATGGTTCCGCCCGTTGGCAGAGTGACCGACGCCAGTCTCCCGGTTACGGCTCCGCTTACACCAGATGTGCTTTCATAACTGAACTGGTAGAAGGTGCCGTCAGCGAGAGTGATGCGGTCAACAAGATCAACTGACATCGGCCCATACTCGGAGATGCCTGAACACCCGAAATTGGTTTGAACGGTGTATGTCGCATACGACATGGAGGCCGTTGCAGTCGTGCTCGAATCCGATTGCAGCGCAACGTTGGAGGTAAATGTGCGCGGGCTGCTCGCGCTGCCACTGCCACCAATCGTTAGCGCAGTTGTGCCAAGCGTGTCGGTAAAGACTCCACTGCCGTTGTTATTGATCGTGTTGCCATTGGTATCAGTGACACTACTCGGGGTCTGGGTGGTTGGATTTACGGGTGCATCAAGAAGAAATCCGTTACGACCATGAACATAACCATCTAGGTTTCCATTTGCCGCATCTGGACCAAGGAAATAACCTGAACCATTGTTGGTAGAGCCATCGCCCGTGAATACGCCATCGTCATTTACTCCACAAAAAGTATGTGTCAAATTGAATTTATGATTCCTGCCATAGGGGTCGTGGTACACCCAGTTCGCAAATTTAGTGCTGCGAATATAGTTCGATCCGTCGTAGCAGGTTGGTCCAACAAAAGTCCCAAAAGTGACGTAACCAACATAGAGGCTCCCACTGAGTTGTCCTCTGAACCCGAATCCATCCCCAGGAGCCCATGTTTGGGTGCCGGAAACCAGAGAAGGTGTCCAGTGCAGGCTGTCGTAAACCATGCGATAGTCGAAGTTCACCCCTCGTCCAGGCTTACTTACCAGTGGAATCTCAAAGTGGATGTTGAGATTGCCAATGTTAATAGAGTCAAATCCACGATTGTCGAAAGAACCAAAACTATAGAGTCCCGTTGCAGGAGTCTGAGCAGTTGCGCTGTGAATGGCGGCGACGCCGAAGAGAGTTGTAAGGATGACCAAAGCACGAAGACGTAGCATACATATTCCTCGGATCAAGCGGAGAAAACCTAATTGACTGTGGCGGAATCAATATCGATGCTGACTTGCAGGTTTCCGTTCACATAACGTTCTATGTGCATGGGAAGCTGCACGCCTGAGACAGGCTTGTAGTTGCTGTAGCGAACCTCGACAGGCAAGCTGACGATCACATTGCCATCGGGATGTAGGTTGTACTTCAGACTGCTCGGAAGCATTGATAATCCGAGAGCAAGATCAGTTTTGCTCCAGGTTTGTATCTGCGTCAGCAGCACCGAATTGACCTTTGTGGTTCTCTGTGGAACAAGCACTGTCTGGTATTGAATATGGGGAGAGCTGATCGTCTTTTCCGCAATGACTCCTACCGACTGAAGGTTAAGCGATGTGGGCAACCCGGTGCTCTGTATAGCCAAATGAGGTAGGAACCATACTGTAGCGAACCAGCAATTGGTGGGTGAAACATCGTGTTCCACTCCATCCTTGCCCGACCATGTGCAGGTTCGATTCTCGGCAAGAGCAGACTGCTTTTCAATCCGCGCTCCGTTACTGAGATCGAACTCAGCGACGTTCTCCCCAGTAACATTTGCCGTGAGCTTTGCAGGGCCGCTGCTCTTCGTAGAGCCAGCCGTCCAAGTCGCTGTTCCTGTCATCATGACAGAGGTAACCGGCTTACCAGCGGAGAAGGCTTGAATGGCTTGGGAAAGGATCGGGCTTGAAGATGGGGCCGGGGATTGAGCAATTGCCGTGGCGGTTAGGGCGATACTGGAAAGCCCTATTAGAGCACCCTTACGAACCCCAAGGCTGAGGCCGCTTGTACTACGAAGTTGGATAAACATCATTCGTCCCTTTCAGCGAACAGGGACCTGGGGAAAGAACTTCAGCATCGGTCGAACTCTATTTTTGAATGCCCTCGCAAAGTAAGGCTGATCGGGAATTACGTCAAGGAAAATCTTTGCGAATGACGCGCGTCTTTAGAGCTAAGTTAGGCTGCCGAGCAGCTTTATGCCTGTGCAATGCTCTGCTAACCATTCTCAAATTACGACAATCGTCCTCCGGGCTGACCGTCCTTGCCGCGTTATATCTCCAAAGAAATAACTGAACCTTCTTTTCGTTCAGTTCTGGCCAATGGTCGTTAAATTACTTGGTCCAGAACAAGAGAAAATTGTGGCGCAAATTGTGACATACAAGCTCAATGCACCCCTGCAAAACCCAACGAAATCAACGATGATGCGTTTCTCTCCCGTGCGGGCGTTTTGTGCGGATTACCTTTTGTTTTCAATTTGTTAGCGGCCATCGAAATTGCGCCTTCCGACCAAACTCATAATCCCTTGGTTGGGGGTTCAAATCCCTCCGGGCCCACCAAGACATCATCCCCTACAGAAGAGTCGGATAACGCCTTGTAAAAATTAATCGTTTACATCGGATTTTGTACCGGAACAACAGAAGGCCATCAAGCGGATGCGGAAGCATCCCACCCGCCTACGTGGATAACTCGCCCGTAGACGGGCTATTGTCGAATCATGCCAACACCGCAAGAAAAGAAAGAAACCGAACTTCGCTACTTTCACAAAGCTCGTCGAGTTTGCCGACTCATCCCATCGGGCCAGATCAACATCACCGAAGAGAGCCCTGACCTGCGCCTTGATACTGGAACCGGAATAATTGGAATCGAGGTAACGGAGATGTTTTGTCCACTAGAAACCGATTCTTCACATGCACCAGTTGCGAACCACCCGTCCTGGGTAAATCCTGTCCCACGAAATAGTTATTGCTGCATCTTGGTTCCGCGACTAAGCTTCTGACCACTCCCCTAATCCAGCTTTGAAGGACTGCCGTGATCATTCGTCCGTTTACTGCCTGCACGTTGGTTTGTCTTCTCGCCTTCTCTGAGTCTCTCCCCGCTCAACAAACACCGGCTCCGGCTATTCCAGCGCAAGCAGCAGCACCTGCTTCTGAGCCGCAGCGCCCACCGATTCCGAACACATTGATGGATGGAACGGCGATCAAGCTGCGTCTGGCAGAGACGATCTCATCTGCTGATGCGACGACTGGTCAGCAGGTTCCGTTCGAGGTGACGGAAGATGTTGTCGTGCAGGGCATCACGGTGATCCCCAAGGGTGCGCCCGCTCTGGCGACGGTGACTGAAGCCCAGTCGAAGCGGAGGATGGGACGCGGCGGCAAGTTGAATGTGAACATCGACAGCGTGCGCCTGGCCGATGGCGAGAAGGCGCAGCTTCGCGCGGTGAAGGACAGCAACGGTGGCGGCCACGTTGGTGCGATGACTGGAGCGATGGTGGCAACAGCAATTGTCTTCTTTCCTGCGGCTCCGCTCTTCCTCTTCATGAAGGGTAAGGACATTACGATTCCTAAGGGCACTGAGGTGACGGCCTTTGTGCAGGGCGACATGAAGCTGGATATGGCGAAGTTTGGTGCGCCGCCAGTTGGACCTGCTGCTGCGCCTGCAAATGCCATGGCGAGCGTGTCTGTGGAGTCGAATGTGGTGGGCGCTGATATCGAAGTGGACGGTAACTTTGTGGGCAGCACGCCTTCGAAAGTGGAGGTCACTCCGGGCTCCCATGCGATCACGGTGAAGAAGAAGGGTTACCAGAGCTGGACGCGGACGATGAACGTCTCAGGGACAGGCGCGAAGGTGAATGCTGATTTGGAGAAGGGTGTGGTGGGAACCAATTGAGCGAATTGGCGAACTGGAGTGAGGGATTTGATGTAGGGGCCGCACGCCTAGATGGATCAACGACGTAGAGGCCACTCGGCTCGGGGCTTCCTTCGCCACCGTTCTGCGGTTCACGGAACCCTAGATGATAGATCGAAGCCCTTGGGATTGAGGAGGGCTTGTAGCCATCCGGTGCATGACCAGTGCTGACCAAGTCGAGATTTGTGACGTTCAATGTGACAGAGGTGCCACGGAGTTCGTCGATCACGCCTATAGCGATGGCATAGATGAAGAACGAGCCAACGAATGCCGCAACAACCATTGAGTCCTTTGTGTTGCGCAGAAAGTAAAAGACGAATCCAAAGCCGAAGACAAGGCCGACGATTGGTTTAGCGATACCTCGCGACTTGCCGACACTAAGGACCAGTCCTTCAGGGATTTCGCGGATTTCTAGCGTTGCGGGCACGAGTAAATTTTAGAGTATTGGATTTTCGCTGCCGCAAAATTGCCCACCTTAGCCGCCTTCGGCGTCGAAGATGGGGCACCCGATGCTCGATAGCGACTTATTGCAGCAGTGTTCCCGTCTCCGGTTCTGATTTCGATTCGTCGGGTGGGATGACTACGGCGGCGGCTACCTTGTCGTCGGTGTCGAGGTCGAGGAGTTTGACTCCCTGGGTGGAGCGTCCGGCGGCTCGGATGGATTTTGTGTCGATGCGGATGATCTTGCCGAACTGGGAGATGACCATCAGCTCGCTGGTCTCGTCGACGAGGTTGATGCTGGAGACCTTGCCGATCTTGGGTGTGGTCTTCATGTTGATGACGCCGGAGCCGGCGCGGGACTGGAGGCGGTATTCCTCGACGTCGGTGCGTTTGCCGAAGCCGTTCTCGGAGACGGAGAGGATGAGGCATGGGGTGATGTCCTTGCCTTCCTTTTGGAGCTCCTTCTGGCGCTTGGCGCGGTACTCAGCTGACGGGGTGACGGCGACGCCGATGACGTAGTCGTTCTTCTTGAGGGTGATTCCCTTGTTTCCGGCGGCGTTGCGTCCCATGGGGCGGAGGCCTCCGGTGAGACCCTTTTCGGCGTCGTAGACTTCGGAGAAGCGGATGGCCTGGCCCTCGTGGGTGGCGAGGAAGATGACGTCGTCGCCGGTGGTGGTGCGGGCAGCGATGAGTTCGTCGTCCTTGTCGATGGAGATGGCGATGATGCCGCGCGCCATGACGTTGGAGAAGTCGGGCAGCGGGGTCTTCTTGACGGTGCCGTTGCGGGTGGCAAAGAAGATGTACTTGCCCTCTTCGGTGAGGTCGCGGATGCCGAGGATGGTGACGACCTTTTCGCCGGGCTGGAGCGCGATGAGAGAGGCCATCGCCTTGCCCTTGCCGGCGGCGCCGACGTCGGGGATCTCGTAGATCTTGAGCCAGAAGACGCGGCCGGTGTTGGTGAAGCAGAGCAGGTAGGCGTGCGTGGAGTCGACGATGAGTTGGGCGACGAAGTCCTCTTCGCGGGTCTTCATGCCCAGGCGGCCGGTTCCGCCGCGGCGCTGCTGGCGGTAGGTGGAGATGGGCGTGCGCTTGAGGTAGCCGGTGTTGGAGATGGTGACGGCGACCTGCTCGTCGGCGATGAGGTCTTCGAGCTGGATCTCGGTGGTCTCGTCGACGATCTCGGTGCGGCGCTCATCGCCGTACTTGTCGCGGACTTCTTCGAGCTCTTTGACGATGACGCGGCGGAGCTTCTTCTCAGAGGCGAGGATGGACTCGAACTCGGCGATGTTGTCACGCACGTCCTTGAGTTCTTTGAGCAGCTCATCGATGGAGAGCTGGGTGAGGCGGTAGAGCTGCAGCTCGAGGATGGCGTCGACCTGGCGGTAGCTGAGGATGAGGGTGCCGGTCTGGGAGAACGTCATGTCGATCGCATACTTCGCAGGGTCGAGCTTGACTCCCGCCAGTTCCGTTCCGCGCAGGTTGATGCGCTTGTTTGAGAAGTAGCTGAAGAGGTTCTCGCGGGCATCGGCGCGGCTCGACGATTGGCGGATGATCTTAATGACGTTGTCGAGGTGGTCGAGCGCGATCTGGTAGCCGAGCAGAATGTGCTCGCGGTCGCGGGCCTTGCCGAGGAGGAAGGCGGTGCGGCGGCGGACGACTTCAATGCGGTGCTCGAGGAAGGCGCGAATGGCGTGGTCGAGCGGGAGGACCTTCGGCTGGCCGTTGTGAACGGCGAGGAAGATCATGGAGAAGCTCTCCTGCATGGGGGTGTGCTTGAAGAGCTGGTTGAGGACGATCTGCTGCTCGGCGCCGCGCTTGAGTTCGATGACGATGCGCATGCCGTCGCGGTCGGACTCGTCGCGCACGTCGGAGATGTCGTCGATGACCTTTTCGTTGGCCAGCTCGGCGATGCGCTTGATCAGGTTCGACTTGTTGACCTGGTAGGGGATCTCGGTGACGATGATCGCCTGGCGTCCGCCGGTGATGTTCTCGGTGCCGACCTTGGCGCGCATGATGAAGCGTCCGCGGCCGGTGTTGTAGGTCTGCGCGATGCCGGCGCGTCCGTAAAGGAAGCCTCCGGTGGGGAAGTCAGGCCCTTTGACATGCTCAAGGGCGATGGTGATGTCGGGGCGGTTGTCGGTCTTCTCCTTATTAAGGAGAGCGATGCAGGCGTTGACGACCTCGGTGAGGTTGTGCGGCGGAATGTTGGTCGCCATGCCGACGGCGATTCCGGTGCCGCCGTTGACGATGAGGTTGGGAATGCGCGCGGGGAGGACAGTGGGTTCGAGCGTGGATTCGTCGTAGTTGGGGGAGAAGTCGACGGTGTCGGAGTCGATGTCGCTGAGCATCTCACCGGCGACGCGGGTGAGGCGGGACTCGGTGTAACGCATGGCGGCTGGGGGATCGCCGTCGACGGAGCCGAAGTTGCCTTGGCCATCGACCATGGGATAACGCTGGGAGAAGTCCTGCGCGAGGCGGACCATGGTGTCGTAAATGGCTGAGTCGCCGTGGGGGTGATAGTTGCCCATGACGTGACCGACGACCTTGGCCGACTTGGTGTACTTCTTGTTGTACTGGAGGCCCATCTCCTGCATTCCGTAGAGGATGCGGCGATGCACAGGCTTGAGGCCGTCGCGGACGTCGGGCAGGGCGCGGCCGATGATGACGGACATCGAGTAGTCGAGATACGACCGGCGCATCTCGTCTTCAATGTTAATTGGAAGCAGGAACGCCGCGCCGGGGCCCTTAACCGTGTTGTCCGAGCCATTTGGGTTATCTGCGTTGGGACCGAGCGGGAGCTGGGGATTCTGATCGTCTGCCATGGGTTTCTACCCTCCATTATAGAGGGTTTCGCGCACCATCGCCTGTGCGGAACCCTGCCGCCGGGGTGTTCGCCGTGAGTCCGGGCCGTTGAGCTGGACCGTTAGTCGCGTGAAGGCTGCGAGGAGCCAGGAGAGTTCTTGTTGAATCAATGAGTTGAACGACTGTTCAATTGAGGTAAGTGAAAAATGCGAAAGATATTTCAGGTGAACAAAAATAGAAAATACTGTGTTCAGGGTATACAGAGTTTCCAGTGGACAATACCGTACCGCATCAATGAGATACCGTTGTTGAGAAATGTGTAGATTGTTCAGTGTTTACGAAGGTTTTACTGCATTTATACGCTTTTTAGGATTCGATCTATTATGTCCGATAAAAAACTACATTCCCCTAAAAGATTTGCTCGATAGGCCGTGTCTTGTAAGCATTTCGTAGCAAAGATGATTTGCCGGTTTGTGACAAGTTACGCGATTTGGTGAATGAAATGCTTAAGGTAACAGCTGAACCGCCAATCAGTGCAAAGGGCAACGCCCTTTTCCTGATAGTGCAGTTGCCCGATTTTGCTAGTGTTGGCGGCCACAGGAGCTAGCGAATGCTTACTTACGGGATCAGGTTTGGCGAGAGTTGTTGGAGCAGGTTGGCGCTTTTTCTAACCGCAGTTCTTCTGGTGCTGTTCCTATGCGTACCCCGGATGAGCGCGCAGGAGACTGGTCAGATTGCGGGAACCATCACAGATCCCACCGGCGCGGTGGTTCCCAATGCCACGATTTCTGTCAGAAACGTAGGGACAAACGCCGTTCGCTCGGTGACCTCGGGCAATTCCGGGGGCTTCGTTGTGACGGGGCTGCAACCGGCGACGTATGAGGTCACGATGAAGGCTGCGGGCTTTCAGACACGCACGGCGCGCGTTGAGGTGACGGTGGCCTCGAAGGTGTCGATGGACACGCAGCTCACCGTAGGCTCGAGCGAGGCGACCGTCGAGGTCTCCGCTGAGCTGGGTGGCGCGCAGACGAACACACAGTCGCAGGAGTTGTCGCAGATCATCAACTCCACCCAGGTGTCGCAGATGCCGAGTCTGACGCGCAATGCCTACGACTTTGTGGCGATCTCGGGCAACGTCTCCGCAGGTGACAGCACCAACAGCGGCGATTCGAGGGGCGTCTCCGGTGGCACGAGTGGAAACCAGCAGAACGCCGCCAACCGGGGCGTCGGATTCAATATCAATGGACAGCGCTCCAGTGGTACGGAAATTCTTCTGGACGGCGTCGAAAACATCAGCGTCTTCACCGACGGCATCGGCGTCTATGTGCCGATCGATGCAACGCAGGAGTTCCGCGTCCAGACCAGCAACTTCGAACCCCAGTACGGCCGTGCATCCGGCGGCATCGTCAACGTGACAACCAAGAGCGGAAGCAACGCATTCCATGGCAATGTATGGGAGTTCAATCGTCTCTCCGCCTATACGTCGAATACGGTGTTGAACGCGCAGGCAGGCCAGCCCAGGGGGTCCTACACGCGCAACCAGTTCGGCTTTGCGGTCGGCGGTCCGGTTATGAAAGACAAGCTGTTCTTCTTCGGCAGCTCGGAGTGGACGCGCGTTCGCAGCTCTGCAATTTCTTTGGCGGCAGTTCCCACGCCGCAGTTCCTCGCACTCTCCGCCGCAAACACGCAAGCCTTCTTTAGCGCCTACGGCGGCAAAAACTTCAACTTCATCAAGACCTATACCGCCAGCGACATTGGGATTACGGGGATACCGGGCAGCACTCCGGCCTTCGGTACTGTGGCGTATACCGCTCCCGTCAACACCGGCGGAAGCGTCCCGCAGAACACCTACAACATCGTCGGGCGGGCGGACTATAACCTGGGCGAAAACACCCGATTGTTCTTCCGCTATGCCGACTATGAAGAGACGGATTTGACCGGCGCAGGGTTCGCGTCTCCTTACTCTCAATACAACATCGGCGCAGCGTCTAGAGCCAGGGCCTATCTTTTGAGCGCATCGCACATCTTCAGCCCTTCGATGGCCTCAAGTACGAAGCTCAGCTTCAGCAGATTCAACGCTCCCATTACCTACGACACGACGTTGCAGAACACTCCGACGCTGTTTATTTCCAATATTGCGAATGCACAGTTGCCGGGAACCTCCACCTTCTTCCAACTGCCGGGCTTCTACGACTTCAACCCAGGCACCGGCGGTCTTCCTTTTGGCGGACCGCAAAACACCATTCAGATCAATCAGGATCTGAACGTCCAGAAGGGGAGACATTCCATGCAGTTCGGTGCGCAGATACTCTACCTGCAGGCCAACAACTCCTATGGAGCGTACGCGCAGGCAAATGAGCTGGCCGGCACCAATGTAAAAAACGGACTGCAGAATCTGCTCACCGGCGACCTGTTCCAGTTTCAAGCCGCGGTCAGTCCCAACGGTGCGCTGCCCTGCGTGCGTAACCCGTATACGGGCGTGCTGACGCAGACTCCAGCCTGCTCCATCAATCTGCCGGCGACGCAGCCTGTCTTTGCCCGCAGCAATCGCTTTCACGATTGGGCCGTCTATGCGCAGGATTCGTTCAAGCTGACGCCGCGCTTCACCGTGAACTACGGCGTGCGCTACGAGTACTACGGCGTGCAACACAACAACAAGCAGGGCCTGGACTCGAACTTCTACTATGGCCCAGGCTCGAACCTCTTCCAGAGCATTCGCAGCGGCCAGGTCTATACCACTCCAAACAGTCCGATCGGCAGGCTGTGGAACCCGCAATATGGCACGGTTTCCCCGCGTGTCGGTTTTGCATACGACATCTTTGGGACAGGCAAGACAGCGATTCGCGGCGGCTATGGCATCAGCTACGAACGCAACTTCGGCAACGTTACGTTCAATGTGATTCAGAACCCGCCAAACTACGCGGTCGTCGTCGTCAACAATGTAAAGATCACCAACTCGAATGCTGGCCCGTTGGCAGGCAGTTCGGGCAACGTTCCGTTGCCGCCCACCAGCCTGCGGCATGTGGACCAGAACATCCGCACGGCGCAGACGCAGTTCTGGAGTGCCGCGCTGGAGCAGCAACTGGCGCGCAATACCGTGGTGTCGCTGCAGTATGCCGGCGCGCGCGGGCTTCACCTGTACGACATCAAGAACATCAATGCTCTCGGCTCGGGCAACGTGCTTCTTGGCGATCCGGTGAAGGACCCGGTCAGCGGAAAGTCGGCGCTCACGAGACTCACGAGCCAATACTCCAACATCAATAACCGGGGCTCCAGTGGCGACTCATACTACGAGGCGATGAACCTCCAGTTCCAAAGCACGAACTTCCACAACACCGGGCTCAGCCTGATTGCGAACTACACGCTGGCGCACCAGTTGGACGACCTAAGCACGACATTCTCCGAGAACAACAACTCGTTCAGCCTCGGATATCTCCAGCCATTCAACCCCGGTTTCGATCGCGGCAACGGCGACCTCGACATCCGCCACCGCCTGGTCATCGCTCCCATCTACCGGACACCCTTCTTTTCCGGCGGTCACAGTTGGATGGCACAGGCACTCGGCGGCTGGCAGGTTACAGGCATTTATACGGTCCGCACAGGAACTCCCTTCTCCTACTTCGACAGCACAAACAATAACAGCGGATATCAGGTCGCGCGTTATACGCCAGCCTCCGGCGTGGTCCCGCAACACACCTTCAAATCAATTCCCAGCGGCGTGAATCCCAGCGCACCGAACAGCTACGTTATCGGCAACCTTCCGGTCGCCAACTCCTTCGGCAATCCTGCCCTTTTAGGCGTCTCCGACTGGGGGCCGTTCCCTTCGACCATGGTCGCTCGCAACAGCTTCCGCGGGCCCGGCGCGTGGACCTTCGACGCATCGGTTAGCAAGACCTTCCCCATCCACGAGCAGATCAATGTCGAGTTCCGCGCAGAAGGCTTCGATCTGCTCAACCACCACAATCTCTTTATTCAGCAGAGCCTGAACGACGCCGCCAACAACCCTGGCATTCCTTTGCCGATCACGGCATCCAAGGGAGGAATCGGCAACAACAACGGCGCGAACGACGAGAGGCGCTTTGGCCAGTTTGCGCTGAAGATCAACTTCTAGCGAAACCTGCACCCTTGATGAAGCGGCGGAGAGCGATAGCTCTCCGCCGCTGTGTTTTGTGAGTGCGATGTTTACTTCGTTACGGTGACGGTGATTGGCGCGGAGTGGCTGAGTCCGGACGCGGCTCCGCTGGCAGTGACCTGGATGGTATAGACGCCGGGAGCTGTAGAGGCGGGGTAGAGTCCGTCGCAGCCTGTGATGGAGAGTGTTGCCGCGAAGGTGGCTACGATCAGCAGCAGAAGACGCGGAAGCGTCTGGCGTCTTCTCGAAAGAGCAGCGAGACCGAGGAATCCTACGGGCAGGAGAAGAGCAAAGGCGATGGGGCCGGAGGTGCGTGGGCCTGGGCGCTGTGGCTGCGATAGAGCTGCGCGGAAGCCGAGGACGTCGTCGGTGTCGACCGTGAGCTTCGCGGTGGCCGTGCCGTTGGGGAGAAGCTGCACGCTATTTGTGTCGAAGGTGCAGGAGGCGTGCGGGGGGAGATTGGCGCAGCCGAGAGTCAGCTTGTCGGCGAAGGCGCCGATGCTGGTGAGCGTGACGTTCGTGGTGAGGTGATGCTCGGTCTGGATGGTCATGGCTGTGTTGGAGACAGCAATGGCAAAGTCCATCGGGGTGACCGTGACGGTGACCGGGGCTGAGACGGAGGGGAGGAAGCTGGAGGTTCCAGGGTAGCTGGCCGTAATGGTGTGTGTCCCAGCGCTGAGCGTGTCGGTGCCGATGGTGACTGTAGCCGTGTTGCTGATCTGATTGACAGGGATGGGCCCGGCGCTGCCATAGGGCGCGCTGCCGATGGATGTTGCTCCGTCGAAGAAGGTGATGACTCCAGGAGGGATGACGGCTGAGAGTGGCGCGGTGATTACTGCGGTGAAGTTGACGGTCTGACGCTGAACGACGGGATTGGGAGAGGCCGTGAGGCCGATGGTGGTGGGTGCTATGGCAACGACCTGTTGAACGGGCGCTGAGTTGCTCGACGCGAAGGTAGCGCTTCCGTTGAATGCGGCAGAGAGAGTGTACGTTCCAGCGCCAAAGCCAAGGCCGAAGTTGAAGGTTGCGGAGCCGTTCTGCAAAGGCTGAGTGTACGTGGAGGCGACGTTGGCCGGAACGCCGGCGATGGTGACTGTCACTGTGCAAAGACAAAGCTGCGACGAATATGGGCTGCTTGCGATCGGTGCGACCTGGACGGTGGCGGCGAGAGGCTGTCCGGCGACGGAGGGGTTGGGGGTGATCGTCAGCGTAGTTGTGCTGGGTACAAGCTGGACGGTCACGGAGATATTGGGCGAGGTGCTCTGCGCATAGAGCGTGTCGCCGTTGTATACGGAATGCAGAGTGTGAACACCCGCGCTGAGAGCCGATGTGGGATAAACGGCATGGCCCGTGGTATCGAGTGGCATGGTACCAAGCGGCGTGTTGCCGTCGTAAAACGTAACGGTCCCGGTGGGAGGTGTTCCCGATGCCGATGAGGTCACCATCGAAATAAGTCTGAGTCCCTGGCCAACGGGGACGGGATTTGCAGAAGCAGCGAGGGTGGTCGAGGTGGGAGCGAGCTGACCATTCGGCGAAGCGACATAGACGTAGATGACGACGCTGGTGGCTGGGCTGAACCCCGCAGCCGCATCGAGCTTTGCCGTGAAGCTGTAGACGCCGGGCTTATTGAGGGTGACATCTGTGGAAACAGGCGTTGCAGGACTGAGGGGCGCTGAAAAAAGAAAATTTCCATCCTGGTAGAAGGAGACCGGACGCACGGGAGAGTTCGCCGGCGAAAAGGCCGCAGTCAGAGTGACGGTGCCCGGGTTGACATAGTAGCCGGAGGAGGTAAGAGTCAGGGCGGAAGGCGTTGTGTTTTGTGTGCCGGTTGCCTCGTAAGCCCCCATATCGACTGTCGTAAAGCCATTGCCGGCGCTGTCCTGAATGCGTGGATTGCCGTCGAGATCGGTGGAGGGGAGGTTCGGAGCGCTGTTGTTTCCAGCGTCGATGGCAGGCGAGCCCGGGGCGAGATGAAGATCGGATGAGTTGGCGAACCCTGCGGGCAATGAGATGTTTCCGTTGATGCCGGATATTGTGGGGCAGGCGCTATCAACCAGCGGTCCAGCGTTGTTATAGAGATCGTTGTGGTCGAAGATGACAGGGGTGTAGTCGCTGCTCGGTTGACAGTGAATGACCGGGAACGAAGAACCTCCAATCAGCAGGTTATTGATGAACGCGACTTTAGCTCTGCTGCTATCGAGAAAGATCGATCCATTGACGCCAGATACGCCGGTGTTCCGGGCATTATTGACGATGGTGTTGTTGACGATGAAGAAGTCGGGCGGGTCGGTGTAACTGGAAGGATTATTCGAACCAGATATAGGATGGGCGATGAACAATGCGCCATCTCTGTTGCCGTAAATCAGGTTTTGCCGCACGATCAGGCCGGTGGGGTAGGTGCTGATCCCATAGATATTATTGCGGATGATGTTATTGGTGACTTCAAGGTCTCCTCCGTTGCCGCGGATCGCGAGGCCTGTACAGATCCCATCCCCCTCAATCAGATTGTTCAGGATTCTTGTGGGGACGGCCTTCCCCCCAGGGTCGACGACAGTCGAAAGGCCGTACATCTTGATGACGTCCCAACCGTTGATGCACTGCGGCGTTTGAAACGGCGAACTGGTAATTGTGTTCGACGAGATAAGCGCGCTGCCGCTCTCAACATAAATCTGACCACCGTAGTTCGCGCCGAAGGTCATGTTGGCGATCGATGCGCCACCGCGCAAAATGTGAATGCCGCCGGCGATGAACTGGTTGGTGTTTTTTCCGCCTTGCACGGTAAAGCCATTGATCGTTGTCGCGATCGAGGGCGTGTTGCGGATCGTGAGTACGGTATCGTTTGTCCCCCCATCGAGGATGGTCTTACTGGCCCCCTGCTCGCTTGTCAGCGTGATTTCTTTCGTGTCGATGACGATGTTCTCGTAGTAGGTGCCCGGTGCGACGAGGACGGTGTCGCCGTTTGAGGCGGCGTTGATGCCGGCCTGGATCGTCGGCTGGTCGGCGGGGACCCGGATGGTGGCGCCGCGCGCAAAGGCTGTGGCGAGGAAGAGAGCGAGGCAGAGAAGCTTAGTGACAGAGGTGCAGAGTTTAGCGGCCGGCATGCGTGCTCAAATGAGTGGGATTCGGTGCTCAACCTTATCACGGAGTTCTCAAATGGCGCGATCACTATTTTGCCGGGCGATGTGATCGATTTCCGATGAAAACAGCCGAATATCGCTCATTAATTAATTAAGACCAAACTTGTCGCATATTTTGATTGATATGCGACCTATCTTGTCTTATATTCGGAATATCGTTATTTCACGGCCTGAATCGGGAGTTTGAGCCGCTTCGGGATGGTAGTGGTTGGAGTGGAGCGAAAGGGCCAGGCCCTCGCGGATTAATCTCTTGGCGGAGACCGCGAAGACCTGGGGTCTCGAGTCTTTCGACTGGAGATTTATTGCGATTATAGGGAGGCCGTTGACCATCTTCAACGGAACCTCTATCAGTCTTCTCCATTTCAGAAAACCAGTGTGACTTTTTGCCGCGTGCGCAGCTTTTGAAAAAAATGGCGCGCGTGGATAGGACCTTCTACGCCTTTTTTCGGGTTGCGAGGGTGTTCGGGAGCTGGAGAGGCGGACGATGAAGAAGGATGCGAGACGCAACAATCTGAGGCACAGGCTGGTATGCTCACGCGGCTGGCTGGCGGTGGGCACGCTGGCGGCGTATTCGGTGATGGGAGCGGGGACTAAGGCCCATGCCGCAACCGCACCCAGCGAGGGAACGGCAAACGCCGCAGTCCCTCCGGTGACGAATCTTCCGGTGAAGAAGTTCGATATTCCCGCTGGCGGGCTGGACCAGGCCATCAAGGCGTTCGAGCAGCAGACCGGCGTCCGCGTGAAGCTGACCGTGCCGCAGGCGACGCTGGCAGGTTTTCAGACGAATGGAGTGAAGGGGTCGTTTCCTGAAGAAGAGGGCCTGCGCCAGCTTCTTGAAGGAACGGGCCTGGACTTCAGGATCCAGGACCCGACGACGCTGGTGGTCGGTTTGCTTGCGCAGGAGTCGGTGGATGTAACGACCTCGGCGAACTCGATTGGGCTGGCGCAGTTTACCGAGCCGCTGCTGGATACGCCGCAGACGGTGAACGTGGTTCCGCAGTTCATCATGCAGGAGCAGGCGGCGACGACCTTGCGCGACGGCCTGCGCAATGTTCCGGGCGTAAGCATCGCCGCTGGTGAGGCGGGAGCGCAGGGCGACAACCTGACCATCCGCGGCTTCTCCGCGCGCAACGACATGTTCATCGACGGCATTCGCGACTTCGGTTCGTACTACCGCGATGCGTTCAACTACGAAGCGATCGAGGTGCTGCAGGGTCCGGCGAGCGTGGAGTTTGGCCGCGGGTCGACCGGCGGCGTGATCAATCAGGAGTCGAAGGTCCCGGTCGATCGCGAGTTTGTGCGCGGCAACCTACAGCTTGGAACGAATGCCATGCGGCGTTTGACGGCGGATGTGAATGAGCCGCTGAACGACTTCATCCCGGGGGCGGCGTTGCGCATGAACCTGGTGGGGTCCGAATCGAATGTGGCACAGAGGGACTACGCGCAGACGCGACGCTTCGGTGTTGCGCCGTCGATTGCGTTCGGGCTGCGCAGCGCGACGCGCGGGTCGATCTCTTATCTACACGAGAGCGAAGACAGCGTTCCCGACTACGGCCTGCCTTATTTCGGCACGGAGGCGGCGAAGGTGAACCGCAGGACGTACTACGGCTATGCGTCGGAGAGCTATCTGCGCACAAGCCCCGACGTTGTGACCGGAAAGATCGAGCACAACTTTGCCGGCGGGCTGCTGGTGCGGTCGACCCTGCGTTGGGGCAACTATCCGCGCAATCTGCGAATCGTGGAGCCGCAGGTTAATACGACGCCGACGTACTCGGTGGTCAACGGGGCGGGCGTGGCGACCTGCTCGCCCACGGCGGCGACGCCTTGCTACAACGTGAACACGCCGCTGAGCGCGGTGAAGGTGCGGCGAGCGATCATCGCCCGCAACGCGACCGAAGACATTCTTTGGGAGCAGACGCAGGCGATCGGGAACGTAAAGTTCGGGAAGATCGACAACAACTTTGTGGTGACGGTGGAAGGCGGACGCGAGCGCTCGCGCCCGCAAACGCTGACCTATGCGACGAACATCTACGCCTCGGCACTGAACCCGAATGCGCAGGACGTTCTTCCGGTGCCGACGGTGATCAATGCGCGCACGTATGTGACGTCGAATGCGTATGGCATCTCCGGCATGGATACGCTGAAGCTGACGTATTGGCTGCAGCTCTCTGGCGGCGCGAGGTTCGATTACTTCAACACTGATGTCGATCCAACGGCCACGGCGGGCCGCGTCTCGCAGTTGATTGAGAAGACGACGTACCGCGGCGCGATTGTGGTGAAGCCCGCACGCAACGGCAGCGTGTACTTCGACTATGGCACCTCGTTCAATCCGGCGGCGGAGTCGCTCTCGCTGAGCGCCAACAATGCGCTGCAGGACCCGCAGGAGAACGAGACCTACGAGGTGGGCACGAAGTGGGACCTGTTGAACGACAAGCTGGATATCAGCGGCTCGTACTTCCGGACGAACAAGTCGAATGTGTATGAGACGAACCCACTGGATACGACGCAGGTCTTGAACGTTGGCAATCAGCGCGTGCAGGGCTTCCAGGTTGGCGCGCTGGGACACCTGGCCTCGCACTTCGATCTCATTCTTGGGTATGCGTATCTGGATGGAAGAGTGGTGAACAGCGTGTTGAATGCATCTCCGTTCGGGTCGCTGTTCAAGGCGAACGATCCGGTGTTCGGCATCTATCCGTACTTTATCAACCCGAAGAACTTCCCGCTGGCGAACGTGCCGAGGAACTCCGGCAACGTATGGGTGACGCACAATCTGCCGTGGAGGTTTGTGGGTGGGTTTGGCGGCAACTTTGTTGGCCCGCGCCGCGCAAGCTCGACGGCGATGGTTGCGGTGCCTCAGGCGAATGTGACGCCGGTTCTTCAGACGCCGCTGGCGTTCAAGGCGATGAACGGCTACTGGATCTTCAACGCGATGTTGCGCAGGCCGATCAGCGACCGGCTGGATTTCCAGGCAAACCTGGTCAACCTGACGAACAAGTTCTACATCGATCAGCCGCATCCGAACCATCTGGTTCCGGGCGAGGGGTTCAATGCGCAGTTCGGGTTCAATGCGCACTTCTAAAATGGTGCTTGGAAAATGCAGGTCCTTCGACTACGCCTTTCGCGGTAAGGCTGCGAGAGGCTCAGGATGACTATTTAATAGTGCAGGCTAATCTGTTAGCACAGGGCAGGTCTTCATGCTGATTACGATTCCGAATGTATTGAGCGCCGCCGATGCGGCGCAGGCCCGGGCGAAGCTGGAAGCGGCGGACTGGGTGGACGGCAAGGTGACGGCTGGATACCAGGCGCAGAAGGTGAAGGCGAACCAGCAGCTGCCGGAAGGCTCTCCGCTGGCCGTTGAGCTTGGCGATCTGGTGCTGAAGGGGCTGGCGCGTTCGCCAGTGTTCATGTCGGCGGCGCTTCCGCTGCGAGTGTTTCCGCCGATGTTCAATCGCTATGCGGGCGGGGGGCACTTCGGTTCGCATGTGGACACGGCGATACGCCAGGTCGTGACGACTGCGCAGCGGATTCGCACGGACGTTTCGGCGACGCTATTTCTGACGCCGCCCGAGGAGTATGACGGCGGCGAACTGATCGTCGAGGACAGCTATGGCGAGCACAGCGTGAAGCTACCGGCCGGGCACATGGTGCTGTATCCGGCGACGAGCCTGCATCGCGTGGAGCCGGTGACGCGCGGCGCGCGCATCTCGAGCTTCTTCTGGATACAGAGCATGATTCGCGCGGATGGCGATCGCACGATGCTGTTCGACATGGACCAGGCGATCCAGAAGCTGGCCGTGGAACTGCCGGGGAGTCCGATCGGCGTGCAGTTGACCGGCGTGTATCACAACCTGCTGCGGCGCTGGGCAGAGCTGTAAAGATCAGTATTCCTGCGGCAGAGCTCCTTCTCTCACGCCGTCGAGGCAAGGAAGGAAGAGAGAGAAGATGGTGCCGTGGTGGACAGGGTGCTGCGTGCTGCGCAACGTCAGCCGCCCGTGATGGCGCTCGACGATCCCGTGTGAGATCCAGAGGCCGAGTCCTGTGCCGTTGAGTTCCTTGGTGGTGTAAAAGGGTTCGAAGATGCGGCTGAGCACGGCGGGAGACATGCCATGGCCGGTATCGGCAACCGTGATGCGGATACCTTTGCGCAGGCCTGAATGTAGAAGGTCGGTGGCGTCGTGTGCGCGAACCAGCAGGCGGCCTCCGTGGCGCATGGCGTCGATGGCGTTGGCGATCAGGTTGTTCAGTACCTGGCGAATGTCGTTCTCGTGACAGAGAATCGGCGTGGAGGTGGAGAAGCAGGTTTCGACGGCGATGCCTGAGTTTGCGAGCCTCCCCTGGTAGAGATTCAGGACGGCTTCAACGAGGTTGCGCGCTGTGACGTAAGTTGCTTTGACCGCCTGGCGATGGAAGCGCAGCGTCTGCGTGGCGATCTCGCAGACACGCGAAAGCTCGCTCTGGGCAGTCCTGACGTACTCCATCAGGCCGGGAGGCAGGTCGTCCGATTCGCTGATGAGATAGAGCAGGTTGGTGATGGCTTCGAGAGGATTGTTGATCTCGTGCGAGATGGAGCTGGCGAGACGCCCCACGGCAGCGAGCTTCTCGCTCTGCACGAGCGCCTGCTCAGACTTTTTCTGGTGCGTGATCTCCTGCACGGCCGCGGCGATCGCTACGACCTCGTGCTCGGAGTTGTGGACGGGGGAGTAGTTGCAGTTCCAGTAGCGATAGTCGCCGGGGCGGGTTGGCAGCTCGCCTTCAAAGATGTGATTGCGAATGGAGTTTCCGCCGGCCACCTGCCGGAAGATATCTTCGATACTGGGTAGAGGCGCGATCTCGGCAATACGCCGGCCGAGGATCTTTTCACGGGGCGCGCCGATGGTCTCGATCTGCCGGTCGTTGACGCGGAGATAGCGGAACTCGACAGGATCGAAGAGGGCAAGCCCGACGGGGGCGGTGCGGTAGATGGTCTCCAGCTCGGCGCGCTGGCGCTCCGTTGCTTCTTCACTCTGCTTGCGGCTGGTGATGTCGATGGAGAGGCCGCGCAGCCTGACGGCGACGCCGTCGACGATGAGGGCCTGGCCGCGGCACTCGACCCATATTACGGCGCCATCCTCCGCGCGGATAGGGAAGTCGGTGACGATCATCTCGCCCGTTGCGCTGGTCTTGCGAATCAGTTCGGCGACGATCGGAACATATTCCGGAAGCACGTAGCTGGTGAAGGCGTGCAGGTCGGGAAGTTCCGACAGAGGACGCCCAAAGACCGGATAGGATCCCTCGCCGAAGGTAACTGCGCCGGTCGCAAGATCGACGTCCCAGGTAGCGACGCGAGCCGTCTGCTGCACGACGGAGAGGAGATCGCGTTGTTGTTGAAGAGCGAGACTAGAGCTGCGCCGGGCCGTGATGTCGCGAAAGAAGATGACGACACCCTCGTCGGAGGGGCGAATCTGAATGGCGAGCCAAAGGTTCAGCGGGTCGGGATAGAAGTCTTCAAACTCGCCGGGAGTTCCATCGCGCATGGCGAGGTTGAAGTAATAGAGATACTGGCCGTTGTTCTCCGCGAAGGGGAACTCCTGCCAGAGGTTCTTTCCGAGGAGGTCGCCTTTGACGGCGAGCAACTCGCGGGCGCGGCGATTGAGAAAGGTGAAGGCGTTGTCGCGGTTGATGCTGACGACAGCGTCTGTCGTGGCCTCAAGCACCTGCATAAGCCGCCGCGAGGCCGAATCGCGAAGAAACTCTGCGCCCTTGCGATCGGTGATGTCGCGGTAGAGAACAGCGATGCCTTCGCGCAGAGGGATGGCGTGAATATCGAGCCAGAGGTCGGAGCGCGTGCTGTAGTGTTCGAAATGTGCCGCTTCTCCGGTCTTCATCACGGAGCGATAGACGCGCTCCAGCTCAGTGTTCTGGATGGCCGGGAACATCTCCCAGATGGCTCCGCTTTCGATATGCTGCGGCTCAATGCGCGAGATGCGGCGGCCTTCGTCGTTTGCAAAGGTGATGCGCCAGTCGCGGTCGATGCAGACGACGCCGTCGGGTATCTGCGCCACGACGCGGAAGAGCTGCTCGTTCCGAATATCTTCTCTGCGCCGCCCGTGGCTTCGCCTGTCTGGAGTTGCTTCGACCGAAATAGCGTGCTGATTCGACATACGTGCGGTCAGGAGACTTCGATCATTTCACAACAATCGTTTACTGCACAGGTGAAGTTTCTTCAGCTTTGCTCAAGACGGGCGAGGCGTTCCTGGAGGGCTTCGACCGTCGCGACGAGCCGTGCGACCTCGGATTCGAGATGGGTCATGCGTTCGCCGGCGACGGATGTTGTTGACGGGGGAGCCGCGTAGCCCGTTGCCGTGGAGAGGTCGGGTGCGCCCGAGAGCAGGTGCGCGTAACGTGCCTCGCGCGATCCGGGCTGACGCGGCAGAAGGAGCGTGAGAGGGCCGGTTGCAATGCTGGCGCCGGAGCCATTTGCCTCGGCCGCAGCCTCACGCGAGGCGAGACGCTCGAGCGTCGCCTGCACGGCGGCGATGTCGTCGAAGGCGTACATGCGCTCCGCCCGGCCGCGCAACTCTCCGGGGGTCTGAGGGCCGCGCAGCATCAGCAGGCAAAGAACCGCGGTCTCGTCGCGACGAAGGTTGAGCACGGTGCGAATGCGGTGCTCGTACTTGGGAACGCGGGAGTCGTGCAGCGTGGAGACAAGGTTCTCGTCTTCGAGCGCGTGCAGCGCCTGGCGCACCTCATCCTCGGTGAGCTCAAGCACTGGGTCGCGACTCGACTTCTGGTTACAGGCGTTGACCAGAGCGTTCAGAGAGAGAGGATAGTTCTCCGGGGTGACAATCTCTTTTTCTATAAGGCAGCCGAGGAGGCGTGTCTGGATGGGGTCGAGCACCATGCCATCAGTCTATAGGCAGATGTCACTCCGCAATATGAACAGACAGCACGGCACGTAACTGACTGATTGGAAATGCTATTACACAAAAGTTACAGCCAGGAGCGGCATTCAGCGGGAATCTTCAGGCATGGTTCGGTAGAATTTAAAGGTAAATGGAGATTGGTAAATCGCATTTGCAATTATCGATTGACAGAGATTGAACCCCCGGGGATTTTGGAATGCGGACAGGTATCAGGCTGAGCTTTGCTCTGGCGATTGCAGCTTTAATAGGACTCAATGGTTTTGCCAGCGCGAAGGATGCGGATGCCAACGCCAGTGTTCGACCCGACGACGCCTACCGCCTGCGGCTTCATCATCTGCACACGGGCGAGAGCATCGATGTGGTTTACCGCGTCGGCGATACCTACCTGCCGGATGGAATCGCAAAGCTGAACTACTTTCTGCGCGACCATCGCACGCAGACCGAGAGCCAGTACGACCCGAAGGAGTTCGACCTGCTGCATTCGCTGCTGGCGAAACTGGGCAAGCCAAATGGCGAAATCGACATCGTCTGCGGCTACAGGACGCCGTGGAGCAACAATCTGCTGCGGTCGCGTTCGGCGAACTCGGGCGTGGCGGAGAAGAGCCAGCATATGCAGGCCAGGGCGATTGACATTCGCGTTCCCGGTGTGACGACGACGCGGCTCCGCGATGCAGCGCTGAGTTTGCGCGCGGGTGGCGTTGGTTATTATCCGGTCAATCAGTTTGTGCATGTTGATGTGGGGCCGGTGCGGGAGTGGTCATATGGCCGCGTCAAGAGCTCGCGTACGCCATCGCACTCGATTGCGAAGGCAACACGCCGCACACCGCATCGCGCGCCAGCGTCGGCAGCCGGAGAATAAAGCGCTATGCCGGAAAAGTGAAAGGGCCCTCGCAAGGGAGTCTTTCTTGATTTAAGCCGTATCTCATCGCGTACACTGCGGTGGTATACCTATGAGTCGCGAATACTTTTCAAGCAATCCTGCCATGCCTTTTTCGGATGCCGTGCTGGTCGATGGCAAAACGCTCTATCTCTCAGGCCGCATCGGCTTTCTTCCCGGCACCACGAAGGTCCCGGACACAGCGGAGGAAGAGGCGCACCTGGTATTGCAGGAGATCCAGCGCGTACTGGCGATGGCTGGTTTGACGATGGACAACCTGGTATCGGTGCAGATCTTTTGCAGCGACGTCTCGCTGTTCGACCGGTTCAATGCGGTATATCGCACGTACTTCACGGGCAAGCTGCCCGCGCGGGCATTTCTTGGCTCGGGCACGCTGCTGTTCAACGCGCGGTTTGAGCTGATGGGCATCGCCGTCAAGGACTAGCGAACGTGGCGGCGGAGACGGTGCGCTCGCTGACGAATGGCAAGTGGGGCCTCGACCGCGCGCGGCACGCAGCGAGTGACATCGCGGGCAGTCGCGCGGCGGTCAAGGCGCTGGTCGCCGCGATGTTTGGCGACGATTTGGATCAGCGCAAACGTGCGGCCGATGTCGCGCGCAGGATCACCGATGCCGATACGGCGCCACTCATGCGATATGCGGACGAGCTTGCGGGGCTGCTGGCCGCGCTGGCTCCGGAGGAGTCGCGGACACGGTGGCACCTGGGCCTGGTCGTCGCGCGCGTGGCGCATACGCGCCAGCAAAGGCTGCGAGCGGCGAGACTGATGCAACTGCTGTTCGAGGACGAGAGCAATGTGGCTCGCTGCTCGGCCGTTGAGGGGATCGGGCTGCTGGCCTGCGGCGAGGCTTCGCTGAAGGAGGTCGCCGAGGAGATGATCGAACGCGCTCTCCGAAGCGGTACGCCGGCGATGAAGGCGCGTGCGCGCCACGCGAAGAGGCGGCTGGAACGCGCAGCGAAGTTGGCTGCAAATATGGGATGAGTGGCGATTGCATGCGCGGTCGAGTCGGCTAGACTTTCGCCATGTCAAAGTGGCTTCTTCCCGTGGGTCGCTGCTTTTTTGCGATCGGGCTGGCGTCGATCGGCCTGATGCACTTCTTCTTCATGAACTTTCCTCCCGTGACTGTCCCGGAGTTTCCTGCGTGGCTGCCGCTGCGGCTGCTGTGGGTGCTCGCGGTGGGTGCTGCGCTGACTGCGGCAGGTGTGTGCATCCTCTTCAACCTGCGCGGACGAAAGGTTGCGGCATGGACCGGCGTCGCGCTGCTCGCGCTGGTGGTGATTGCGCACGTACCCAATCAATTAGCGAGCAAATATGTCGCAGTGCTTGGGGCGTGGACGAATACATTGAAGGAGCTGGCGCTGGCCGGTGGAGCGTGGATCGCCGCGCTCTCGTTCGGTGAGGATGGCGCCGAGCTTCCTGAGTGGCTGAAGCGGGCCCTGCCGCTGGGCCGCTACTTCTTCGGCGTGATGCTGGCGCTCTTCGGAGCAGAGCACTTCCTGTACTCGAAGTTCGTGGCCACGCTCATTCCGGTGTGGGCGGGGCCGCAGATGTTCTGGACATACTTCGCGGGAACGGCGCTGATCGCCGGCGGCCTGGGGATCATGGTGAAGCCCGTGGCGCGGCTGGCCTCGTTGCTGACAGGAGTGATGATCTTCTCCTGGGTGCTGCTGCTGCACATTCCGCGAGCGATTGCCGATCCGTATACGGGTGTGGGCAACGAGTGGGCCAGCGTATTTGAGGCGCTGGCCTTCAGCGGGATGGCCTTCATGCTGGCCTTGCTTCATGAGAAGTTCGTGGCATAAATCCAGGGTGAACCTGTCCCTCTACTCCTTGTCATCCAGTAGCATCTTTCGTTTGTCATTCCGTAGCGAAGCGGAGAGCTTGCCCTGAGCGAAGCGAATGAGAATCTGCTTCCTCCTGACCAACTCATCATTCTAGAGCTTCAGTGGCGATAAGCCTTTGTAGAAGAACAGTCTTGCTTCCTAAATCGATTTTATGGCTTGACAATCGTCGTGCCTGGCTTCGTTAATGATGCATCTTCTTTTGCGAAGTTCTGTCGGTCTGCGCAATCGAGTTCGCGCACCTTGATTGTTTAGCTCGGAGAGATTGTTCTACACAGCGCAACTCTTACGAGACATTTGTTCATTCATGAAACTAATGGGAGGTTGTTATGCAATATAGATTCTGGAAGGTGGCGGGTCTGTTCATGCTCGCGGTTTTTCTGTTGTTCTCGGGGGTGAAGACGAATGCTCAGAGCAGCTTCGGCCAGATCGCCGGTGTCATCGACGATCCTACGGGCGCGGCCATCCCTGACGCCGCGGTGACCATTACCAACATCAGCACCCAGGCGAAGCGCACTGTCTCCTCCGATGGCAATGGAAATTTCATCGCCACCAATCTGCCCATTGGCACCTATTCCATCGCGGTCGCCAAGACCGGCTTCCGTACCGCGCAGCAGTCCGGTGTGACCATCACGGCCGACGCCAAGGTCACCTCGAACTTCGTTCTCCCCCTCGGTCAGGCGACTGAGGTCGTCGAAGTCCAGGGCGGAGCGATTGAGACCGTCAACACCACATCGGGCGAGCTTGCCCGCGTCATTGACTCCAAGCAGGTCGAAAACCTCGCGCTCAACGGCCGCAACTACACCCAGCTCCTCACGCTCGTCCCCGGCGCCGTCGTGACCAACCCCGACATCTTCTCCGTGACCACATCGTTGGCGGCGACCAATCAGACGATCAACGGAAACCGCAGCGATACGAACAACCTTACGGTTGATGGCGCCTTCAACATGGTGGCCGGATCCAACGGATCGCTGATGAATAACGTGGGCGCCGACTTTATCGGCGAGGTCAAGATCGACACCTCGAACGCCTCGGCGGAGTACGGTCGTAGCTCCGGCCCAAGCTTCAACATCGTCACCAAGAGCGGTACGAACTCCTTCCACGGCGGCGCGTTCGAGTACCTTCGCAACAACTACCTCGACGCCACCAACTACATCGCCCGCAAGAAGACGCAGCTCATCTACAACGACTTCGGCTTCTATGTCGGCGGCCCCGTCATCAAGGACAAGCTCTTCTTCTTCGTTGGCGAGGAGTGGAAGCGGCTTCGTCAGCAAGCCGTTGCGAGCACGTTCACCGTGCCGACTACGGCCATGCTGAATGGCGACTTCTCCGCATTGCTCTCCGGTTCCAGCCCGACGCAGCTGTACTATCCCGGAACCTCCACGCCGATCCCCAACAACAACATTGCGTCGCTGATGACCACTGATGGCAAGGCGATTGCGAAGGTCTATCAGACCATCTCCGCGGCAGGCCTGAGCTTCCGCGATGGCGGCATTCCTACCAACAACCTTACCCTTGCCCCATCCAATCCTCTGAACTTCCATCAGGACCTGGTTCGATTCGACTACATCCTCAACCAGAAGCACTCGGTCTATGGGCGCTGGATCCACGATCAGAACACCCTTATTGATCCATACGGAACGTTCTCCAACAGCGGCATCTTGAACACGACGCCGACAACACGTAACCGTCCTGGCCAAAGCTACCTCGTCGCGTGGACCTGGGCCATCCGCTCCAACCTCATCAACCAGGCGCAGGCGAATACAAGCTGGGCCGCTCAGCGTATCCCGCCCTACGGCAACAACTGGAAACGAGAGACCTACGGCTTCACGTATAACAAGCTTTATCCCGGCGTTGGCCCTTACCCCAACGGAATTCCCATTGTGAACATTACGAACTTCGCCGGCTTCCAGGGACCGAACTTTGCCCTGCTGTCGCCGTCAACCGACATTCAGGTTGCCGACAACATGACGTGGATCAAAGGCAACCACAATATCAAATTCGGCGCTGCCTATATCCGCGACCGCGTCGATCAGAACGGGCGCTCCAACTACACGGGAACGGCTACATTCAACGTTGTGCCGACGTCGAGCCTCTGCAAGAACGCGACATCGAACACCACCTGCTACTCGCTGGCTGATGCGTTCCTGGGCAACTTCCAGAGCTACTCCGAAGCAAGCGCCGACCCGATGGGCCACTTCCGCTTCAATCAGATCGAAGGCTTCGTCCAGGACAACTGGAAGGTCACCCGCCGCCTCAGTCTCGATCTGGGGCTGCGGTACCAGTGGATTCAGCCCATGTATCTACAGGGCAACAACGCTTCGAACTTCGACAAATCGATCTACAACTCTGCGAACGCCGTCACGGTTACGACCGCCGGGCGCATTGTTCCAGGATCTGGCAATCCCTATAACGGCCTGGTCCGGGCCGGTGGCGGAGTTCCATCGGATCAGCAGATTCGCGTTCCGAACGTAAACACCGCGTTGTTCCCACTCATTCCCGCAGGAGCGCCTCGCGGCTTCTACAAGATGAGCGGATCTGTGGGCCCGCGTTTCGGGTTTGCTTACGCTGCCGACGACAAGACCTCCATTCGCGGCGGTATCGGGCTCTTCTTCTATCGCGCTCAAGGCAACCTGATCTTCTCGCAGCTCAACCTTGCGCCGTTCCTGCAGAATACCCAGTTCGACACGGGTAACCTTGCAACCGTAGGCTCACTCGCTGCCAACAACACCGGTCTGCAGGCGGCAATCAGCGCGATCGATCCGCTCAATAAGAACCCCTACACCTGGCAGTACAGCTTTGGTCTTCAGCGTCAGGTCACACGAACGGTCTTGCTTGAAATGAACTACGTCGGCAGCGTCTCGCATCATCAGTTGCGCCAGCCGAATGTCAACTTCGCCGACCTCAATGCTGTGGTGGCGAATGCAAACAGCTCGACCCCCTATTCTTCGACTGCGATCTTCAGTCCTTACAAGGGATTCGCGGCCATCAACTCCAACCGTTTCGACTCCAACTACAACTACAACGCTTTGCAGGTCTTCGCCTCGAAGCGCGCAGGGTTCGTCACCTCCACTTTGGCCTACACCTGGTCGAAGGCGCTCGGCGATTCCAACGGCAATAACCAGACGCTGGAGAACTGGAGCAGCAACGGCTACAACTATGGGTACCTCGTCAACGACCGCCGCCACGCCTTCGTGGCCAGTTTTGTTATTCAGGCTCCCGAGTTCAAGGGGCAGAATCTGCTTGTGCGCGAAGCGATTGGCGGATGGCAGGTCAGCGGTGTCGCTCGTCTTCAGAGCGGTGCTTACTACAATGTGCAGGTCAACTCGCTTGTGAACCTCGGGAGTGTGCGTCCTGACTATGTTCAGGGTGCACGTATCTACAACCCGCACGCAGGTACCTGTGGCTATCTGAATAACGGTAGCGGCACCGGCTGCAATGACTCAACCAAGCCATTTGTCGCGGTTCCCAAGACGCAGGCGCGGTTCGGCAATGCTCCCTATGGCGCCATCCTGGGGCCCGGTCTCGCGCAGACGGATGCAACGCTGTCGAAGTTCTTCCCCGTTACCGAGAGAGTCAGGGTGAAGGTCCAGGCAGATGCGTTCAATATCCTCAACCGAACCAACTTCAATGGCCTCAACCTTACGGCCAGCAACAGCAACTTCGGGACGATCTCATCGGCCTTCCCTCCCCGGCAGCTTCAGCTGGGCGTGAAGGTCCTGTTCTAGCCAATGAGGGACAATGCAGCAACACGAGGGGGCCGATCCGGCCCTCTCGTTGTATCTATCGGATGTAAGATGGCACGTACATTTTGAATTTCAGATTTCACCATTGCGAACTCGGCTTTCACGCGACATCACGACAAATAACAAGGCTCTCAAGCAAGGAGAATAAAATTTCATGAGCAATCTCAGCAGGCGGCGCTTCATCCAGGCATCTTCGGCTGCCGCCGCATTTTCAGGAACTCTCAGCGCGCTCGCAGCGCAGCAGAGCGGGGCGAGAACTCTCGGGCCCAACGACCAGATCAACATCGCCCTCATCGGTGCAGGTATCCGCGGTCAGAGCATTACGACGACCGCGCTCCAGGTGCCCAACGTCAAGCTCCTTGCCGTCGCCGACTGCTACGACGGCCGCCTCACCCATGCCAAGGAGCTATGGGGCGCCAACGTCGCCACCACTCGCGACTACAAGGAGATTCTTGCGCGTCCCGACATCGACGCCGTTATCGTTGGAACTCCGGACCACTGGCACATGCAGGCCGCCTGCGATGCCATGAATGCAGGCAAGGACGTCTACTGCGAAAAGCCGATGATTCACACCTACGATGACGGCCCCAAGTTCATCGCTACAGCAAAGAAGACCAATCGCATTCTTCAGGTTGGCAGTCAGCGCGTCAGCTCCATCCTTTATGCCAAAGCGAAGGAATTGCTCGCCTCAGGGGCAATCGGGAAACTCAACATGGTCTCAGCGCACTGGGACCGCAGCACGGCGCAGGGAGCATGGGACTACACCGTCCCCCCCGACGCCAATACGACCACCTGCGACTGGCCTCGCTTTCTCGGCTCCGCGCCAAAGATTCCCTGGAATGGCGAGCGCTTCTTCCAGTGGCGCAAGTGGAGCGACTATGGCTCAGGCGTGGCTGGCGACCTCTTCGTCCACCTCTTCAGCGGCACGCACTTCATCACCGGATCAACCGGCCCCACCCGCGCCATGGCTACCGGAGGCCTGCGTTACTGGAAAGACGGCCGCAACGCTCCCGACGTCCTGCTGGCGCTCTTCGACTATCCGCAGGAGTTCAACCTCAGTCTGAGGGTCAACTTCGTTGCGGGCGCCGACGACAATGAAGGTTTCCTCTTCACCGGCTCCGACGGACTCATCGAGATCGCTGGGAATTCCGTCATCCTTACTCGCAAGCCGATGACCAAGGATCCTGGCTACAACGTAGCCACCTTCGCCAACGCCATGCAAAAGGAGGCGCTGGCCGACTACCGCAAGAAGTATCCCAGCACAACGCAGACCGCGGGGGTCTCTCCTTACATCGAGCGGTTCGATGCGCCAAAGGGGTACAACGACACCTACGACCATTTCGTCAATTTCTTCAACTCCGTGCGCACACGTCGCCAGCCTGTCGAGGACGCCACCTTCGGCTTCCGTGCCGCAGGCGCGGCCCTGCTGGCCAACCTAAGCATGGAGAAGGGAAAGGTTGTCGAGTGGAATCCGGAGGCGATGAAGGTCGTCTAACCTGGTTTGCTCATCCAAAACAGAACGGCCATATCCCACAAGGGATATGGCCGTTCTGTTTTCTGCTCCTATACCTTCAAGGCCTTCAGATAGTCTGCATCCACCTTCAGGGATTCCTTCCAGGGAATATCGAACGCTTCCTGCTCGACAAACGCGTGCATAATCTTCTGGTTCTTTGCTGCCTGGGCAAAGATCGGTTTGTAGTCGATCGAGCCACGTCCCAGCTCCGTTACCTTCGCTTCTTCGTGGTTCGCGTAGGAGATATTCGCCGGAAGCTTGAAGTCCTTCACATGGAACATCGAGAACCGATGCGGATACTTCTTCATCAGCGCGACGGGGTCCACGCCGGCAACCCTCGCCCATCCGCAGTCCAGCTCAAACGTCACTTTGTCGGGCTCGCAGATGCGCAACAGTTCTTCATAGGGCACCTTGCCGTCCACAGGCGCAAACTCGACATAGTGATTGTGATAGCCGAACTTGATGCCTGCGGCCTTCAGCTTCTCGCCAGACTTGTTGAACTCCTCCGCGTTGTACTGCCAGTCGTCGATCGACGGGGGGCCGGGCCTCGTTCCGGGGGCGGGAGGATTCCTGCGTCCTGGGCCGGGGCAGATGATGAAGCCCACGCCAATCGTCTTCTCGAATTCGATGGTTGCATCAAGGTTCTTCGTCACGTCGGCAAACGAGCGGTGCGAACTCACACACTTCAACCCGGCCTTGTCGAGCGAGGCGCGAATCTCCGCGGCAGGCTTCTTCGGCAGAGACGCCGACTCGACCTCGAGGAAGCCTGCGGCACGGACCGCGGCCAGGGTGCCATCGAAGTCTTCCGCCATCTGCTGCCGAACGCTGTAGAGCTGTATTCCGGGAGGAAGTCCCAAAGGCAGGCCGTATGAGATTCGTGTCGTAAAGCTCGCGGCCACTGCTGCGGCGCCGCCCAGAAAACTCCTGCGTGAGACTTCCATGTAACTCCTCCTGATCAGGTGCAGTAAAACGTTTTATTTTACGAAGAAAGTCTACTGCACCTCCTACATGCTTTGTCTACAGACCGTGTCATTTGATTCGCGGAGCAGTCAGGCAGTTGATCCGTCATTCTGAGCGAAGCGAAGAATCTCAGCATGTTGTCTCGTGTAAACGTTGTCCTGGCGCCCTACAACTTTCGAGTAGCAGTGAGTCCCCTCTGAAGCCATTAATCTCAACTCTGGATCCTCTGTATCTCTTTACTGCCGCCTGATCAATCAATGCACCGCCGGAGTCGACGTTGCATGTACGAATGCGGGGCGTTCATGCCACAAAGGAAACACTGTCTACTTTCCGCGGCGCTCAGTGCGCTCTCCGTCTGTCTGCTCGGCGTAATCGCAGGATGCGGCACTGGCGTCAACCCGGATCTTGCCGCCTCGATCTCGGCAGGCCAGAACACGCTTCGCGCGGGCGATACCGCCCAGATCAGCCGGCTGCCCGCCAATGTCACGGGGACTGCACTGGTCTACTCCGTCAATGGGGTACAGGGAGGGAATGCCAGGTTCGGTACTGTCGACGGCAATGGTCTGTATACGGCCCCCGCCATCGTACCCAGTCCAGGCAATGTCGTTACGGTTACCAGCGTCGCCACAAAATTTCCTAACGGCAAGCCTGGTTCTGTCGCATTCACCATTCTCAATCCCATTCCTGTAGTAGCCTCTGTCACGCCGTCGACCTTTCCTGAAGGAACCGCAACGGTCACCATCACCGGCTCGCGCTTTGTCTATGGAGCGCAGATCTTCTGGAATGGCGCACCGATCTCCACGACATACGTCTCTGCCACCCAGTTGGCGGCTTCCATATCGGCTCCGCTTCCCGGCAACTACTCCCTCTACGTGCGTAACCCGGAGCCGGGCGCGGCGAATTCGGCTGTCATCCCCATCACCGTCACGCCGGGCAAGGTCATGCTCAAGGTTGTTACGAGCGATGGCACCAGCGTCAGGGTCAACAACAGTCTCCGGATTGGACTGACTGTTACCGGCACCCTCAACACGGGCATGGTCTGGCAGGTCAATGGAATCAACGGCGGCAATACGCAGTTGGGAACGGTTGTGGCCAATCGGGATGGCAGCGCCACCTACACCGCGCCTGCTGTTGTGCCCGCTCCGAATAACGTGGTCATGCTGACTGCGATCAGCGTCGACGATCCCACCGTCTCAATCAGCCAGAACATCGCCGTGATGAATCCCATTCCGATCCTGGCCTCGGCGTCTCCCATGACGTTCAACGTTGGTTCAGCCAGCGTTGTCGTCACTGGCGACCGTTTCATTAATGGAGCTACTGTCTTGATGAACGGCGTTGCCGTGCCCACTACTTTCAATAGCGGCACACAGCTTACGGCCACGCTCACGCTTACCGATCCCGGGAACCTCGATCTCCAGGTGCTCAATCCAGCGCCTGGCCCGGCAACGTCTGCGAACCTCATCGCCCAGGTCTCTGGCAATCCTCCCGTTCCGCTTATTACTCCAGAGGATGCCTCGCGGTTTCTCGCGCAGTCCACCTTTGGCGCGACCGATGGCGACATACGGCACCTCTCGAAGATCGGCTATGCCGACTGGTTCGCGGAGCAGTTCAATCAACCGCTGGTTCCTCACAAGCCCTACGTGGAGCAGCAACTCATCGTCAACAATCCTCCCTGTGCCGCTGGCGATCTCAAGTGCAACGCAGCCTTGTTCGTGCAGAACAATCTCAATGAGGGCTACGTTCAGCAATCCTTCTGGCAACAGGCCATCGCAGGCAACGACCAGCTTCGCCAGCGGGTGGTCTACGCGCTGACCCAGATCATGGTGATCTCCAGCACCAATCCAGCCGTTGGCAACATGCCGCGAGGTATGGCGAACTACTACGACGTGCTTGGGGGCGATGCCTTCGGCAACTTCCGCCAGCTTATTGAAGACGTCACCCTAAGCCCGATGATGGGCAAGTTCCTCTCGCACCTCGGCAACGACAAAGGCGATGCCAACCGCGATCCCGATGAGAACTACGCCCGCGAAGTCATGCAGCTCTTTACCATCGGCCTCTATCAGCTCAACGCCGATGGTACGCGGAAGCTTGATCCCACGGGACAGCCCATTCCCACCTATAACAACAACGACGTCATGGGCATGGCCAAGGTACTGACGGGCTTCAGTTGGAACATCCCTGGCGATAAGAGCGAAAATGCGTGGTCCAACTGCTGCGCCTATGTCGGCACTGGCTTCGGCGAGGACATTCTGCCCATGCAGAGCTTCCCCAACCACCACTCCATTGCAGAGAAGGATTTTCTCGGCGTAACCATCCCCGCCTCGGCCAATCCCGATCCTGAGGGAGATCTCAAGATCGCACTGGACACGCTCTTCAATCATCCGAATCTTCCGCCATTCTTCGCCAAACAGATGATCCAGCACATGGTCACCAGCAACCCCAGCTCTGCCTATGTCGGCAGAGTGGCTGCTGTATTCCAAAACAACGGCTTTGGCGTGCGCGGAGACATGAAGGCGGTCATCACGGCGATTCTTATGGACCCGGAGGCGCGCGACTCCGCAACCGTTGCAACCGATGCGCAGTACGGCAAAGTCCGCGAGGCGCTCATTCGCTACACCGAGTGGGCGCGCGCCTTCACCGCGCAGTCGCGCAACGGCTCCTACAACCTGGGGAGCACCGAAGACCCGATCTATGGCCTCGGCGAGATGTCGCTCCGTTCGCCCAGCGTCTTCAACTGGTTCTCCCCCGGCTACACGCCTCCCGCCACCAGTATTGAAAAGGCCGGGCTGCTCGCGCCTGAGATGCAGATGACCGACGTCTCCACAGTAGTCGGCTACCTCAACTACATGCAGAACGCTATCGGCGCCGGCGCGGCAGGAGGTCCCGATGTCTTCTCCAGCTACTCGACGGAGATCGGTCTCGCTGCAACGCCTGACCAGCTTGTGGATCGCATCAATCTACTGCTTATGGCTGGCCGCATGGACAACACCCTGCGCAGCCAGATCATCTCCGCGGTCAATGCGATCGCCATACCTTCCTCTGGAACCGATGCAATTAACGCTGCACTATCAAACCGCGTGAAGACCGCGATATATCTCACCATGGCCGCGCCCTCCTATAGCGCGCAATTCTAACGGAGCAAGAAAAATGCCCGTCATTCTGAACGAAGTGAAGAATCTCTGTAGTTCGTCTTTGCTCTCCCCCGCCGAACGCGAAGATACGAAGAACCAGGAAGGTGCACAATGAGCAGCTCCAACCCAACCCGCAGGCAATTTCTTCGCAATGCCGCAATGGCTTCGATGGCCGGCATGTCCGTCAGCCCATTTCTCATCGAGATGAACTCTGTAGCGGCCCTGGCCCAGCAGAACAATGCCTCCGGCTACAAGGCGCTTGTGTGCATCTTCCTCTCGGGAGGCAATGACGGACACGGCACTGTCATCGCAACGGACTCCGGCTCGTTCAATGCGTTCACTCAGGCACGTTCCGGAGCGCCCGGTCTCGCCTACAGCATGGGCGATCTGTTGCCCATTACCCTCAAAACGCCGCAGAGCGGGCGCAGCTTCGCCCTCAATCCTAACCTCGGTGGTATCCAGAATTTATTCAATTCGGGGCGCGCAGCCGTTGTTGCCAACACCGGAACGCTGATCGCCCCTGTCAGCAAGGCGCAGATACAGAACAATTCCGTTCCGCTGCCTGCGTCGCTCTACTCGCACTTCGATCAAACGGCCGCATGGCAGGGCATCGTTGCCAACAGCGGCAGTGGAGTGCACACCGGCTGGGGCGGAGCTATGGCCGACATCATCGCCAGCATGAACTCCAACTCTGCGTTTACCTGCATCTCCACGGCCGGCGTCGCTCTCTTTCTCTCGGGCCAGGCCTCGTACCAACTTAACGTCACGTCTGCGGGACCAATTCCAATCGGCGGCCTTGCGAATCCTCTCTTTGGCAGCCAGGCCGGCAGCAGCGCGCTCTCTTCCATCCTCTCCGCCGACGAGAACAACCTCTTCGCAAAGGAGTATGAGGTTGTCGTGCAGCGCTCCATTGCGGCCCAGGCCCTGCTTGCAAGTTCCATGCTACCTGCGGGACCGACCGGCGTCGCAAATCCGCCGCAGTATCTCGATCCGGTGACCGGCAAGCTCACCAACAACTCGCTGGCAACATCGCTGCAAACCGTCGCACGCATCATCGGCGGCAGAAGCTCTCTCGGCGTCAGCGGCCAGATATTCTTCGTGCAGTTCGGAGGCTTCGATACTCACGACAACCAGGCGCCGCAACATGCAAAACTTCTCACGCAGCTTGGGTCTGCTCTTGAGTACTTCGATGCCGTGATGACGACCATGGGCATGGGCGATAGCGTCACCGCCTTCACCGCCTCCGACTTCGGCCGTACCCTTACTGCAAACAGCGATGGCACCGACCATGGATGGGGGAGCCATCACATCGTCACTGGAGGAGCAGTCCAGGGCGGCGACATGTACGGAACCTACCCTGTCATCGGCTCCAACCAGGCTAACGATATGGGAGCAGGCCGCCTCATCCCGACTACTTCTGTCGAACAATATGCAGGAACGCTCGCGCGCTGGATGGGTCTCTCCGACGGTCAGGTCAAGACTGTCTTTCCGAACTTCATCAACTTCGGCACCAGCCCATATCTCGGCCTCATGGGCTAACGCTGTTTCCTTTGGGTGTAGCCGGGTGCCCCCATATCTGGCGGTTTCATCGCCAGATGTGGGTTCATTCGAGCGAAGCTCGAACCGCTCTGCTCAGAGAGACAGCTTCGCCAGCGTATGTGCCAGCACCCGCGCACCATTCGCAATATCCTCCGGCTTCGCATACTCGTCCGGCCGATGACTCACACCATCGCGGCACGGAATGAAGATCATCGCCATGGGAGCGATTCGCGCCATGAACAACGAATCGTGATAGGCCCGGCTCACCATCTTCTTCCATCGCAGGCCGAGTTCATCTGCCGATTGCGAGATGGCATCGATAATTGCTTGCGATGACTCTGCTGGAGCATCAGCATTGACAACTTCAATCTGCACCGACACGCCGCGCTGTGCCGCTACGTCCGCGCAGGCCTCCCTGATCTGAGCGAGTACGCGGTCCCGTCGCGCTTCGTCTGTGTCGCGAACGTCCACCTCCATCTGCACTCTGCTCGGCACGCTGTTTACCGCGCCTGGATGAATCAGACACTTGCCCACCGTCCCGCAGGTGTCAATCGCTCCTGTGCTTTTTGCACTGTGCTCCACCGCCAGCACAATCTCCGCAGCCGCGCAGAAAGCATCTTTGCGGTAAGGCATCAGAAGAGCGCCCGCATGACCGCCCTCGCCTTCAATCGTGATGCGAAGCCCCGAAGGCGCGGCGATATTCGTGACAATCCCGATGGGTATTCCCTCGCGCTCCAGCAAAGGGCCTTGTTCAATATGCAGTTCGACGAAGCCTGCGTAATGGTCTTTGGGTAAACGAACGCTCTCGATTGTGCCCTTATATCCCGCGGCGTCGCGAAGCTCATTCAACGTCGCTCCATCAGGGTCCTTCAGTCGCTCGCCCGTGCTGCTGTCCAGCGTCCCTGCGAGCAAGCGGCTGCCAAAGCATCCAATGCCAAAGCGCGTAGGCTCTTCGGCAGTAAACAACAGCAGCTCGATCGACCGGCGCGGTGCCAGCCCGCTCTCTTTCAGCGCACGAATTGCTTCAAGGCCACCCAGCACTCCCACCGTGCCGTCATACGCGCCTGCATGAGGAATCGCATCGATATGCGATCCCGTTCCAATCGCCGCCAGTCCTGGCTCCGAACCCTCCCACCGCACGAATACGTTTCCAATAGCGTCGACACGAACGGGCAGTCCTGCTTCATCGCACAATCCGCGAAACCACTCTCGCGCACGATGGTCAGCATCGCTGTACACAATGCGCGTAATCGCCGGCGGATCAAGCTCTGAGATAGCCGCAAGCGCTTCAAGCTCGGAGGTCAGCCTCTTCTCATTGATTGCGATCTGCATCGCACTACACCTCGCCCAATGGGTGCCGATTCGAATCCTTGTAGATCAGATACTTCGCACGAGTCTTCCCGATCGCGCCAAACCATTGCGGGCAGTAAGGGGACATCCAGATAAAATCGCCCGCCGTCACCGGATACCATGAGTCGGCGAGCCGGTAGATGCCGCCGCCCTCCAGCATCAACAGCCCATGCTCCATCACATGAATCTCAACCATCGATAGCGCCGCACCAGGTTCGTAGCTCATCAGGTTTACGGCGAAGTCGTATTCTATGCTGTCCGGCAGCAGGGTCTGTACCTGCAAGTCCGCATCGTCCATCAGCGCAGTCGAAACAACGCTGGCCGCATCTCCAAAGATCGGAGCGCCACAGGCAACGCCGGTCAGCGCAGCATATTTCTTCTCGATCACCACAGCTCTGCTCTTCTCCGTGGCTGTAATCGTATGGCTGGCGCCTTGCGGAATATAGGCGTAGCCGTTTTGTGCAAGCGCGCGCGATCCGCCATTTCCCTCGATCTTCAAGGCGCCCTCAAGCACATACACAAACCGCTGCCCAGGCGTTGGCCCAAGAACGCCCGCGCTTTCAAGCTCCGCGGTATATTCGGTAAACGCTGCGCCAAGCTGCGGAGCTACGTGGACGATTGCACTCGCTCCCCTCATGCCCGGCAGGGTTGTGCGAATGAAGGTGTCAGGCGTTTGCAGCAGGTGCGTCCGGTGATAACTGCTCCGTGTCACTCCGAGGTTGTGCATCAATCTCTCACCGCCGTCTCATCGAATTTCTGTAAAAAATTTAACCCAGCAGCCAGCGCATATGCGACATCCTCCTGCCGCACCGCTTCATCGGGATGATGACTCAACCCGCCGGGGCTGCGCAAGAAGATCATCGCCGACGGAACCCGCTCCGCGATCACCATCGCATCGTGCCCCGCGCCGCTCGTCATCCTGAACGGAACGACGCCCGCGTCGATAACGGCATCCTCGGCGATCTTCGTCAGGCGCATATCCATTGCAACGGCCGACTGCTCCATCAGCACTTGCCATTCGGCTGAGAGGCCGCGTTCGCGCACAATTCTATCTGCCGCCGCAATAAGGCTGCGCACTGCATCTGCGCGCGCAGCATCGTCGGCATGTCGCACGTCGAGGCTGGCCTTGACCTCTCCTGCAATCACGTTGCCCGCTCCGGGAAGAACCCCAACGCGGCCCACCGTTGCCACCAGACCCTTCGTGTCAAGCGCGTGGCGTTCCACCTCGCCAATCCACTGTGCCGCAGCCGCAACGGCATCGCGTCTCAAGCGCATCGGTGTCGTTCCAGCATGGTTCGCTGCACCGGCAAAGCGCATCTCCCCGCGCGTCTGCCCAGCAATGGCTTCGACGATGCCAAGCGGAAGCCCCTCGCTCTCGAGCACAGGGCCCTGTTCGATATGAAGTTCAAGGTAAGCCTTCGTTCGTTCATCCAGCGCTGCCGATGAGATTGCGCCAGCGCTCAGCCCAAAGTCCACTATCGCCTGCCGTACAGAGACCCCCGCTGCATCTGCCTTCGAGAGCAATTGATCGTCAACGCGCCCCACAAGCGCACGGCTTCCGATAAAAGGAGTGCCGAACCGCACGCCCTCTTCCTCCGAGAAGCCAACGAGTTCAATCGCATGCGAGAGCCTTTTGCCGCCAAGCGCCTCGACCAGCTCAAGACCAAGCATCACCCCCAGAACTCCATCGAAGGCGCCCGCATTCGGAACTGTATCCAGATGCGATCCGATAAGTAGGCGAGCGGTCCTCGGCTGTGCACCGGCGTATAGACCATGAAGATTTCCTGCGCCATCAATACGAACCTCAAACCCTGCGGCTTCCATCCATGACGTCACGGTCTTCATGCACCGGCGTGCCGCAGGCGAAAGAAATGTCCGCGTCGTCTCGCCCGCGACGTCGGTGATGCGCGCAAGCTCGCGGCATCGCTCCATCACACGCGCTGCGTGAGAGGTCATCTCATGCGAGGGCTCTTTCAGCTCAGTTCTCCCGCCGTACCGTTGCCTCGATGTATCCATAGGGCTCCTCGATCGGCACAAAGATCTCGTTGGGGTTTGTCTTGCCGAACTTCGCGAGGTCAACCAAAATACAGTGCTTGTTGGGCATCGTCAGCTCGATCTCCTTCATCGCCGGAACCTGCTCCAGAGCCGCCTTTCCCATCGCATACAGGGTGTGTTGCACCGACCTGCTGTCATGCGCCGCAAATGCCTTCAGCAGTGCATTGCGAACTGTGTCGCGTGTCTCGGCAAATGCCAGATCGCTGACTGCATATGTCCAACGCGCTCGAACCGCCGTTCCAAACAATCTGTCCGCCGTCTCCGGCAGTGTTGTATGCACATCGTGAATGAACCCTTCAAACCCTGAATTGGCTGTCTTGATAATCACAAGGTTTTCAATTCCCGATGCTACCGTCAGCGTGCCATCCTTCTGTCGAGTGACCTCCGAGGTTTCCACCTCGCCGCCACTCTTGATAAACGCGGAAGGTGCGGCAACATCATCGATCGTGATATGTCCCCACAGCACGTTTGTAATCGATACGCTCGCCGAATCAATCTGCGGATTGGTCTTCACGATGTAGTCTGTTAACTCCAGCGCAAAATCTTCAATCGTGCCCGCGTTCGTGTCCCGTGCCAGCGAATACACGGTGTTCTTCATCGAATCCGTCGCCATAATGCGCGAGTTGTCGCCGTCTTCAAAGCATTCGGTAAAGTCGCCAGTAAGCAACACTTCAACGGTCCATTCCTGGAACTCATGCACCGGACGGTCGCGCTTAACGCGAACCACACGCACCCGGCACTTCCCGTATCTGTTCTCCCCCAACTTGATCATCCGGTTACGTTCCTCGATAAGTTGTGTAGCCATTGGCCGTCAACAGCAGCGGTATGTGCAGGTGCGTGTCTGTCGCCTGAACGGTAAACGTGATCTCGACAAACGGGTAGAGCCCCTGCAATGCTTGAGCGGCGTAATACGCCCCAGTATCAAACCGAATCCGATATTGTCCCGGTGCCAGTTCAACGCCTTCCGGCATCAGTTGGCGGCAACGGCCATCGCCATCGGTGTGTTGCGCCGACAATGTCTGCCACCCGTCACGTCGATCTGCGTGCAATAGAGAGACGCCCACGCCGGTGGCTGGTTTGCCCGAGGCCGTGTCAAGAATATGGGTCGATATTCCGCTCAAACTCCCTCCTGCATCAGCCACTTCTTCAAACGCAGCTGAAGAATCTTCTCCTGCTCGTCTGCCGATTCCTTCAGCTCCGTCTCGTCGTCATTAGCAAGACGTCGATTGAGAGTTGCCAGTATCTCTGCCGGCTGCTTTCCCGTCGCGCACACAATAAAGATCCTGCCAAAGCGTTCCTCATAGCGTCTGTTGCCGTCGGCAATCGCGCGTTTGACCTCGTCCACCGCGCTCTGCACGTTATGTTGTTCGCCTGCTGACCATGCCGCCGAAGTGGCTGTTGTTGCGTTCGCGGCGTGACGCTCGCCTATGCGCGGATGGCTGTTAAATGCTTCCATCCAGTCGTCGACGCCAAGCCCGCGCCAGACCTCGCTCGCGCGGAGAAACAGTTGTTGCGCGTCTCCATATGGCCGTGCGGCGGCCATCGAGCGTGCCCATGCGCTCGATCCGCAGCATGAAAGCAATTCAGACGCGGCATCGGCATCGCTCAGTGAATTCCATCGCTCCAGTACGGTATTCACTGTCTTCGCGAACAATCCTCGCAGGAACTCTTCCAGCAGGTTTCCCGCCACGGCAACGCGATACTGTCGCGTTGAGCGGATGTCGTCGATTGGTGCCACCTCTGTTTGTAGTGCAGCTCGCGCTGCGCGAAGCGTCTCTTCGCTCCACGTACTTCCGTTCAGCACAGCCTCCGTCTTGCGCAGGCGCAGGGGAACGGGAGCCATGCTGCCAAACGCAATTCTGATCTCCTCAATCCGCCTATCCGAAACCTTCGCCAACGCCGCCATGCACAGCTTTGAGATTGCCTGCGCATTGCGTGGCCCAACCTTGCGAGCGCAGCTTGTATAGCTCTTGTATCGTCGCGGCAAAATAATGCTGCGAACCAGTTCGTCAGGCAACAGGCGCATCTGCTTATAGCCCGTGTGGAAATCGACATAGGGTACGCGCCGTTCGCCACGCGTTGAGACCAGAACCAGCTCCGCTTCATACACCAGCAAGGCGGGCAGGGAATCGGCCGCCGGTGAAGCATTCACAATGTTCCCGCCAAGCGTGCCGCGGTTCTGATTCGCAATGCTCCCCGTCCACGACGCGGCAGTGCTCAGCATCGGAAACTCGCTGTTGACGCAGGCATTCCGTCGCAGGTCGGCATAGGTGCACCCGGCCCCAACGTGCAGTTCATCGCTTCGCTCCGTAATCGTCCTCAGCTCCGCCAGTCCGCCAATATCCACCAGCCGGCGCGCAGCCAGCTTCCCCGCGCCGAACTGCACCATCACCTCCGTGCCGCCCGCCACCGGAGTCCAACTTCCTGGCTCCTCTGCCATCAGCGCCAGCACGCGGTCCAGCGATCGCGGCGATACCAGCTCATAGCTCGACGGCAGCGATCTCATTCAGCTTTCTCCGGCGCCGCAGCCAAAATCTTCAGATCATCCGAACTCATCGCCTGCGCCGCGCTCTTTACCGCTTCGAATATCCGCGTGTAGCCAGTGCAGCGGCAGAGGTTTCCATTCAGCCCCTCGCGAATCTCCTCCATCGTCGGCTTTGGTTTCGACCGCAGAAGGTGGACTGTCGCAACAATCATCCCCGGCGTGCAGATACCGCACTGCGCTCCGCCGCACTCCAGAAACGCCTTCTGTACCGGATGCAGCGTCTCTGCCGCAAGCCCTTCGATCGTGCGCACGTCTGCTCCCTCTGCCTGAAGCACCGGCACAAGACAGCTATTTACCAACTCGCCGTTCAGCATCACCGAGCACGACCCGCACTCGCCTTCGCCGCAGCCTTCTTTCGTCCCTGTCAGTCCCAGCTCATTGCGCAACACATCCAGAAGGCGCTCCATCGGATATGCTGGCACAGCGCGCTCCGTGCCGTTGACCGTGAAGCGAATCTCTGTACGCGCGGACATTACGCTGTGACCTCGTCAGAAACATTTGCACCAACGCCCATCACAACGAAGACATCCTCAGGCATCAGCGGTATCGAGCAAAACTCTTCACCAGTGGCGGCCACAACAGCATTAACGATCGCCGGAGCCGGTCCATCCATCGGAAGCTCACCAATGCCTTTCGCGCCATAGGGTCCGTACTGATAAGGAACCTCTTCGAAGTAAACCCGTATCGGCGGAAGGTCCTGCGAGGTCGGCATAATATAGTTCGTCATCTGATTGTTCTGCATTCGCCCTTGGTTCCACAGCACTTTTTCGTACAGCGCATAGCCGATCGCCTGCGCTACGCCGCCTTCAATCTGTCCCGCCGCAAGCACCGGATGCAGCACTCTGCCGACCTCCTGCAGCGCAATGAAGTCATCGACCGTAACGCTGTACGTTGCCGTATCAACGGTCACCTCGGCGACATATACAGCCCATCCAAACGCTGGATACGCCTCGCCCATATACTTCGTGTCGTCCCAGTACACGTCTGGCGGGGCCTGATACCTGCTGTACGCCTTCAACTCGCCAAACTTCCGCACGTACTCTGCGCAAGCGCGACGAAACGCATCGCGTCCTGCATCCGTGCTCAGAAGACTCGCCGCCACCAGCTTTTCCCTCAGGTCTATTGCTGCTCTCTGCACCAGCTTGCCGATAATCATCGCCGTCCGAGAGGCAACAGTCGGGCCGCTGTTTGGAACGATGCGCGTATCCGCAGGGGCCATACCAACGTCCTCGTACTCCAGTCCCAGCGCCTCCGCGGCAATCTGGCACAGGATCGTATTCGTACCCTGTCCAAACTCTGTGCTCGAAACCAGCACGCGCACGTCGCCGTTTGCATCGGCATCCACTCCAACCAACGCATTCAGATAGCGTTCGCCCGATCCTGTGAATCCCGCACCGTGAAAGAAGGCGGCAATGCCCATCCCCTTCTTCTTCGCGTTGCCGCGGTTCTGCTTTGCAAAGCGAGCCATCTTCGCGTGATAGTCACTCAGCTCAAGCGCGCGATCCAGCAGATGTTGCAAATCGATCGGTTCGCGGATCTCCTGTTGCGTCGCCGTCGTCTGTCCTGGTTTCAGCAAGTTCTTTCTGCGAAACTCATCCGGCGGCATTCCAATCGTTCGGGCCACAACATCCATATGCCGCTCAAGCGCAAACAGGCTCTGCGGCGCGCCGAAGCCGCGGAACGCTCCATGCGGAGGAGTGTTCGTCGCCACGGCCTTCGCCTTCACGCGAATGCTTGGCCAGTAGTAAGGCCCCGCTGCATGAATCGTGCCGCGCGAAAGAACAACCGGCGACAGCGTTACATAGGCGCCGCCGTCGATGACAAATTCAATCTCCCCGCCAAGCAGCTTGCCGTCTTTGTCTATCGCCGTTCTGTGCCGTGTGCGCGAAGGGTGGCGCTTCGTCGTCGCAGCCATGTCCTCCATGCGATCGTAGATAATCTTCACCGGCCGTCCGGACTTCTTTGCCAGCAGCATAGCATGTCCAGCGATGATCGACGGATAATCCTCTTTGCCGCCAAACGCTCCGCCCGTCTCCGTCTGAATCACGCGGACCTTGTCCTCCGGCAATCCAGTCAGCGCCATCAGAGCCTTGTGAACATAAAACGGGCACTGCATCGATCCCCACACCGTCACGCCATCGGCATCGTCTACCTGCGCGATGACACCGTTGTTCTCGATGTAGAGCTGTTCCTGCGCGCCGGTTGTGTACTCGCCCTCCACAATCCAGGCTGCGTCCCCCCACACTTCATCGACGTTGCCTTTGTCGATCGTGTATGTCTTGAATGTGTTGTCCGTGCCCCAGACAATCTCTTTGCCGCTCTCGCTCTCTTCAATCGAGTGAATCGAAGGCTGCTCCTCATACTCGATTCGCACAGCAGCTACAGCAAGTGGGAGCAGATGTCGGTCAGCGTGGGCCAATAGCAGCACCGGTTCTTCAGGATGGTTGATCTGTTCGCTTGCAAGCAGTGGCTGGTCTTCCGCAATCAGCGAGACGACGTTCTTTCCCGGAACATCCTCTGCCGTAACAATGACAAATTCGTCCCAGTTGATCCCTGCGCCAAAGTGAATGCCGGTGATCTTTCCGCGGGCGATCGTGCTTCGAACAGTTGCTCCGAACAGCATTCCATCGAGCTGGATGTCATCGACATACTTCGCCGTTCCGGTGACCTTGGCTGCACCTTCTTTCCTCGGAACCGCTACTCCTACGACGCGCTCGTTCAAACGATCCTTTCACGAACAGGCATTCCATCGATTCACGGAATCCAAATAGCATACAAACAGCCGGCGACGAGGGCCACCGGAATCGAAACCCATCCAAATTCCCATCACATACACCTGTCGTCGCGCACACATCCATCGCCTATACCCAGTCGTCATTCTGAGCCGCAGGCGAAGAATCCCTGTAGTTTTCCAGCCTCGCCACGACCCCTCGGGTGCCCCATCCTTCGCGAAGCGAAGGATGGGATGAAGGACACCAAGCCCACTCACACAACCTCCCTTCCCATCGGATCCCCTCCAGCCACAACCTCATTCCCGCGCAGATAGGTCCCCCTCACCACGCCATACAACTCCGCGCCCACATAAGGCGAAACCGGATGCCTGTACAAAAGCCGCGAAGCCGTCACGCGAAAGCTGGCTTCCGGATCGAACACCACGAAGTCCGCGTCCTTCCCCGGAGCAATCAGTCCCTTACGCCGCTCCAACCCAGCCAGTCGTGCCGAGGCCGTCGACATCCACTCGGTCAGCTTCCTAAGCGGCAGCCCGCGCTCCCGCATCCCCGTCCATACAACCGACGCAGCAACGGAAAGACTCGCAACGCCGCCCCACGCCTTGCTGAAATCGCCCTCCTCCACGCGCTTCATCTCTGGCGGACAAGGCGAATGATCGGTCGCAATCAGGTCAATCGTCCCGCGCTCCAGCGCTCGCCACAATCCCTCGCGGTTCGCCCTCGTGCGTATCGGCGGAGCGCACTTCTTCAGCGTCTCACCGCGGCCAATCTCCTCCGCTGCAAAGTGCAGATAGTGCGGGCACGTCTCCACCGTGATCGGAAGACCTTCTGCCCTCGCTTCTTCCAACTCATTGAGAGCCAGCATCGTCGCCAGGTGGACGACATGCACGCGAAACCTGTATTGACGGCAGAGCCGTATCAACAGCCGGATCGCCTCCAGCTCGGCCACGTCCGGCCGCGAGTGCAGATACGTCGCATACTCATGCCAGTCCGCATCCTTAAGCTCAGCGGCAGCCGCATCAATCGGGCCCTGCACCTCTGCATGGACCAGCAGAGGAAGCCCCGTCCGCGCAAGAACCGGCGCCGCTCGCTCCAGACCTCGCTTGCTAAGCATCGTCAGGCCAGCAATTCCCGGGTCGACCAGAAAGCTCTTGTACCCCTTCACACCGGCCTTCGCCAGCGGCTCAATGTCGTCGCGGTTGTCGTCCGTCACGCCGCCCCACGCCGCCCAGTCCACGCGGCACTTCGCTCGTGCGGCGTTGCGCTTCGCCTTCAGCGCGGCAACCGTCGTCGTCTCCGGCAGGCAGTTCAGCGGCATGTCGACCAGTGTCGTAAACCCGCCCGCCGCCGCCGCGCGCGTCGCCGTCTCGAACCCCTCCCACTCGGTTCGTCCCGGTTCGTTGATATGGACGTGTGAGTCGACAAACCCAGGCATCAGCACAAATTCGCCGAAGTCGCGCACGGTGCCAGACGCGGGCGCGTCCTTCGGTTCGACAACTGCCACGATGCGTCCATCCTCAACCACGGCCGCCCCCGGACGTAGACCCTCCGGCGTCATCACCCTCTGCGATACAAAAACCTGTACCATGCCTGATATTCCGGCCTCCTTAATGAGAAGGTCAAGCGGAACGAACTCCTGGCAGAGTCATCTTCGCGGCAGTTTCGTTAAGGGCACGGCTTTAGCCGTGCCGTGAGACGCAGTAAAGTAGAGGGGCTTTAGCCCCTGAGGACTGTGCCTATCATGGCTCGGCTACTCGAACAATAAGGAGTGTCCATGCCCGTCGACCCAAAACGTGTCATCGCCGATCTTGAAGACCTTCGCGCGCTTACCTCCGACGAGCACGGCGCGCAGCGCGTCGCCTGGAGCCCTACCTGGCTCAAGGCCCAGGCATGGTTCGAGGCAAAGCTCAGATCGCTCCCCGTCGAGCACCACTACGACGCCGCCGGCAACCTCTGGGTCACGCTTCGCGGCGCCTCCAGCCGCGCGCTCCTCCTCGGCGGCCACCTCGACTCCGTGCCCAACGGCGGCTGGCTCGACGGCTGCCTCGGCGTCCTTACCGCTTTCGAGGTCATGCGTGCTATCGCCGAAGACCACAACGGCAAGCCCCCCGTCACCGTCCGCCTCGTCGACTGGGCCGACGAAGAGGGCGCGCGCTTCGGCCGCAGCCTCTTTGGTTCCTCCGCCTTCGCCGGCCATCACTCCATCGCCGCCGACCGCGGCCGCACCGACCGCGACGGCGAGACACTCGAGAGCACCCTCCGCGAATGCGGCTTCGACATCGACCGCATCGGCGACGCCGCCGTCGAGCGCAAAGACGCCGCCGCCTATCTCGAGCTCCACATCGAGCAGGGCCCCGTGCTCGAGCAGCTTCAGCTTCCCCTCGGCGTCGTCCTCGGAACCAAGGGCGTCGAGCGCCACGCCATCACCTTCCATGGGCAGGAGGCCCACTCCGGCTCCACGCCCATGGCCGTCCGTCGCGACGCGCTCGCCGCGGCTGCGAAGCTCGCGCTCGAGATCCGCCCCATCGCGCGCAAGCACCCTGATTCCGTCGCAACCATGGGCAGCGTCAAGACCTTCCCCGGAATCGTCACCGCCGTCGTCGGCCGTTGCGAGGCCACGCTCGACATGCGCGACCTCGACGCCCAAGTGCTCGCCTCCATGTTCGAAGAAGCACAGCAAGCCAGCCAACGCTTCGCCACCGAAGAGCGCTGCACTGTCAAGTGGTCGCGCATCTGGAACATCGAACCCATCCCCTTCCACCCCGAGCTCATCGAGCTCTGCGACCAGTCCATCCGCGAAATCACGGGTACCTCGCACCGCCTCCCCTCCGGCCCCCTGCACGACGCCGCCGAGGTCTCGCGCGCCGGCATCCCCACCGTCATGATGTTCACCCAATCGCTCAACGGCCTCAGCCACAACAAGCTCGAAGACACAAAGAAGGAGCACCTCGAACTCGCCGCCCAGGCCTTCGCCCGTCTCGCCGAAAAGACGATGCGCTGGATCGCAGGTTGAATGATCTGCCCTCGTGTTATTCCCCCCATTTGATTGTCATTCCGAGCGAAGCCGAGGAATCTGCTTTTCGCCTGAAGCGCCACAGATCAAAAGGGAAGCGAGAACGCACGTGCGCCCCCCGGTTCACCCTCATCCGAAATCGCTTCCCATCCGTCTCAAATAATGGATAATGATCTCTCTCGCAGCCAGATCGGCCCGCGAAACAGGGGTTGTCGATGAACGAAGCAAGGCCCTTCGCGCAGCAGACCGAAACCCATCCCGAGATAGCCGCGCGCTTTCCCGATCTGCATCCTCCCTTCGACCGCCAGTCCGCGGTCGTCGAATCCAACCGCTGCCTCTACTGCTTCGACGCGCCCTGCACTGGAGCCTGCCCCACGCACATCGACGTCCCCGCCTTCATCAAAAAAATCGCCAGCGGCAATCTTGCCGGCTCGGCCCGCACCATCCTCGACGCCAACATTCTCGGCGCAAGCTGCTCTCGCGTCTGCCCCGTCAACGTGCTCTGCGAAGGCGCCTGCGTCATGCACCGCTACAACAAGCAGCCCATCCAGATTGCGCGTCTGCAACGCTTCGCAATGGACGCCCTCCACGCAAGCGGAGCGCCGCTGCCGTTTACCCCCGCGCCCGATACCGGAAGGCAGGTGGCGCTCATCGGCTCCGGCCCTGCGTCATTGGCATGCGCCGCCGAGCTTCGCCGCCGCGGCATCCGCGCCACCATCTACGAGGCAGGCTCCTTGCCCGGCGGCCTCAACACCTACGGCGTCGCCGAATACAAACTCCCACTCGCCGAAAGTCTTCGCGAGATCGACATGCTCGCGCAACTCGGCGTCGACTTCCGCTTCAACACGCGCGTCGACGCGGCCATGCTCGCCGAGTTGGAGCGCACGCACGACGCTGTCTTCCTCGGCATCGGCCTCGGCGCAATTCACAAGCTCGGCATCGCGGGCGAGCAGCTTCCGGGCGTCACCAATGCGCTCGACTTCATCGCCGGATACAAGTCCGGAGCCATCCTCTCCGTCCCCGCGCGAGTCGCCGTCGTCGGCGCGGGAAACACGGCAATCGATGCTGCCAACGCATCGGTACGTCTCGGTGCCGCCGAGGTCCACCTCGTCTACCGCCGCGGCGCGGAGAAGATGTCCGCCTTCGACTTTGAATACGCCCACGCGCGCGAGGAGGGAGTGCAGTTTCTCTGGCACGTCCAACCGATCAACATCAAAGGAGCAGGCAAGGTCGAATCGCTCGAACTCGTAAGGCTCGCCGCATCGGAAGAGGACTCGCTCGTCCCTGAGCCAAACTCGGAGTTCTCGCTCTCCATCGACCTCGTCATCCTCGCCATCGGGCAAAGCACGCACACGAACTTTCTGTGCGAACAGGCAAGCGGCCCCGCAAAGATCAAGCTCGACCGCGGCCGCGTCCTCGTCGATCGCGCCACAGGCCAGACCTCGAACCCAAAGTTCTTCTCCGGCGGAGACTGCACCAACGGAGGCCGCGAAGTCGTCGACGCCGTGGCCGACGGCAAGCGCGCGGGAATCGGAATCGCCGCATGGCTGGAGGCCCAACATGCTTAGGATCTATCAACAAATATGTCATCCTGAGCGAAGCGCAGCGAACTCGAAGGACCTGCATTTTGCGGCCACTATCACCTTCTCCTGCAAAAATCCGCAAGTACAGACGGAGGTGAACGATGCCCTCTAAGCCCACACTCGAAACCACCTTCTGCGGCATCAAGAGCCCCAATCCCTTCTGGCTCGCCTCCGCACCGCCTGCCAACTGCGGCGAACAGGTCATGCGCGCCTTCGACGCCGGCTGGGGAGGCGCCGTCTGGAAGACCATCGGCGAGCCCATCACCAACGTCAGCTCGCGCTACTCCTCCATCGACTGGGACGGCCGCCGCATGATGGGCTTCAACAACATCGAGCTCATCTCCGACCGCCCCGTAGAGGTCAACCTCGCCGAGATCGCCGAGGTCAAACGCCGCTATCCCAACCACGCCGTCATCGCCTCCCTCATGGTCGAATCGAAGCGCGAGTCCTGGCACGAGATCGTGCAACGAGCCGAAGGCGCAGGCGCAGACGGCCTCGAGCTCAACTTCGGGTGCCCGCACGGCATGAGCGAGCGCGGCATGGGTTCCGCCGTCGGCCAGGTACCCGAGTACGCCGAGCGCATCACCGGCTGGGTGAAAGAAAAGGCGCGCACGCCCGTCATCGTCAAGCTCACGCCCAACATCACCGACATCCGCGCCGTCGCCCGCGCGGCAAAATGCGCAGGTGCAGACGCGCTCTCGGCGATCAACACCATCAACTCCATCACCGGCATCGACCTCGACACGCTCGAGCCGCGGCCAAACGTCGACGGCCTCAGCTCGCACGGTGGCTACTGCGGCCCCGCCGTCAAGCCCATCGCGCTCAACATGGTCCACCAGGTCATGTCCGATCCCGCGTCCGCGCTTCCGCTCTCCGGCATCGGCGGAGTCGGCTCCTGGCGCGATGCCGTCGAGTTCCTCCTCCTCGGCTGCGGCACCGTGCAGGTCTGCACCGCCGTCATGCACTACGGCTATCGCATCGTCGAAGACATGGCCGACGGCATGTTGCAGTGGATGGCGGAGAAGGGCTACAGCACGATCGAAGACTTCCGCGGCCTCTCCATCCCCAAAGTCCGCGACTGGAAGGACCTCAACCTCAACTTCAAGATCATCGCGCGCATCCACGAAGACCTCTGCATCGGCTGCCAGCTCTGCTACACCGCCTGCTGGGACGGAGCGCACCAGTGCATCCATCTCGACCGCACATCACCCGCGCCCGACACCACCCGCACGCCCGCGCAGGTCACAGCAGAATCCAGCCGTCACATCTCGATGACGCCCATCCCCAAGCTCGACCTCGGTACGGCAGGCTCAAACAACGCCGTCACACCGCTCGAGCGCATCCCGCGCGTCGACGAAGAGCACTGCGTCGGCTGCAACCTCTGCTCGCTCGTCTGCCCGGTCGAAAACTGCATTACCATGGAACGCGTCGACACCGGCCTCGCACCCGAGACCTGGGCCGAGCGGACCGCCGCAGGCCGCGCTCCAGCCGTGGAGGTTATGAACACCAACGGTTGAGGCAACAATCTTCAACCCGTCATTCTGAGCCGAAGGCGAAGAATCTCAGTAGTTCGCTTTTGCTCTTGCAAAACCAACGGAGCGCCATGGGAACACTGATCCAGCACGGAACCGTCGTCAACGCCGACAGCACGCAAAAGGCCGACGTCCTCATCGAAAACGGCGCGATCACCGATGTCCGCGCCGCCATCGACCCCACGGGCCACACCACGGTCGACGCGACCGGCCTCTTCGTCCTCCCCGGCGGCGTCGACGCGCACACGCACATGGACATGCCCTTCGGCGGCACCGTCTCCGCCGACGACTTCCTCACCGGCACGCGCGCCGCTGCCATCGGCGGCACCACCACCATCGTCGACTTCGCCATCCAGGCACGCGGCACACGCATGCGCGACGCGCTCGACATTTGGCGTGCCAAGGCCGAAGGCAAGGCCTGCATCGACTACGGCCTGCACATGATCGTCACCGACCTCGGCTCCGACGCAGGCAAGCAGGGGCTCAACGACATGGACGACATGGTGCGCGAAGGCGTCGCCAGCTTCAAGCTCTTCATGGCCTACCCCAACGTCCTCATGGTCGACGACGGAACCATCTTCAAGGCGCTGCAACAGACATCGAAGAACGGCGCGCTCGTCTGCATGCACGCCGAAAACGGCTCCGCCATCGACACCATCGTCCAGCAGGCTCTCGCCGAAGGAAAGACCGCGCCCGTCTATCACGCACTCACGCGCCCAACGAAAGCTGAAGCCGAAGCCGTCCACCGTTCCATTGCCCTGGCCGAGATCGCGGGTGTGCCCGTCTACATCGTCCATCTCTCCAGCGAAGACGCACTCAATCAGGTCCGCGAGGCGCGCGATCGCGGCCTGCCCGCCTTCGCCGAAACCTGCCCGCAGTACCTCCTTCTCTCGCTCGAAGACCAGATGCCCGGCAAGAGCTTCGAAGAAGCAAAGTACGTCTTCACTCCGCCGCTGCGCGAGAAGAAGAACCAGCCCAGGCTCTGGGACGGCCTCGTCCACGACCACCTCCAGGTCGTCTCCACCGACCACTGCCCCTTCTGCTTCGCCGACCAGAAGCAACTCGGCAAGGACGACTTCACCAAGATCCCCAACGGCGGCCCCGGCGTCGAAAACCGCCTGCAACTGCTCTTTCACTTCGGCGTCAACGCTGGAAAAATCTCACACGAACGCTTCGTCGAGATCACCTCCACCGCACCCGCACGGATCTTCGGCATGTATCCGAAAAAGGGCGTCATCGCTCCAGGCTCCGACGCCGACATCACACTCTGGGACCCCAACGCCGAGCACACCATCTCCGCCGCCACACACAACATGCGCTGCGACTTCTCCATGTTCGAGGGCTGGAAGGTCAAGGGCAACGCCAGCAAGGTCTTCTCGCGCGGCGAACTCATCGTTGACAAGGGCAAGTACATCGCGCAGGCAGGACGCGGCCAGTACCTCCGCCGCCAGGCCCGCGGCGGAGCGTGGACATGATGCCGCCCGCGAGTGCCACAACATCACCTGACATCGCCTATCAGGACGTCCCCCACGACCCGCGCCTCTACAACGACGACCTCGCGCCCACACCCCCCTCGCGCCGCACCTGGACCACCTACAACTACATCGCCCTCTGGTTCTCCATGTCGATGGAGGTGACGACTTACATGCTCGCGTCGTCATTGATCGCAGGCGGCATGAATTGGAAGCAGGCCGTGGGCACCATCCTCCTCGGCAACCTCATCGTTCTGCTGCCCATGCTGCTCAACGCGCACGCCGGCTCTAAGTACGGCATTCCGTTTCCGGTCTTCGTGCGCGCATCGTTTGGCACACGCGGCGCAAACATCCCCGCGCTGCTTCGCGCGCTCGTCGCCTGCGGATGGTTCGGCATTCAATCGTGGCTCGGCGGACAGGCCATCTTCGCCATGCTCAATGTGCTCTGGCCGCAGACGGCAAACCGGCCGGGAGTGCTCTGGGTCTGCTTCCTCGGCTTCTGGCTGCTGAACATGTTCGTCGTCTGGCGCGGCGTTGAATCCATCCGCTCTCTGCAAAGCCTCTCCGCGCCCTTCATGCTCGTCATGTCGCTCACGCTCCTCTTCTGGATGCTGCACCAGGCAGGCGGCTTCGGCCCGATGCTCTCCACGCCGAGCCGGTTCCATTCGACTGGAGAGTTCCTGAAGTTCTTCTTTCCCTCGCTCACCGCGATGGTCGGCTACTGGGCTACGCTCTCGCTCAACATCCCCGACTTCACCCGTTACGCCAAAAACCAGGACGCGCAGATCGTCGGCCAGGCATTTGGTCTTCCAGTTGCGATGACGCTCTACTCCTTCATCGGCATCGCCTGCACCTCGGCCTCGGTCTCCATCTTCGGCGAACCCATCTGGTCGCCCATCACGCTGCTCGGCCGCTTTCACCAGCCCTTCGTCGCATTCCTTGCGCTGATCGCGCTGCTGGTGGCCACGCTCAACGTCAACATCGGAGCCAACGTCGTCTCGCCGTCGAACGATTTTTCCAACCTCGCGCCGCGCTACATCAGCTTCCGCACCGGCGGACTCATCACCGGCTTTCTCGGTCTCGCCATGATGCCTTGGAAGCTGATGTCGAGCTTCGGTAGCTACATCTTCGGCTGGCTGATCGGCTACTCCGGCCTGCTCGGCCCGGTCGCCGGAATCATGATCGCCGACTACTTCCTGCTGCGTCGCACGCAGCTGGATACGAACGCTCTCTATCGCCGCACTGGCGTGTACGAGTATGCGAACGGCATCAACCCCAGGGCGCTCGCCGCACTGGCTGCGGGGGTCTTTGTCGCGCTCATCGGGCTGGTCGTGCCCGCCGTGCGGTTCCTCTACGACTACGCCTGGTTCGTCGGTTTCTTCATCGCCGGAGCGGTGTACCTGGCGCTGATGAAGGCCTCCTCCCCGGTCGCCGTGGCGGAGCTTGCCGAATAGATTTCCCTCTCTCATCCTCCAGAGTGCATGTCAAGAAAATTGTTCCACGTGGAACAATTTGTGTGCTGTCCCTGTTCCACATTCCTGTGTCTGCAATTTGCCTCCCGGCTCGGCGATGTCGTATGCAAGAAGAGGTTCAAGGGAAAGGAAAATTTGTGAGCGAGTCATTCAGGATTCTTGTGTTGCCGGGCGATGGTATCGGGCCCGAGGTGATGGAGCAGGCCGTCCGTGTGTTGAAGCAGGTGGAAGCGCGGTCAGGCGCGCGCTTTGAACTGGAGTACGCGCTCGCCGGAGGATGCGCCATCGACGCGCACGGAACGCCGCTGCTCGATGAGACGATGGAATGCGCCCGCGCCTCCGACGCCGTCCTCTTCGGCTCGGTTGGGGGGCCGAAGTGGGAGGGCCTCGGATTTGACCTGCGCCCCGAGATTGCCATCCTTCGCCTGCGCAAAGAGCTGAACCTCTTCGCGAACCTTCGTCCTGCTCTGCTCTTCGATCCGCTGATTGAGGCAAGCACGCTTAAGCCCGAGGTCATCCGCGGCCTCGACTTGATGATCGTGCGTGAGTGCGCCGGCGGGCTCTACTTCGGTGAGCCGCGCGGCATCGAGACGCTTGGTAATGGAGACAAGCGCGGCTACAACACCGAGACGTATTCGACAGATGAGATCGAGCGCGTGGGCCGCGTCGCATTTCATCTCGCTCGCGAGCGGCGCAACGAGGTGTGCAGCGTGGAGAAGGCCAACGTCACCGAGAGCGGTCTGGTGTGGCGCGAGGTGATGACGGCGCTTCATCAACGCGAGTTCCCGGACGTCAAGCTGCGGCACATGTACGCTGACAACTGCGCCATGCAACTGGTGCGCGCGCCGAAGCAGTTCGACGTCATCGTTACGGGCAACATGTTTGGCGACATCCTCTCCGATCTCGCGTCGATGCTGACGGGAAGCCTCGGAATGCTGCCCTCGGCGACGATCGGCGCGACACGGGCCACGCGGTATAACCCTGCGGTCTACGAGCCGATTCACGGCTCCGCGCCTGACATTGCAGGCAAGGGGCTGGCGAATCCGATGGCGCAGATTCTGAGTGTCGCGATGATGCTTCGTCTCTCGCTCGGGATGCCGAACGAGGCCGCGCAGGTGGAGCGGGCCTGCATCGACGCGCTCGCAGAAGGAGCTCGAACGCCCGACCTTGGCGGTACGTTCACCACCGTTCAGGTGGGCGATGCCGTGCTGAGGAAGCTGGAGAGGCTGACTGCGGTTTCAAGCTAGTCCGTCATTCAATCTAGTTCGTCATGCAACTCGCTCGTCATTCTGAGCGAAGCGAAGAATCTCAGTAGTCTTTGGAGGCAGAAACGAATGTCACCTGAGCAGGCTTACGTATACATCATGTTCAACAGTAGAAGGGTGTTGTACGTTGGTGTTACGACGCGGTTGGCAGATCGAGTTCGCGAACACAAAACCGCCACGGGGGCTACGTCGTTCACTGCTCGCTACAACATCCGAAGCCTTGTTTATTACGAGTCTTACGAATCTGTCTCTCGTGCTATTGCGCGAGAGACGGAATTGAAGGGATGGTTGCGGAACAAGAAGGTTCAACTGATTGTGTCGATCAATCCTACTTGGCAAGACTTAAGTCGCGATTGGGGTAAGTCCATTACGAAGTTTGATGAATCTCAGATGCGCCGCCCTGAAACCTTCCGATGACTCGATGGCGTGGAAAATACTGAGATTCTTCGCCTTCGGCTCAGAATGACGGCTCTAAGGCTTTTCCTGCGCGTAGATAGATTTGCGCGGTGGGGAGATTCGGGTATATGCTCCAACGCATGAATCATCGAGCGGCGATCGAGTTGACGGCGACACCGGCGAATCGGCCGGCATCGCGCTCTGCCGCGCTCGCGATTCGGTCCATTATTTCGGCCATTTCAGGTGGTGGCGCGACGTAAATCCGAATTGAACGGAAGACACGAAGCCCGCCATAGCACAAGCTCTGGCGGGCTTTCTCTTTGGGTGAACAACTTTTTCGACAGCGAAAGGTCGGGCAAGGCGATGGTGTTTACGTACCGGATCACGGCAGTGGCAAGGCCCAGGCTCATCATGCGGCTGGCGCAGATCTACGACCAGCAGTTGCTCGAGATCGACCGGTTGAACGTCGTTCGCGAGCGCGACGTGACCGCGGTCCGCATCGAGGTCACATGCGATGAGTTTCTTGCTCACAGGGTCCACGCCAAGCTCTACCGGCTTGCCGATGTGGTCCACGTTGAGCTTTCGAGCGCGCGGGACGGGCTCGTTGCCGAGGGAGACATTCCCAACCCGAATGCTCCCTCGCAGTTCGATCCGCTAACGCCACAGCCTTGAGGACGATGGCTGCCTGGGCTTGGTTCATCCCACCCTTCACTGCGTGAAGGGTGGGGCACCCGAGTGCTGGTGGCTGCGGTTCGAACAGACAGGCCTTTACAGCGGTGGTGTGAAGCGTCCGTCGATCGCGGTCCATCCGCCGTCGACAATTGTAAGCGTACCGGTTGCAAATGATCCGGCGTCCGATGCGAGGTAGACGACTGCGCCTGCCATCTCATGCGGCTTGGCCCAGCGGCCGAGCGCGCTCTTGTTGGCGTAGGCATTGTACCAGTCCTTGTTGGCGGCGATGGGGGCAGTGAGCGGCGTGTCGACGACGCCGGGGCCGATGGCGTTGACGCGGACGCCGTGCGGTCCAAGCTCGGCGGCGAGCGTGCGGCACATCTGCAGAACGCCGGCCTTGGTTGCGGCGTAGACGCCCTGGCCGGGCTCGACCGTCTGCGCGCGGATACTGGCGAAGGCGATGATGCTGCCCTTGCCGCGCGCCTTCATGTTGCGTCCGGCGGCGGTGATCAGGCGGAAGGTGCCTTTGAGGTTGAGTGTGAGCACGCGGTCGAACTCTTCTTCGCTCATGTTGAGCAGCTCTTTGCGGACGTTGATGGCGGGAGTGCTGACGAGGACGTCGAGGTCGGTGAGGCCCTCGAAGATCTTCTTGACCGCATCGCCGTCGCGCATGTCGAAGGGAATGGGCTCGGCGCTGCCGCCGGTGCTCTTGATGGCGTCGGCGACCTTCTGCGCGGCTTCGACGTTGAGATCGCCGCAGAGGACGTGCGCTCCATGCGCGGCGAGACCGAGGGCTGCTGCTTCGCCGATGCCGCTGCCTGCTCCAACGACGAGCGCTTTTTTGCCTGAGAGATCGAAAAGTTTCTTGTAGTCGAACAAAGGGCTGCTTCCTTTCGGATGTGAGTTCTGAGGTGCGCTCGCGGGTTCGGTTCGGTGTTGCCGACGCGCAATGCTGTTTACTGTAAACCCGTGGTGGGTGATTTATGCAAATCGGATGCTTGGCCAAAGATCGTTGCCGCTAAAGCAAACTACAGGGATTCTTTGCTGCGCTCAGAATGACGGCACTGGAATAGTGCAGTGAGAAATGGTGCTGGTATGCTGCATCGCAGGCGTTTTACAACTTCTGTTTGAGGTTTCCGATCATGCGCTTCATGAGTTACATGCAGGCTGCCGTTGCCCTATCATTGCTGGTTGTTTCGCCGATGGTGTTTGCGCAGAATGCGCCGAAAGACCCTTCACTCGATCTCGAGCTGCATGGCACGATTGCTCCGGAGAAGATCGGCACACATGAGACGCAGACCTTCACGATGCCGACGGGGATCGAGCGCATGGACGTGGAGCTGGATTCGCCCGGCTTTCAGAAGGGCATGTACGTCACGGTGGGGATGTGGGACCCGGAGCGTTATCGCGGCGAGGGCCGCGCAAAGTTTTCCATCTCGACGGTGACGGCGACGGGGCCGTACATGCCGGGGCCGCTGATTCCGGGCGTTTGGAAGGTGTCGTTCGGGTTCAACTACGTCGCTCCCGGGGCGCACGGCGAGTACACGCTGAAGATTCATCTTTCGCGCAGGCTCGACCCCGAGCACTACGCGGTGCTGAATGCGAAGCCGGGATGGTACATGGGCGACCTGCACTCGCACACAGGCAACACGGATGCGGTGTGCAGGAGCCAGTCGGGGAAGAATGTGCCGTGTCCGGTGTTCAAGCTGCTGGCGGCGGCGGCCGCGCAGAAGCTCGACTTTCTTGCCGTGACGGATCACAACACGCAGGCCACCTTCAACGAGCTGGACCAGGTGCAGCCCTACTACGACAAGCTTCTGCTGATCGCGGGCGAAGAGGTGACGACAACGCGCGGCCACGCGAACGCGTGGGGCACGATCGGTTTTCTGGACTATCGCGTGTGGGAGAAGGGGTTCACGGTGAACAATCTCTTCGACCAGGCCCACGCGCAGAATGCACTGGTGAGCATCAATCACTTCTACTGGCCGTGGGACGGCAAGTGCCCCGGCTGCGGGTGGGGATGGATGCCGATTACGGACTTCTCGAAGGTGGACGCGATCGAGGTGATCAACGGCTACCACGAGCATGGGTCGTGGTTCACGCCGCCGCCGGGCAACGGCGTTCCGCTGTGGGAGAAGCTGCACGCCGAAGGGCTGCGTCCGACGGGCGTGGGCGGTGGCGATGAGCATCGCGGCGGCGAGCAGTTGTCGCTGCATGATGGCGTGGGCATTCCGACGACGGTGGTGTATGCGAAGGAGCTTTCGCAGCCGGCGATCCTTGAGGGCATCAAGGCCGGCCACGTCTACGTGAAGACGCATGGGCCGGATGGGCCGGAGCTACTGCTGACCGCCGGGACCGCGATGATGGGCGATGAGGTGAAGGCCGCCGAGAGGAGCGCGGTGGAGTTCACGATCTCGACCAACGACCGCTCGGGCGCGCAGTTGCGGCTGTACGTGGACGGCAAGCCGGTGGCCGATCAGCCGGTGTTGACGAATGGGGCGGCGAGCTACCGGTGGGTCTCCGACGGCAAACGTCACTGGGTACGGGCTGAGCTGGTGGATGGAGAACCTGGAAGTGATCCGGTGGTACTGACGAACCCGATCTACTTGAATTGGCGGTAAGGGTTCGAGCTTCGCTCGAATGAACCCAGGTCTCAGAATCGAGACCTGGGGCACCCGCTGCGTGGCTGCCTGAACTTCGGTATACCGTTTGTTGACATTTGGCGATTGGCTGTCTACGATGAAGTTTCTTCAGTATTTGCCACTACTTCCGCCAGGAGACGGCATGTTCAGGACTCTCTCGCGCGTTGCAGCATTGCTGGCCGTTGCGGTGGGATATTGCCCGTTTTTGGCAGCGAAGGGCCCTGTGGCGAAGCAGGTGATCCTGGTCTCCGTGGACGGCATGACCCCGGTGGAGTACGAAGCGGCCGATGCGCATGGACTGAAGATTCCAAACCTTCGCGCGCTGATGAGCGCAGGCTGTGCGTCGCCAGGGATGATGGGCGTGTTTCCGGCGAGCACCTATCCGAGCCACACGGCGATGATTACCGGGCAGCCGCCGGCGGCGCATGGCGTGATCAGCAACACACCGATGGACCCGTTCAACCTGGAGTTTGGCGGCTGGTATTACTTCGCCGAGAAGATCAAGTCGCCGACGCTGTGGCAGGCGCTGCACACGGCGCACCTGAAGACGGCGGCGGTCTCGTGGCCGGTGACGGTGGGTGCGGACGTGGACTACCTTCTGCCGGAGTATCGTCCGGTGCGCACGGAAGAGGACATCGCCCTGATGCGCGTGATCTCGACGCCGGGGCTGTTCGCCGAGATGCAGAAGGAGAACACGACGGCGCGTCCGATGTCGGACGACTGGCGCACGGACGCGACGATTGCGATTCTGCGCACACGGAGGCCGTCGCTGATGGCCCTGCATTTGAGCGAGTTGGACGAGGCGCAGCACAAGTACGGCCCGCACACGGCGGAGTCGCATGCAGAGTTGGAGAGGATCGACGCGCAGATCGGGAAGATCCGCGCTTACGTTGAGCAGTCGGGACGGGCGTCGGAGACGACGTGGATGGTCGTCTCCGACCATGGGTTTCTTCCGGTGACGAAGCTGTTTCATCCGCTGATCGCGCTGCGCGAGGCGGGGCTGATTACGACGGACAGGAACGGACGCCTGACGGACTGGAAGGTGTATCAGCGCAACCTGACGGGCTCGGTTTTCTTTGAGGCGAAGGACCCGAACGACCGTGCGAGCATCGAGAAGGCGACGGAGATTGTTCGCCGGCTAGCGGCCGATCCCGCGAACGGAATCGCGCACGTGTACACGCCGGAGGAGTTGAAGACGATGGGGGCCGATCCGCTGGCGTTTCTTGCGATCGACGCGGTGGAGGGATTCGGCTTCGGCAGCAACCTCACGGGGCCGTCGGTGACGGATTCGGCGAGCAAGGGAGCGCATGGATACAGTCCGCAGGTCCCTCAGATGCATCCATCCTTCATTGTTTCTGGCGTGGGGATCGAGAGGTGCGGCGGCGCGTTGGAGGGGGTCTCCATTGAGGACGTTGGGCCGACGGCAGCAGCGCTGCTGGGTGCGACGATTCCTGGCACTGAAGGGCATGACATTCGCACGGGGAAGAAATAGCATTGCATATAATGCAATGCTATTTGCTTATCATGAAGCATGACATCTATATTGGTAGGCGAATATAGTTGATTCGTATCTCCAGGGAATCGAGGTTCCACCATGTCATCGACAGCCATTGCACCTGAGGCCGCAGCGTCAGGCGCGGATGTTCGCGAGATTACACACTGGATCGGGGGCGCGCGAGTCTCCGGTTCGTCGGGCCGCTTCGGCGACGTGTTCAACCCTGCGACGGGCAAGGTGCAGGCGAAGCTTCCGCTGGCCAATGGCGCGGAGCTGAACAAGGCGGTCGCGGCGGCGCAGGAGGCGTTTCCCGCATGGTCGGCGCTGCCTCCGCTGCGCCGGGCGCGCGTGCTGTTTCGCTTCCGCGAGCTTTTTGAGCAGAACATCGACCGGATCGCCGGGATCATTACGTCGGAGCATGGCAAGGTCTTTTCGGACGCGAAGGGCGAGGCGATGCGCGGGCTCGAGGTGGTGGAGTTCGCGGTGGGGATTCCGCACCTGCTGAAGGGCGAGTTCTCGGAGAAGGTCGGCTCGGACGTCGATAGCTGGTCGCTGCGTCAGCCGCTGGGAGTGGTTGCGGGGATTACGCCATTCAACTTTCCGGCGATGGTTCCGATGTGGATGTTCCCGATTGCGCTGGCGTGCGGCAACACGTTTGTGCTGAAGCCGAGCGAGCGCGATCCCAGCGTGTCGATCGTGCTTGCCGAACTGCTGAAGGAGGCCGGGCTTCCGGATGGCGTCTTCAACGTGGTGCATGGAGACAAGGAGTCAGTCGACGGGTTGCTGGAGCACCCGGATGTGAAGGCCGTGAGCTTTGTGGGTTCGACGCCGATTGCGGAGTATGTGTATGCGAAGGGGACCTCGCACGGAAAGCGTGTGCAGGCGCTGGGCGGAGCGAAGAACCACATGATCGTGATGCCGGATGCGGACATGGACCAGGCGGCCGATGCCCTGGTGGGCGCGGCGTATGGTTCGGCGGGCGAGCGCTGCATGGCGATCTCGATTGCGGTGGCCGTGGGGCATGAGACGGCGGATGCGCTGCGGGCGAAGGTGATCGAGCGCATCGGCAAGCTGAAGATCTCTTCGGGCATGGAGAAGGGCGCCGACATGGGGCCGCTGGTGACGAAGGTGCATCTCGATCGCGTGAGCGGATATCTGGACCTGGGGGCGAAGGAGGGCGCGGAGCTGGTTGTCGATGGCCGCAAGGGAGCGCTGCCGAAGGGCGAAGGGTTCTTCATGGGAGCGACGCTGTTCGACCACGTGAAGCCGGAGATGCGTATCTATAAAGAGGAGATCTTCGGGCCGGTGCTGGGGCTGGTGCGGACGAACAACTTCAAGACGGCGCTCGCGCTGATCGACGAGCATGAGTTCGGCAACGGCACGTCGATCTTTACTCGCGACGGCGACACGGCTCGCGAGTTCGCGAACAATGTCCAGGTTGGCATGGTTGGCGTGAACATCCCGATCCCCGTGCCGATGGCGTTCCATAGCTTCGGCGGATGGAAGCGTTCGCTGTTTGGCGATCACTCGATCTACGGGCCGGAGGGTGTGCGGTTCTACACGCGGATCAAGACAATCACGGCGCGGTGGCCGACGGGGCTCCGCGAGGGCGTGGATACGTCGATGCCTACGCTTGGGTAGGTGATCTTGGTTGTGGAGGCCCCGGAGGTGTTCCGGGGCCTCTTTGTTATTCAAGGCTGTTCGAGCTTCGCTCGCATGTCCCACATCTGGCGATGATGCCGCCAGATATGGGGCACCGGTTTGGTGGTTCACACGAAGATATGTGTGCAGCCGCGAGGAGACTAGGGGATTCTTCCCCTTCGCTTTGCTCAAGGGCCAGAATGACGTCGTCTTTATTGGGCGCTTACAGCGTGCCGATGCTTAGTTTGGTGTCGGCGTGTTGCCATGCGCTCTGAAACTCGGCATGTGTCTTTGCGGCTTCGGCGGATTTCTTTTGTGCGAGTTGCGCCTGCCAGAGGCCGTAGAGGGAGCGGCCGTTGCCGGGGTTGATTTCGAGGTCGCGTTGGAAGACGGCTCCGGCTTCGGCGGGCTGGCGGTTGCGTAGGAGTGCGCCGCCGAGCGATTCGCGCACGGGGTAGTACCAGTCGGCGGGCTCGTTGTAGAGGAAGGTGTCGTTGAGCGCGACGGCCTTCTTCCATGTCTCGATGGCCTCGGGGAGGTTGCCCTGTGCTTCGAGGATGCGGGCGTCGAGCACGTCGAGCGCTAGCTGGAGCGCGGATTTGGCGGGATTCTGGAAGTCGGGGATGGCGTCGGCTGGGAGCTGGTTGATTCTCGCGGCGAGTGCGGCGCGCTCTTTTTGCGCTGCTGCGATCTGGTGCTTCGCGGCGAAGGCGCTGCCGCGTGCGTAGTGCCAGAAGGCGGTGAGGTTCTGGAGCCGCGGCTCGGGCATGGGTGAGGCAAGGATGGTCGTCCACTGCTGGAAGCGCGTGAGCATCCAGGGTTGCGTCGGCATGTACCACTCGGTTTCGGGATGGTCTTTGGTCGCGGGCAGGACTTGCGCGACGAGTTCGCGAGCGGCCTTCTGGGTGCAGGCGTTGTTGCCCTCCATGGCGCAGGAGGCGGCGAGGAAGTGAATGTTGTGCACGTAGTACATGTTGTAGTACATGTTCGTCACGTGATCGAGGTGCTGCGACTGGAAGTAGGCCTGGTCGGCGGCGACGGCGCGCTCGTTGGCCAGGGCGGAGCCGTTGAAGTTGCCGGTGCGCTGGTAGATGTGCGCGGGCATGTGGACGAGGTGGCCTGCGGTGGGCGTGGCGTCTTCGAGATACTTTGCGGCAGCGAGCGCGATCTCAGGATGCGGTGAGGCCTCTGTGGCGTGGATGAGGAGATGGTTCGCGCCTACGTGATGAAGGTCTTTCTTCAACACCGCTTGTAGCGTGGAGACGATCTCGTCGGTGTGCGGCGCGGCGGTGCCATCGGGGTTCCAGAGCTTCCAGGGGTTGAGGTCCATCAACGCTTCGGCGTAGAGGGTGGCGGCGTCGAGGTCGGCGGGGTATTTGGCGGCGAGGGACTTCATCGCTTCGGCGTACTCGGGGCCGCGGACGGCGATGTTGTCGCCGGTGCCGGTGTAGCGCGTGGAGAGCGCGTCGATATAGGCCTGCTCTTCGGGCGCTTGTGCAAGGGGGCGGGCCTTGGCGAGAGCGTCGATGGCCTGCTGCGCGCGCTGGTGGCCGATGTCGATGTCGTTGTAGTTGGGGCCGACGGCGAGGGCGACTCCCCAGAGCGGCATGGCGGCGGCGGGGTCGAGGTCGGCGGCCTTCTGGAAGGAGCGGCGTGCCTCGTCGTGGTTGAAGGCCCAGATGTAGTCGAGTCCCTGGTTGAAGTAACGCTGCGCCTCGGGGCTGGTGGTGCGGATGGTGTGCGCGGAGTTGCCGAGTCCGTGGACGAGAGGGACGGGGCGGTGGTCGCCGTCGTGCGACATCGGCATCTGTGCGGTGGCAGAGGTGGCGAGGAGAAGGGCGACGGCGAGCGCGGATTTCATGTCTGTCCTCGTAGGGTCTTGCTTCCCACCCTTCGCGATGAACCTGCGAAGGATGGGGCACCCGAATGGAATTGCTGCTCCGAGCGAAATACTGAGATTCTTCGCTGCGCTCAGAATGACGGCAAAGGCAACTGCAACGGCAAAAACAAAGGCTGTCGCGCTTTGCGCGATGAACCCAGGTCTCAGAATCGAGACCTGGGGCACCCGGCGAAGGCAATGGAAGTGATGAAAGAGATGGCAATAACGCAGGCTTTCATGAGTGTCCTCGTATTTAGCCGGTCTTAGAGGACGACTTTAGAACTTTCTGGTGTCCACGACGTGTGGCTCACGAAGGACAAGTGAACCTCATAACTGAGGCTCATAGAATCCCCAAACGTTTGCTGAGAGTTCGCCAGTTGCAAACCTGATGCGACGGTCATCTACCGCAATCTCGTAAATAGACATGCCATGCATTTGCCAAGGATAGCTGGGATGGGGCAACAGCACGTTGGCTTCATCCGTTTTGTTCCAGGCATGATCCCAAACGTTCACACCAGAAATCCAAATGGGATCCCTTTCTGCGACAACACCAACTGATTTCCATCTACGCACGTTACACCGTCGCAAGCTGAGGCAACGCTTCGTCCGCCATGATGAGAGCCTTGTCGAGAGCATCGACGGCCTTGTCGATGTCGGCCTTCTCGATGATGAGCGGCGGGGCGAGGACGAAGTGGCTCATCCATGCCTGCATCACTACACCTTCGGCGAGCATCTTGGCGGCGATCTGTTCGACCACGATGGGTTTGCCGTCGAGCTTCTCCTGCCAGGTGTTGAAGGGGGTCTTGGCCTTCTGGTCTTTGACGAGCTCGACGGCCCAGAAGAGGCCGAGGCCGCGCACGTCGCCGATGGAGGGGTGCTTGGGCTTGAGGGCGTGGAGTTTTTCGCCGAGGTAGGCTCCCATCTCGTTGGCGCGCTCGACGAGGTTGAGCCGCTGCATCTCGCGGATGGTGGCGACGGCCGGGCCGAGGGTCATGGGGTGCGCCTCGTAGGTATGTCCGTGGGCGAAGTAGTTCTCCTCGAAGAAATCGGCGATCTTCTGCGTGGTGGCGCAGAGGCCGAGGGGAACGTAGGCGGAGGTGATTCCCTTGGCGGTGGTGAGGATGTCGGGCTTGATGTCCCAGTTGTCGACGGCGAACCACTTGCCGGTGCGACCCCAGCCGGCCATGACCTCGTCGGCGATGAGCAGGACGCCGTGTTTGTCGCAGACCTCGCGCAGCTTCTGGAAGTAGCCGGGCGGCGGGATAAGGACGCCGTTGGTGCCGACGACGGGCTCGACCAGGACGGCGGCGACGTCGCCCTCATTGGCGATCATGTAGTCGAGGTAGTCGGCGCAGGCGATGCCGCAGTCGGGGTAGGTGTGCTTGAGCGGGCACTTGTAGCAGTTGACCTCGGGTGAAAAGAGGATGCCCTGGCCCTTGCCGCGCGGCTCCATGGGCCAGCGGCGCGGGTCGCCGGTCGCGGCGATCGACATGGAGGTGGAGCCGTGGTAGCTGCGGTAGCGCGAGATGACCTTCGTCTTGCCGGTGTACATACGCGCGATCTTGAAGGCGGCCTCGTTGGCATCGGTGCCGGAGGTGGTGAAGAAGAACTTGGTGAGTCCGGCGGGGAGGACCTCGAGCAGCAGCTTGCTCAGCTCGGCGCGCGCAGTGGTCGCGTAGAAGGGCGCGGCATAGGCGAGGGTCTCGGCCTGTTGTTTGATGGACTCGATGACGGCCTTGTTGTTGTGGCCGAGGTTGGAGCACATGAGCTGCGAGGAGAAGTCGAGGTAGCGCTTGCCGTTGCCGTCGGTGAAGTAGCATCCGTCGGCGGAGACGAGGTGGTTGGGGTTCCAGAACTTCTGCTTGCGCCAGGTTCCGAAGTTGTGGTCCTTGGTGAGCTGGATGACTTGCTGCGAGGTGAGCTGTTCTGACATGTGAGAACTCCGTACTGGTGCTGATTGTGTGCCGGTCTCTTTTCCTGAACGGTCTAAGGCGCTACCGGCAAAATGCAGGTCCCTCGACTGCGTCATTGCTTCGCAATGACTTTGCTCAGGATGACAATTCTCTATTCATCTTATTTTTGCCTTCAAGCGCGACGGGCGCGGGAACGGGTATTGGGAATTGTGCCGTCGAGTGAGTTGCTGGCGTCGAAGACAGCTTCGCCAAAGCGGATGGCGCTCATCAGGAGGCTTGCGCTGCGGTCCATGGCCATGCGGATGTGCTCTTTGGCGCGACAGCGCGCCTCTTCGGCATCGCGGTCACAGATGGCATCGACGATTCTGATGTGCTCGGCCACGAGCGCCGGGCCGTAGGAGTCAAACGGCAGTCCGAGATAGAAGAAGCGCATCAGCCGGATGTGTATGTTTGAGACGAGGTCGAAGAGCCGCTTGTTGCGGGTGGACTGCGCGATAAGCGTGTGAAGCTGGTAGTTCTTCTGGATGAACTCGCGGTAGCTGGAGCGGTCGCCGACGCGGTACTCGTAGGTGGCGAGGTCTCTCATCTGGTTTAACTCTTCGGAATTGGCGCGTTCTGCGGCGAGTGCGGCGGCCTCGGGCTCAAAAATGAGCTGCATCTCTTCGAGGTCGTGAAACTCTGCGACGGAGAGTGGGGCGATCATATATCCGCGGAAGGGGATGATGCGGATCAGTCCCTCATGCTCCAGGCGGCGGCAGGCTTCGCGTACCGGTGTGCGGCTGGTATTGTAGAGGCGTCCGAGCTCGGCCTCGGAGAAGGCCCGGCCGGGCGTCAGCTCGCATTCGACGATGTCCTGTCGAACCTTGCGGTAAAGAGGTTCTACGATGCTTTCCATAAGGCTCCACGAAAGAAGTGATTTAATACAGCAGAACTGGCCTTGTCAGGATATACGGCAGCGCAAGCGGCAACGGTATTGAAAATGTTCACGAACAGTATACCGTTTGTTGACAAGGTGAGCGGGTCAGTATATTGTCACCCCAATCCCGTAGTGAAGCAGCATGGCATTCAAAGCACCTGTGGCATAGGTGCAGGCTATACCTCTATTTTTGCAATTGTTCGGAGGTTTTATGCGTGAGGCACTTGTTCGCTCCCTGAGTGGTTCCCTTGCGGCAGTTCGCCGCCTTCTTCCTGTGTTGTTGGTTGCTGGGTTGTTCTGCGGATGCCGCGACCTGGTGGCGCAGGCTACTGGCGTGGTGGCGGGTGTCGTCTCCGATCCGGCCGGGCAGGTGGTGCCTGGGGTCAAGGTTGAGCTGACCAGTATGGCGACCTCGGAGACGCGCACCGTAACCTCTGCCTCCGACGGCGCGTACCAGTTTCCTCTGGTGAACCCGGGCGAGTACCGGCTGAAGGCGACGTCGACGGGCTTCAAAACGATCAACGTCGAGAAGGTTCAGGTGGTCGTCAACGGCACGACGCGCATCGACGTTCATCTGGCGGTCGGCGGCGTGGTGGAAGAGGTGACCGTGACCGGCGCCGCTCCGCTGGTGGAGACGGGCAACGCGACGCTGGGCACGGTGGTCGATCACCAGGCCGTCGTGGACCTGCCGCTGAATGGCAGAAGCTTTGCGCAGTTGGGCACGCTGATTCCGGGCGTGATTGCGGCCCCGGCCACGCTGGGCGGGACGGATGGCAATGCGACGCCGGGCGGCTTCGGGAATACGACGGGCAGTTTCAATGTGAACGGCATGAGGAACCAGTCGAACAGCTTTCTGCTCGACGGCGCGCCGAACAACGACTCGTTCAATAGCGGGTTCGTGATGCGGCCTCCTCCTGATGCGATCGAGGAGTTTAAGATCATGACGCACTCCTATGACGCGCAGTACGGCCGGAGCGCGGGCGCGGTTGTGAACGTGGTCACGCGCTCGGGAACGAACACCTGGCACGGCGGTGTGTGGGAGTTCAACCGCGAGGCGGCGCTGGCGGCGAAGAACTATTTTTCGACGGTGAAGCCGAACTATCAGCAGAACCAGTTTGGCGGCGCGGCGGGCGGCAAGATCATTCGCGACCGTCTGTTCGTCTTCGGTTTTTATGAAGGCTTCCGGCTGAAGGATGCGACCAGGAATGTGCTGAACCAGAGAGTGCTGACGTCGGCGGAGCGTGGTGGAGACTTCTCGGCTTCGGGCGTAACGATCCGCGATCCTTTGAACGGCACGCAATTCAACTATCTGGGAACTCCGAACCGGATCGATCCCTCGCGTATGAGCGCGGTGACGAACTACCTTCTGTCGACTTACATTCCTCTACCCAATTCGCCGGGCGGGTTCTACGTGGCCTCTCCCGCGAATATCGACAACCGCGATATGTGGGGTATTCGCACGGACCTCAAGCTGAGCAGCCATTCGCTGCTTGGCCGTTACATGCGGTCGCACCAGAACCTGTACGGGCCGATCACCCCATCGAACTTTCCGACGACGGGCAACCGCCAGATCATGACGCTGCAGGATGCGATGGGGTCGGACACGTGGGTGATCAGCTCGAACAAGATCAACGTTGCCCGTTATGCGCGCCAGTGGATCGGCGGTACGCCCAACGCAACCAGCGGTCTTGATCTGAAGACGGCAGGATATGCGTTCAACTCGTCGAACCCGCAGGCGAAGGGCCTGCCGAATGTTGTCGTAACCAGCTTCTTCAGCCAGGGCGACCTGCAGCAGCCGTTCGCTTCACGCAGCAACAGCGTCGATACCATCTCCGACGACTTCACGTGGACCAAAGGCAAACATACCCTCCAGTTTGGCGGAGAGGTGCGGCGCGATGGAATCGGCCTGCTGTACATCAACCGGCCCAACGGCGCATTTACCTTTGGAAACTTCTATACGGGCTATGCCCTTGCCGATTTCTTCCTTGGCCTGCCGCAGACGTTCCAGCAGGGCTCGGGCGATCCGGCGTTGAACGGCAAGTCGTGGACGTACTCGGGCTATGCGCAGGACCAGTTCCGCATCAATCGGAAGCTGACGGTCGTTGTGGGCGGGCGTTATGAGGTGAACCAGCCTTACACGGAGGCCAAGGGGCATCTTGCCGCGCTGCATCCGGGGCAGCAATCGACGGTACAGCCGAATGCGCCTGTGGGGCTGGTCTATCCAGGCGACAAGGACACGCCGGGTGCGACGTATTACGCCGACACCAACAATATCTCTCCGAGGCTGGCCGCGATCTACGATCCCGCCGGCGACGGCAAGACAGTTTTGCGCGCGGCGTGGGGCATCTACTTCGACAGCGTTCCGGGGCAGGGCGACTTCTTCCAGAACGGCACGCTCGCACCACCCTTCCAGCCGCTGCAACAGATCGACCTGAACACGCGTCCGCTGAGCCAGGCGAGTCCGACGTACTTCTCGAACCCATACGCCGGAACTGCGACGGGGCCGGTGGGCTTCCCTCCGGGGATCACCTTCATCGGCTGGAGCCTGCCGCACTCGTACAAGGCGCCGCGCGTACAGCATTACAACCTCGGGATCGAGCACCAGTTTACGCAGAACATGGGCTTCGAGCTGGGCTACGTTGGAACGCGGGCGTATCAGTTGCCGATCTTCATCGAGGTGAACCCGACGAACGTAGTGGCGTCGACGAGCGCCACGAATGCGTATGCGGCGGGGACGCGCGCAGTCTTTCCAGCGCTGGCGCTGGCGCGGCCGACGTTCTCGGTGGCGCAGAGCTGGTACGACTCGTTGCAAGCGCGGATGACGCTGCGTAGCTGGCACCGCGCTACGGCGACGGCGGCATACACCTGGGGCCGTTCGATCGACGATGTGTCGGGCCTGAACATCGGCAACGACTCGCGGCCAGTTCTGCCGGTGACCATCGGCGACGACGCATCGATTGATCGAGCTCTGGTGCGGGAACGCGGCAACGCGCTGTTCGATACGCGCAATCGCTTTGTACTGAGCTTCGGGTACGAGCTGCCGCGGTTGCTGGGCAAGCCGGCGGTCGAGCGACTGCTGGTTGGAGGCTGGCAGGTGAACGGAATCTTCCAGGTGCAGTCGGGCAATCCGCTTACGGCGGTCAACTCGGTGAATACGGCGCAGTCGCTCACGTTCCGTCCGAACATGACCTGCAACCCGAACCAGGGAGCGGCGAAGAAGCCGGGAGCGACGCAGCTCTTCTTCAACACGTCCTGCTTCGCGCTGCCGACGATCGGATCGAAGATCGATAACAGCCAGTCGGGCAACGAGCCGAGAGGCGTGATTGTCGGGCCGGGGTTCAATACGACGGACGCGTCGATCTTCAAGATCTTCCGCATCACGGAGAACCAGCACGCGGACTTCCGGTTTGAGGTCTTCAACGTCTTCAACGAAGCTCACTTTGCGCAGCCGGGTCTGACGTTTGGCGCTACGACCTTCGGACGTATTACGTCGACGGTTGGCAACGACTCGCGTGTAATTCAGCTTGCCGTGAAGTACGGCTTCTAGCAACAGGCCGTCCGGGCGGATGCGCGAATCCGTCCGGACGGCGTTCATCGTTCCCCCTCGCTTCTGGCGAGCGTTCTTCCGCGAGGTTTGAGATGGCAGCAGCAGCGATACCAGCAAAAGTGCAGGATGCGATATGTAGCAGCGTGGACCAGATCAAGGACGAGATGATCTCGTTCTTGCAGGACCTGGTCCGTGTGCCTACGGTGAATCCTCCGGGAGAGAACTATGTCGCTGGCGCGGAGTTGATTGGCGGTCAGTTGAAGAAGTTCGGTTATGCGGTCGACTACATTGCCGCCGAAGGAATGAAGGAGCACACGCCGGCGCATCCGAGGGTGAATGTGTTTGGGCGCATGACGGGGTCGGTGGCGCGGCCTTCGCTGCACTTCAACGGGCACTTCGATGTTGTTCCTGTGGGCGATGGCTGGACGAAGGACCCGTTTGCCGCGGTGATTGAAGACGGCAGGATGTATGGGCGCGGGGTTTCCGATCAGAAGGCTGGAATTGCGGCGTCGATCTATGCAGTTGAAGCGGTGAGGCGCGCGGGGCAGAAGCTGCGCGGCACCGTGGAACAGAGCGGAAGCGTGGACGAGGAGAGTGGCGGCTTTGCGGGTGTAGCGTATCTCGCGCGGCAGGGCTGGCTGGGCAAGGACAAGAACGACTATGTCATCATCACGGAGCCGACGGACACGAGCCACATCTACCTGGGGCATCGCGGAGTCTACTGGTTCAAGGTGACGACGCACGGGCGCATCGCGCATGGGAGTATGCCGCACCTGGGAGTGAGCGCGATCGACCATCTCGCAGATTTTTTGCACGGAGTGACGCACGACTTGAAGCCGAAGCTGGCCACGCGGAAGACGGCGATTCCGGTGCAGCCGCCGAAGTCGCGCTATGCGAGTATCAACGTGAATTCTGTATTTGGAGGGCAGCCGGAAGAAGGGACGCACTCGCCTTGCGTGGCCGATCGATCGGGGGCGATCTTCGACCGTCGCTTTCTCACAGAAGAATCGTTCGACGAGGTGAAGGGTGAGGTTGTGGAGATGCTGGAGGCCTTCAAGGCTGCGAACCCGGAGTTCAAGTACACGATGGAAGACCTGATGATCGTGCATCCCGTGCACACAGACGAGAGCTGCGACCTGGTGCAGACGCTTGGCGGATGTATCGATCAGGTGGTGGGGAAGAAGGCGGTGTTTGCAGCGAGCCCGGGAACGTATGATCAGAAGCACGTCGTGCGCATCGCCAACGTGGCGCAGTGCGTGGCATATGGGCCGGGGCTGCTGAGTCAGGCGCACCTGCCGGACGAGTACTGCATGATCGACGACATCGTTGCTTCGGCGAAGGTGATGGCGTTGACGGCGGTGCAATTGCTGGGGACCAAATGAATATCTACCTCATCGCGCTGCTGGTGTACTCCATCTTTCTGATGGGGCTCGGCATTGTGATGAGCCGGCGGGTGAAGAATTCGTCGGACTTTCTGGTTGCGGGGCGTAGCCTCGGAACGGGAAGATTGTTTGCGACATTTCTGGCGGCCAATATCGGCGCAGGCTCGACCGTAGGGGCGACAGGCCTGGGCTATCGGCTGGGAATGTCGGCATGGTGGTGGGTGGGCTCGGCGTGCATCGGCACGTTTTTGTTGTCGCAGTTTCTGGGGCCGAAGCTGTGGAAGATCGCTAAGGCCAACAACCTTGCGACGTTGCAAGACTACCTTGAGTTTCGTTACAGCAAGGCGGTGAAGGCGGTCATCTCGATCCTGTTCTGGTTTGGCGCGCTGGCGATTCTTGCGGGGCAGTTGATTGCGATCTCGTGGATCCTGAACACGGTCGCGGGGATTCCGAAGTGGCAGGGGTGTCTGATCGGCGGCGTGGTGGCGATCGTTTATTGCACGGCGGGCGGAATGATGTCTTCGTCGTTCGTGAACATGTTCGAGCTGGCGGTGACGATGTCGGGGTTGCTGCTGGCGGTGCCGTTCGCGCTGCACGCGCTGGGCGGATGGTCGCACATGCACGACATGGTGCTCGCAAACACCGGCAGCGCGGAGAAGACGGCGGCGCTGTTCAGCGTTACGGGCGCGGGAGCGAAGCAGGTGCTGGCGTGGTTCGCCATCCTGATGCCGTCGTTCATGATTTCGCCGGGGCTGGTGCAAAAGGTCTATGGCGCGAAGGACGTGGCGACTGTGCGGCGGGGCGTGAGCATGAACTCGCTGGGCCAGGCGATCTTTGCGTTCGTGCCTGCGGTGCTTGGGCTTTGCGCGTTTGCAGCGCTGCCGCACCTTGCGAACCCCGAGCTTGCGCTGCCCGCGGCGATGAAGATGCTGCTGCCGAAGTGGCTGGGGATCTGGACGCTGGCGGCGATCTTTTCAGCAGAACTGAGTGCGACGGACGCGATCCTGTTCATGCTTTCGACGTCGCTGGCGGTCGATCTCTACAAGACATTTTTGAACCCCGGTGTGTCGCAGGTGAAGTTGCTGTGGGTAAGCCGGGTGGCGTCGGTACTCGCGGGAGTTACCGGAATACTGCTGGCTGCTGTTCTGCCGTCAATTATTCAGGCGGTCTCCATTTTTTATGGATTGATTGCTGTGTCACTGTTTGTGCCGGTTGTTGCCGGACTGTATTCGCGGCGGGTGCTGTCGGCGGCGGCGCTGAGTAGTATCTTTGCAGCGCTTGCGGCTACTTTGGTTGCGATTCGTGTAACGCACGGCAGCGGCGTGGGAGTGCTTTCACCGCAGGCCATCGGCATACTCACAGCAGCCATCGTAATGATCGGGTTTCGAGTATTCGCTCCTGCGACGCCCAAGCCGACGTCGCATGTTGAAGGGGTCGTTTCATAGCAACGAATCGTTTGATATTGTCCTGGAGAGGTTTGATCGATGAAACGTCGTGAGTTTGCCCGCAATCTGCTTGGTCTTCCGCTTGCCGCAGCGCTGCCTTCGACGGCTGCGTTTGCCGCCAACGAGCCTTCGCCGCTGCCTCCCGGCGGCTCGATTACAGATGTGCCCGGGTTGAAGGTCGGCCATCACACGCTGAAGGAACGGCCCACGGGGTGCACGGTACTGATCTGCGAGACCGGCGCGACGGCTGGCGTTGACGTGCGTGGATCGGCGCCGGGGACACGCGAGACCGATCTGTTGTCGCCGATCAATTCGGTGCAGCAGGTACAGGCGATCCTGCTCTCGGGCGGTAGCGCGTATGGACTTGCCGCCGCTACCGGCGTGGTGAAGTGGCTTGAGGAGCACAACCTCGGCTACAAGATTGGCAAACTGGGCGTTGTCCCGATTGTGCCTGCGGCCATTCTGATGGACCTGGGTGTCGGAGACTTCAAGATTCGTCCGGGCGAAGAGCACGGCTATAAGGCATGCCTGGCGGCGTCGAGCGAGCCGGTGGCCGAGGGCTGCGTTGGTGCGGGAGCGGGCGCAACGATCGGTAAGATGTTCGGGCCGAAGTACACGATGAAGTCGGGGCTTGGTACGGCGAGCCATAAAGTGCCCGGCACGGACATCGTGGTTGGCGCGCTGGTCGCCGTGAATGCAGTGGGTGACGTCGTCAATCCGCACACGGGCAAGGTCGTTGCTGGTGCGCGAAGCGAAGACGGGAAGGGCTATCGCGATTCGATGGAAGCGATGATGAACGGCTATCGCGTCGTGGTGCAGAATGCCGCGAATACGACGATCGGCGTTGTCGCGACGAATGCTCCCTTCACCAAGACACAGATGACGAAGATTGCGCAGATGGCCCATGACGGCTACGCGCGCGCGATCAACCCTGTGCATACGATGGGCGATGGCGACACGATCTTTTCGATGTCCACCGGGACCGCAAAGGAGAAGGCCGATGTGACGGCAATAGGGGCCATCGCCGCGACCGTGATGGCGCGCGCGATCGTTCGTGCGGCGATGCAGGCGACGAGTCTTCCTGACCTGGGACTTCCGGCTTATCGCGATTACGTTGGAAAGCCTTAAGAACAAGCGGGTTCAAAGGAATGTATCTCATGCGCACTTCCCGGCGGTTGTGTCGGCTCTCAGTGTTCTGCCTCTCTCACGCTGCGCTCTGAGGTCTGGTAACATCGGCAGCCTCGGTCGAAATGGTTGAAACTTCACTGTGCGTCTGCCATTGAGAGGAAATTCCTATGCACCATGTTTTGCGGCCCATCCGCTGCGCAATTGTTGCCGGTCTCATCTCTTCCTGTGGTGTTGCCGCCACGCCCAGGTCGAAGACCATCACGGTCGACGAAGGCACCGACATGCAGGTAGCGGTCTCGCCGGACCACAAGACGCTTCTTGCCGATGTCCAGGGACTGATCTTCTCGATTCCATCGGCTGGAGGAGTTGCAAAGCAACTGACTTCACCCATGCAGGAGGCGTCGCACCCTGACTGGTCGGCAAAAGGAGATCTTGTTGCTCTACAGTGCTACGCCGGTGGAACATTCCATATCTGGACGATGAAGCCCGATGGCAGCGGGTTGAAGCAAGTGACAAATGGACATGGCGATGACCGCGAACCTCGACTGTCGCCCGATGGAAGCACGATTGCGTTTTCCTCCGACCGTGCCTTCAAGGGGTCATACGACATATGGACGGTGAAGATCGACGGGAGCGATCTGAAGCAGATCACTCATTCGGCGGAAGACGAGTATGAGCCGAACTGGTCGCACGACGGCAAGCGCCTTGTGTTTGTGTCGGGCTCCGGCATCCAGGCGAAGGCGATTGAGACCATAGAGCTTGGCAATGGGAAGCGTTCGACGATTGCGCTAGTTGACCCGCTGAAGGCGCGTGTGAATGCTCCGAGCTTTTCGCCAGATGACTCGCATATTGCGTATGTGCGGTCCGACGGTTCCGGCGCGGCCCTTAGCAGGAGCCGCCTGATTGTCGCCACTGTTGCAGATGCTTCGAAGCCAATATATATAGGCAAGTCCGATGATGCGTTTCCATTTCCGGCAACGTGGCTTTCAGATGCGGAGCTGATCTATACAGGCAGCGGAAAAATACTGAGGGTGAAGCTGCCCGCATCAGCGGAGACAGCGATCGCATTTACTGCGGCAATCCCGCATGTTCGTCCGCAGTATGCGCATAGGCAGTATGACTTCGATGAAGCGGCTCCACATGCGGTCAAGGGAATCTATGCTCCAGCGTTTTCGCCGGATGGCCGGCAGGTGGCATTTGTTGCCTTGAACCAGCTCTACGTGATGACCATCGGCGAGGCCCCGGCGGCGATTACGCACGATGTGTTCTACAAACAGGGGCCGGCGTTTTCTCCCGACGGAAAGTGGCTGGCCTATGTCTCCGATCGCAGTGGGATCGAGAACATTTATCTGCACGATGTTTCGAACCTGGATTCGACGGAAGATGACTGGCGTATCGCACCAGGCAATAACGCGCAGATCATGCCTGCCTGGTCGCCTGATGGAAAGCTGATTGCGTTTCAGGACCAGACCGGCGCGACGCTGCTGATCGACGTTGCTTCAGGAAAGATCTCGCCGCTGGCTGCCGCGACGTTCTTTCCGGGCCGCGCTGCCTTCGCTCCCAATGGAAAGACTGTTGCTATTGCGACCATCCATCCGTATTCAAAGCGTTTTCGAGAGGGCACCAGCGACTTCCTGATGGTCGATCTTGCGACGAAGGCGACGAAGTTCTATTCGCCGGCGCCATATGAGTCGGTGACGACGCGCACAGAAGATGGCCCGATCTACGCGCCAAATGGCAAGGAGCTGGCCTTCGTGCTCCGCGACCAGCTTTACACGATGCCGGTCGACGCTGATGGATATCCCTCGGGCCCGGCAGTGAAGCTGAATGACGAGACGACCGATGCGCCGACGTGGTCCGGAGACTCCGCGCACATCCTTTATCTCTCGAACGGCAGGCTTCGGATGATCGATCGTGCGACGGGGAAGATCACCCCTGTTCCTGTCGACCTGACTTATACGCAGGCAAAGCCAAAGCAGAAGCTGCTGATCCATGCCGGAAGGTTCTGGAAGGGAAGCGGCCCCGAAGAATTAAAGGATGTGGATGTTTTAGTCACAGACAATCGCATCACCAGCGTCGGGCCACACGCGGCAACTCCTCCGGCAGGCGTGACGCAGACGATCGAGGCCCCGGATTCGACGGTTCTGCCGGGGCTGTTTGAAAACCATGTTCACGCCGACTCCGACAACGGTATCTATTACGGCGACCGGATGGGGCGTCTCTGGCTGATCTACGGCGTCACCGAACTGAGGGGGATCGCAGACAACGCATACCGCGCCTTGGAGCATAAGGAGTCATATATCTCCGGAGCGGCTACCGGGCCGCGCGTCTTCAATACCGGCGAAGCGGTGGATGGCGAGCGCGTCTACTACCCGATGATGATTGCGACAACGTCGGAGGAGCAGCTTCATCGTGAGTTTGATCGGCTGAAGGCGCTGGACTTCGACTTTGTGAAGCTCTACGTTCGGCTCCCTTATGCGTGGGCGAAAGAAGGTGTCGACTATGCGCATTCGCAGATGGGCGTGGAGACGGCATCGCACTATCTGCTGCCGGCGGTTGCTTTGGGTGAAGACGGGATGAGCCATCTCTCTGCCACGGCTCGCACAGGCTGGGCCTACTCGCGCTCGCTGACCGGGCACTCTTACAGCGATGTGCAGAAGCTGCTGGTCGACTCCGGGATGTGGACGATCTCGACAACGTTCTCGCAGGTTCCATACGCGGACGATCCGGGCATGGCGACCGATCCGCGCCAGGCGATAGCGCCGCCGTGGGAGAACAAGCGTCTACGTGCCGCAGTGGAGACGGCCACGCACACCGACATGAGCGCGATGACGGCCCGCCTTCAAAATGAAGAGTCTGTTGTAGCGAACACATACCGCAAGGCCGGGCTGATTCTTGCCGGTACGGACTCGCCGCTCGATATTCCTGCCACCAGTCTTCATCTGAATCTTCGTGCCCAGGTGAAGTATGGACATCTCGAACCCTGGCAGGCGCTGGAGACTGCCACCAGTCTTTCTGCAAAGGCGTATGGCTTGACCAGGGACCTGGGTACGCTGGAGCCAGGAAAGCTCGCCGATCTGATCATCGTCTCGGGCGATCCTTTAAAGAACATCGAAGATGCGGCGCGGATCCAGTGCGTGGCGAAGAATGGAAAGCTCGAATCCGTAGCGTCGATTATGGCGCCATTCGCAAAGTCCGATATAGGAGAGAGCATCTGCCCGGCCAGGTAGGTGTTTTTCGGATGCCTTCATGAGACTATGATGAAGCCATCGCCCGGTTCAGGAGCTTGTGGCGAGACGGAGGTTTCATGAGGGCAGGCAAAGGGAAACTGATGGGCGCTGTCCTGTTCGCGTCCGCCGTTGTTGTTCTGGTGTGGCATCCGAAGGCACCCTCTGAAACCGATGCGGTGATGGCAGCGTCGAAGGCTGCGGCCGTTAGCTCCGGCATGAGCGGGGCCGCTGGACCGGTCTCCAGTTCGGGGCCGCATATCGCCGGCTGCCCCATTTTTCCCGCGGACAACGTGTGGAACACGCCGATCGATACCCTCAAGAAGGACAAGCACTCCGACGACTATATTCAGCGGATGGGGCCAGCACTTCCGCTGCGGCCAAACTTCGGGTCAGACCCGGCAAACGGCATCCCGATCACCATCGTCAAGCCGAACCGCCCGCGCCTTCCGATCACGTTTCTGTATGGAGATGAGAGCGACCCCGGCCACTATCCAACACCTGAAGGCGCCCTGATGGAAGGGGGATGGAATTCGCCGGAAGACTCCGACAGGCATGTGATCATGATCGACGAAGGGCGCTGCATGTTGACCGAACTTGGCGGCGTAGTGAAGCAGAAGAACGGTAGCTGGGCAGCCGGCGCCGGCATCAAGATGGACCTGACCAGCAATGCGCTGCGAGGGGACGGCAAGACCTCGACGGACGCCGCTGGCATGGCGGTTCTCCCCGGACTTCTTCGCTACGATGAGGTTGCGGCGGGAGAGGTAAAGCACGCAATCCGGTTCACAACGCCGAAGACGCAGCGAGCGTATGTCTGGCCTGCGCGGCACTTCGCATCGAGGCTGAACGATCCGAGCTATCCTCCCATGGGGCAGCGATTCCGACTAAGGGCCGATTTCGATATCTCGAAGTTCTCCAAAGAGAACCAGATCATTCTCAAAGGCCTGAAGAAGTACGGGATGTTTCTGACGGATAACGGCGGGCCGTGGTTTATCATCGGCGAGCCGGACAAGCGTTGGAGCGATAGCGACCTGAACAAGCTGAGGGCCGTGAAGGGCGAAGACTTCGAGGCGGTGGACGAATCGGACTGGCAGATGCACGCCGATTCCGGACGCGTCGATCCAATGGCCTTGCGCTAACGGGCGTGTGATATTTTGAGCGGCAGGAGAAGGAAATGGCTTACAGCGAAAGCTATACGTGTGATGTATGCGGCGCAAAGAAGGAGACGGAAGGCTGGTGGCTAGCCTGGGTGGACTGCTTTCCCGGACAGCGCCCCGAGGAAGATCAACCGCTGATCAAGCTCACACGGTGGCAGACATTTCACGCGCACTCCGATGGGGTCAAGCACCTGTGCGGTGCAAGGTGTGCGGGTACGTTGATGGACCGCTGGATGATGGGCCAGCATGCTGACCCGGACGCTCACTGCGAGACAAAGTAAATAGCTTTCAGGACAGCGATGCCGCCTCGATTGAGGCGGCATCGCTGTCCTGGTTCATTTTCATGGGGCTAAGGTTTTTTAGGCGGGGTGGAAGGGGGCTGCTTGTTGTCCTGCGGCGCCTTGTTGTTGGTAATGTCCTCGCCGTTGTAGATGATGCGGCTGGTGGCGTGGAACTGCTTGTAGTCGGTGTAGCGCACGATGTTGCGCATGTGAATGTCCTGGCTCAGCGAGCCGTTCGCAGCGGGAAAGTGTAGCGTGCCCTCAGCTTTGGTGTAGGTGGGGAACCAGTATTTGCCGTCGACCTGTTCGTAATAGGTGGTGAAGGGCGGTTGCAGGTCTTCGTGGCCGCGCCTCATGTCCTGCGGAACTGTCTTTCCATTAATAAGGACGATCTGATAGTCCTGCTGATCGACCCAGACCTTGCCTTCAAAATAGCGCTTGCCCTTCTCTAAAGTTTTTGGGCCTGCGGAGAAGACGTAGGTGTCGAGGTCGTCGACCTTCTGGCGGCCCAGGTACGTGATGTCGTACTGCGGCATCTCCTCGGCGGTGAGGACGAAGGGCAGCCGGTGCTGGATCTCCTCCATATCGGCAGGGGTCATGATGACGCGCTCGAGCGTGTTCTGAGGAGCGAAGACAACGTGCTCCTCGCGCCTTCCCTGTTTGTCGAAGGTGATATCGGTGACCTGCTGATATTCGCCGTCGGGGCGGTTGTTCTCCTCGGAGATGGTTTGGATCTTCACGCTCTGGCGAAAGATGTAGTTCTGCCGCGCTTGGTTGAAGGCGCTTTCGCGCTCACCGAACTTTTTGATGATCTCGTCGACGGTGATGCCGGTGGGGGGCGAGGGATCCAGCCTCCCGAATCCGGCCGGATCGTTGTCGGCTGCGTACAGATTCAGGACACCAGAGAAGGCAAACACCGGCGCCGCCGATAGCGTTATCAACGAGGCAGCCACAAGACCGCGGATCAGTTTCGAGGAGTGTTTCATGATGTATGCGCGCTCCATACGAGGGGTCTCCGGCTTGTCCCGTTCAAAGAGGTTGCAAAGCTCCCGGCCCTTCTACAAGATAGACGCTTTCAGGGCAGGTTTGGTTGATCTTGGGGAAAGTCACGGGTACGCGGGTAACGGAGACGAAGATGATGGGCAGCGCGATACGGATACACGGAATTTATGCCGCAGTCGTGTTGGCGTTGCTGGGGGTGATCTGGATCCTGTTCCGGAACCTGGCGAGATGGAGAACCGCTTATCGGCGCGAACGCCGCGGCCGCGAAGAGATGGAGTCTTATACACGCATGGATGTACGCCTGGGGCGCGATACCGACCTGCGCGCCCTGGCGGAGAGGGTGTGCGGCGTTGTGTCGTCCCGGAGCCCTTTTAAGCGGGTCGCCATGCTGGCCCGCGATGCCGATGGGCGGCTATATCTCTCAGCCAGTATGGGAATGAATGCAGCGACGACAGCTGCAGTTGAGCAATGGGCCTCCCGTGTTGTGGAAGCGGAACAGCGCGGCGAAGAAGGTCCGGTCGATGGTGTAAGGCTGGGAGCGAAGAGCATGGCGGTCCGGCTGAGCGACTGCGGGGACCTGGCGGTGGTGGTTCCATTTTCCGCTGTGAGCGGGACGATGTCAGGTGCGCTGGTGGTATGTGCCGCGAGCGTGTTGAACGTCCAGCGGAGGGCAGCCGAGGAGGCCGTCGTCGCTCTCGAGGCGTTAGGGGTAAAGCTTTCAAGGGCGTTGGAAGATGTCGAGCTGATAAACCGTCTGCTTCGCGCAGAGAAGCTGGCGGGTCTGGGGTTGCTCGCTGGGGGGATTGCTCATTCGCTGAATAACCCGTTGATGACGGTGATGGGCTCCGCAGAGCTGATTGGGGAGACGTCGGGCGAGAAGCGGACATGCCACCATGCTGAAACTATCCTGCATGAAGCCAGGAAGATGCAGGAGACAGTCGAGGGCCTGCTGAACTTCTGGCGGCCTTCGGTCCTGCGCGACGAGTCGGTAGACATTCCTGCGCTGGTTCAAGGGCTTGGAGAGGAGTGCCGGCCGAAACTGGCTGAGCTTGGCATCAAGCTGACCATGCAGCTTGGCGCAGAGACTCCCGCGGTGCGAGGGAATCGCGACCGTCTGCGGCTTGTGATGGAGCATCTGTTGAACAACGCAGTTCAGGCGATTGCGAAGGCACGGGAGACCTCAGCTGCGCGGGAGGAAGACGCCATTCGCCTGACGGCGGGCTTCGATGGGCGAACAGTTCAGATCGTCGTGAGCGATACGGGGACAGGTTTTCGTGAACCCGGGCGAGTCTTCGATCCGTTCTATACGACACAGGGGCCGGTGCAGGGCAGCGGGCTAGGGCTCAGTATCTGCTATGGAATTGTGCGCGAGCATGGTGGCGAGGTCAGTGCGTTCAATCTGCATCCCGCGGGTGCGGCGATTGTTATCGAGCTTCCATTCGCGGAGGTGATGACGGGGCAGGCAGTCGTGATCGGCGAGGTCGCCTGAGAGGAACTGCGAAGGTTCCCGCCTGCGTATCCAGGAGGAATAGACGGTCTTCAGTGGGGTAGACTGGCGCGGGAGAGTCGGTGCGATGAAGATATACACGGCCGCAGTTGCCGCGGGGCTTCTGCTCTGGGGGTGTCAACGACAGAGCGAAGCGCATTCCGTTGATCTTTCGGGTGCAACCTCAGCAGTTGGTCTGCAAGGAGTGAGCGGGGCGGGGCATCGCCCGATGACCTTCGCGGACCTGCAGAAGATCAAGCGCCTGGGCGATCCGCAGATCTCGCCAAGCGGCAGGTGGGTGATGTTCTCTACCGTGGATGTGGACCTGAAGGCCAACACAAAGACCACGCATCTCTGGGTTGTTTCCGCCAAGGGAGGACCTGAGAGACAGCTCACCTTGGGGAAGGAAGGAGAGACGAACGGCAGGTTTTCTCCGGACGGCAGGCAAGTGCTGTTTGTATCTTCCGACGGCGGTAGTTCGTCGCAGATTTATCTGGCGGACTGGAACGATGTTGAGGGAAAGTTAAGCGCTCCCCGTCAGCTAACGCGTGTGAGCACAGAGGCCGATGGCGCGGTCTGGTCTCCAGATTCGAAGCAAATCATGTTTGTTTCGCGGGTCTACCCGGAGTGCAGTGATGAGACGGCGTGGGCCGAGGAGGATGGCTGCAATCAACGCAAGGACGCTGCCGCGGCGAAGAGTCAGGTGAAGGCGATGGTGTTCGACCACCTGCTATTCCGTCACTGGAACAACTATGTGGGCCCAAAGCGCAGCCATATCCTGGTCGTCAATGCGATGGATGGCTATGCCGTGAGGGATCTGACACCGCGCAGGAACATTGCAGATGCGGAGGCCCCGGTCTTCTCGCTAGGCGGTCCCATCGGTTATGCGTGGTCGCCGGACTCAAAAGAGATTGCTTATGTGACCAACCTTGATACGGTTCCGGCCGTGAGCACGGGGAACGACGTCTTCACACTGCGTCTGGATGAAAAGAGCGCGAAGCCGATACGCGTATCGACGAGCCCTGGCAGCGATGATGCGCCGGCGTACTCTCCCGACGGGCGTTGGCTGGCGTTTCGTTCACAGCGCCGTGCTGGGTATGAGAGCGACAGGTTCCGGCTCGTTGTGGTCGATCGCCAGAAGAAGGCGGAAGAGCCGCGAGAGCTGTTGCCGCGATTCGATAACTGGGTCGATGAGTTTGCCTGGGCCCCGAACTCCAAAACGATCTACTTCGTCAGCGGCGAGATGGGCGATGCCAACGTTCTGTCAGTCGGCGTCGATCTGCCCGAGGCAACGGCGATTGCGAACATGGCGGATTATGGAGAGTTGCAGGTCTCCCGCGATGGACGCATGATTGTCACATCGATGATGACGGTGCGCAGTCCGGTGGCGATCTCGGTCATTCCTCTGGATGCTATGGGACATGGCGGTGCCCAGGTGGTGCGGCTGACGCATATGAACGATGCGTTGCTCGACCAGCTTAACCTTCCGAAGATGGAGAGCTTCATGTTTCCGGGGGCGGAGAATGCGACCGTAGAAGGATTTCTGATCAGGCCTCCGGGGTTCGACGCAAAGAAAAAATATCCGGTGAAATTCCTGATTCATGGCGGCCCGCAGGGGGCATGGGGCAACTCCTGGAGCTACAGGTGGAACCCGGAACTGATGGCTGCGTCGGGATATGTCGTCGTGATGGTGAATCCTCGCGGTTCGACCGGCTACGGACAGGCATTTGTCGATGGCGTGAATGGCGACTGGGGAGGGAAGCCCTACATCGACCTGATGAAGGGGATGGACTACGTCGAGCAACATTACAGCTTCATCGACAAGACGCGCGAGTGCGCGCTCGGCGCCAGCTACGGCGGCTACATGGCCAACTGGATTCTGACGCACACGGACCGCTTTGCCTGCATCGTGACGCACGATGGCATGTTCAACCCGCAATCGGCCTATGGAACGACGGAAGAGCTGTGGTTCAACGAGTGGGAGTTCCGCGCGCCGGGCGACAAGGAACCAGGCCAGCCGTGGAGATACGCTGATCGGCCCATCGCAGCGGACCCATTTCGCAAGTGGTCGCCGATGCTGTCGATTACAAATGCCCGGACGCCAACCCTTGTCATCCACGGTCAGCGCGACTACAGGCTCGACGTGAGTGAAGGCTTTCAACTGTTCACGTCGCTGCAACGTATCGGCGTGGCTTCGCGAATGCTCTACTTCCCCGATGAGGGGCACTGGGTATTGAAGCCACAGAACTCCGAGCGCTGGTATAACGAGGTTGGAGACTGGTGCGACAGGTGGACACACACCAATAAGTACGCTGGAATGACTCCATAATGGCGTTCTCCCGACCGAAGAAGAAAGAGCCGCTGGGAGAAGAGGCCCTGTTCGACTATGCGGTTGGCGCATTGGCGCGGAAGATGCGCACGGTTCGCGATCTCAAGCGGCTGATGCGCGCTCGCGCGGAAGAAGGCGAGGCGGGCGAGCGGGCGATGGACCGCATCGTCGTCCGGCTAAAAGAACTGAAGTATCTGAGCGATACGCGTTTTGCCGCCGACTATGCGCGGCTGCGTAAAGAGAACGAGAAGTTCGGACGCAGGCGTGTGCAGCAGGGGCTGGTGCAGAAGGGCATCCACAAAGATCTGGTTGCATCGACGCTGGCGAAGACCTACGACGATGTCGATGAGGTAGCGCTCGCTCGTGAATACATCGCCCGCAAGCGCATGAAGCAGCCCGAAGGGGACGACGCGAAGAAGCAGGCAGCGCGGGTGATGGGCAGGCTGATGCGCGCGGGGTTTTCGGCGGCGGCGATCTTCAAAGTGCTCAAGGCGTGGGATGTCGAGGTGGAAGAAGAGGCGCTGGACGATGACGGCGATATCGCATCCGGCGAGTAGGCTATGCGCTAGACGGAGCGCAGGACGCGCCCTGGCAGGGAAAAGAGCGTGGCAATCAAGTCGAAGGTTCCTCCCACGACAATGCCGACCAGCCTGAATGGCAGCAGAATAAGCCAGATCAGCGGATAGAGTATGACGGCTGCAATAGCTAGCGGCCAGCAGGTGACGAGCAGCAGACAGAAGAGGATCAGCTTGAGCATCGGGTGTTCTCTCCGTTCGAGAATACGCTTGGCGGCAGCGAAAAGTTCCGCCGGTGGGATGATGGTGAGATGACGTTGCCTGCAGGTGACTTAGAACGGATCGTTGCTGTGGACTGGTCGGGGCGCGTGGATGCGGCCGGGCAAAAGCGCCATATATGGGCCGGAATCTGGACTGCGGGAAGCATCACGCTTGAGGCAGGCCGCACGCGCGCCAAGCTGGCGGACTGGCTGATCGAGCTAGCACGTGAGACTCCGCGCATGATCGTGAGCCTCGACTGCTGCTTCAGCTTTCCTGCGTGGTTTCTGCGCGAGCATGGGTGTACGACGGTCTTCGAATTCTGGAAGAAGGTCGCCGATGGACAAGGCGAGCGCTGGTTGTCGCGGCAGTGCGAGGAGGTGGCCCGCGACGCGCGGTTCTGGGGAGCACCGCACAAGCGCCCGGAGGAATTCTGCGGAAAAAACCTCCATCGGTCGATGCGGCTGACCGACATGGACAACAAGATCACGCCGAAGATGTTGGCAGGCGACCCTGAACGGGCAGCGAAGGTGCGTGGTATCACACCTAAGTCGCCATTTCAGATTGGCGGTTCTGGCAGTGTCGGGACCGGAAGCCTGCGGGCGATGCCGTTTCTGCTGAAGCTGCATGAAGCAGGATTTCGCGTGTGGCCATTCGAGTCGTCGCGCATCGCAGGCGCGAAGCCGCAGCCGCTGCTCGTGGAGATGTACACGAGACTGATGACGGGAGCCGTGAAGAAGAGCAACGCCGAGGCGCGAAAGATTTATCTCGCGACACGGAAGAAGACGGATGCAGCGTATGCGAACCTTTCCCGTGCTGTGATTGCAAAGGCACTCGCAAGCGAGGACGCCTTCGATGCTCTGGTGAGCTGTCTGGAGATGGTGCGGCACCGAAGCCAGTTTTCTAGCCTGAAGGCGACGAAAGATGAGATGCTTCGGCTCGAAGGGGTTACGTGGCGCCCTGGAATGTAGCAGCGAGCCTTACTGAGCGTTAGTCGCCGGCAAGGTTTCCCTATCTGCGCCGCCCCGCGTAAGCACAGCTTTACGGAGACGGCAGCGGCGTCTCCGGCTGATAGACTTAAACACTATGAACTACAGGTCTGGAAGCCAGATTCGCGAAGATTTTCTGCGGTTTTTTGAAGGCAAGGGGCACCGGAGAGTGCACTCGTCGTCGCTTGTCCCGGCGAACGATCCTACGCTGCTGTTTACCAATGCAGGCATGAACCAGTTCAAGGACGTGTTCCTCGGCCTGGAGAAGCGCGACTACACGCGCGCGACGACGTCGCAGAAGTGCGTCCGCGCCGGCGGCAAGCACAACGACCTTGAGAACGTCGGTTTCACGCGCCGTCACCACACCTTCTTCGAGATGCTGGGTAACTTCAGCTTCGGCGATTACTTCAAGAAGGACGCCATCGCCTATGCGTGGGAACTGCTGACCTCGAAGGAGTGGTTCGGCATCGACCCGGCAAGGCTCTACGTGACCATCTTCGAGGGCGACGACGCTGTTCCGCGCGACTCCGAGGCGTATCAATACTGGCTCGATGTGGGAGTCCCGGCCGGCCGCATCTTCGAGCTTGGCGCGAAGGACAATTTCTGGGCGATGGGCGATACCGGCCCGTGCGGCCCCTGTAGCGAGATCTACTACGACCTCGGCGTTGAGGCTTCGGAGTTTGGCAAGGACCTGCCCTTTGGCGAAGACGAGCAGCGTTACGTCGAGATATGGAACCTGGTCTTCATGCAGTTTGATCGCACGGTGACGCCGAGCGGGCCGCTGCTGACGCCGCTGCCGAAGCCCTCCATCGATACCGGCATGGGGCTTGAACGTATTGCCTGCGTTCTGCAGGGAGTGTTGTCGAACTTCGAGACAGATTTGTTCACTCCTTTAATTAAGAGGGCGGAGCAGCTTACCGGGCACAAGGTCGAGTCCGACCACGAGATCGATGCGCGTTCGCAGGCATCGCTGCGTATCATCGCCGACCACTCGCGCGCGGCGACGTTCCTGATCTCGGACGGTGTGCTCCCTGCGAACGAAGGCCGTGGCTACGTACTGCGCAAGATCATGCGCCGCGGCATCCGTCACGGACGTCTCCTTGGGCAGGAGAAGCCCTTCATGCACGAGATGGTCTACGCCGTGCGCGACGAGATGAGCGCGGCGTACCCGGAGCTGAAGGAGTCCGCCGATCGCGTGGCGAAGGTCGTGTTGGCGGAGGAGCAGCAGTTTGCTCGCACGCTGGAGCTAGGCCTGCGGCAGATGAATGAAGCGACGCTGCGCTCGGGCGCGGCGGCGTTCCACCTGTACGAGACCTTCGGTATGCCGCTGGACTTCATGGTTGATGCTGCGCGCGACGCGGGGATTGCCTTCGACATGGAGGGTTTCGAGCAGGCGCGTGCGGAGGAGCAGGCGCGGGCGCGTGCCTCCTGGAAGGGCGGTTCGCAGAAGACTGCGGCGCCTGTCTATCGCGAGTTGGCGAAGACGGAGTTTGAGGGCTACTCGTCGCTAAAGGTCGAGGGCGCGAAGGTGCTGGCGCTGGTGAAGGATGGCGAAGGTGTTCCCGCGCTAAAGCCTGGCGAGCGAGGCGAGGTGGTTCTCGACGCGACGAGCTTCTACGCGGACTCCGGCGGACAGGTGGGCGACATCGGCTGGCTCTACTCGGACGATCACAACACGGTCGTCGCCGACGTGCTTGGCGCGAGCAAGCCGGTGCAGGGAGTGTTTGCGCACAAGGTGAAGGCGCGTGAGACGCTGGCCGTGGGCGATACGGTCGACACAGTGGTCAACGCTGACAATCGCCGCGCGACCGAGCGCAACCACACGGGAACACACCTTCTTCATGCAGCACTGCGCGAGGTGCTGGGCAAGCACGTGAAGCAGGCAGGATCGCTGAATGACGCGACGCGGCTGCGGTTCGACTTCTCGCACTTTACCGGCGTCGCTGACGAGGAGATGCAGCAAGTCGAGGACATCGTGAACAGCCAGGTGCTGGCGAACACGAAGGTCGAGACGATGGTCGATGTTCCGATCGACGTTGCGGTCAACGAGCTTGGAGCGATGGCGCTCTTCGGCGAAAAATACGGCGACCGCGTTCGCGTGGTGAAGATCGGCGGCTTTTCGACCGAGCTCTGCGGCGGTACGCATACTGGCGCAACCGGCGAAATTGGCCTGTTGAAGCTGGTGGGCGAGAGCTCGGTGTCTTCCGGCGTCCGCCGCGTCGAGGCAGTTAGCGGCACCGGAGCTCTCTCGGAGTTCCGTCGTGGCTTCGATGTCGCTCGTGTTGTTGGATCGCTGGTGGGTGGCGTGAATGAGTCTCCAGCGGACGCGCTAAAACATAGGATCGCCGCGCAGGAAGAAGAGATGAAGAAGCTGCGCCGCGAGTTGGAGCAGATGCGGATGAAGTCCGCCTCGGCTGCTGTCTCCGATGCAGCGTCTGCTGCGGTCGAGGTGAAGGGCGTGAAGGTGCTTGCTCAGCGCGTGGACGCTCTCGACAAGAGCCAGATGCGCAACCTTGTCGATGAGCTTCGCGGCAAGCTGGGCTCGGGCGTTGTTGTTCTCGGCGCTGCAAACGATGGCAAGGTCTCGCTGATCGTTGGCGTTACAAAAGACCTCACGGGCAAGGTGCAGGCCGGCAAGATCGTCGGGCAGATTGCCGCCATGGTTGGTGGCAAGGGTGGCGGACGGCCTGATCTGGCTGAAGCTGGAGGAAGCGAACCGGGCGCACTTGACGGCGCGTTGGGCAAATCGGCCTCGGTGGTCGAGAGTCTTCTATAGCAAACACTTCAACATGTCTGTGAATCAGTAAGGCGGAGAGCATGACTCTCCGTCTTATTGATTGTGGTCGAGCAAGTTGCAGTATGTTTGCGGGGAGTATCGCGGGGAGTACCTGCAACGTTTTCACAGCCACCACGCGTGTGTGGAACTCTTAAACTGGCACTGATGGCTGTATGCAACAAAGTGCGGAGTCTTGGGGTGTGGTGCGCCATCTGCGCCATGGGCCTGAGCTGTGCGAGCGCAGCCGCAGCAACTCCGTCGAAGCCGAGAAGTTCCGCAGCACAAAAGAGAGTTGTGCAAGTTTCGCCGTGGCAGGCAGCGACTGAAGGCCGTGAAAAGCTGGAAGCCATCGCACCAGGTAAACGTACGCGTGCGGATTACGATCGCGCACTGGATGGCTACCGCGCTATCTATCATGACACGCCACAGAGCAAATACGCGGCCGCGGCCGTCAATGCTGTGGCCGAGCTGCTTGCCGAGCAAGGCCGCGATCTGAGCGATGCAAAGAGTCTAAAAGCTGCGATCGGGCAGTACGAGTTTCTGCGGATGCAGTATCCCGGAAGCTCGCTGCGCGTAAGCGCTCTGCTGGCGCAGGGGCAGATCTATGAGAACGACCTGCACGATGCGGCAGCCGCGAAGGAGCGTTACTCGCTTCTGCTGAAGCAGCACCCGCGCAGCACCCAGGCAGAAGAAGCGAAGGCAGGTCTTGCATCGCTTGATCGCGGCGCGAGTGAAAAGGTTGTATCGCGAACCCGGCCGGCAGACCCCAAGGAGCGGCGAGTCCAGCCACAGATGACCATCACTCCACGCTCAGCGTCTGAGGCTGATGCTCGAAAGAGTTCCGGCGCGAGTGTTTCGACAGCAGTAGCCGCACCGGCCGAAGATACGCCGCAGACTTCTTTATCGCAGCAGCCGGTCGCGCATGTTGCAAAGGCGGCAAGCGGGAAGCGCAGCGGTCTGGCGCAGGTTACGGGGATACGTCACTGGTCAACCCCGAACTACACTCGTGTCGCCATTGATCTCGGCGACGATGTGACCTATGAAGCTGCACGTGTGCCTAACCCCGATCGCATCTACTTCGACCTGCACGGAACCCGTCTGGCACAGGCCCTGGTGGGCAAGAATTTTTCCGTCACCGACGACGGCTTCCTGAAGAGAATTCGCGCCGCACAGTTTTCCAACGACATGACGCGCGTCGTGCTGGATGTAAGCGACGTCACCGAGTACTCGGCGTTCCTGCTGCCCAATCCTTACCGGCTTATCATCGACATCCATGGCAGCAACCCGGCGGCGCAGGTCGCCGCAAATCAGAGCGCGGATACACCTTCCGATGCGCGCACGCAGAACGCCACTTCCAAGGCTCCGGCTCCACGCACGGCCCCGCAGCAGACGACGACCTCCCGGAGTCCGGTTCCCAACGCTGTAGCGACCAGCAACGCCGGAACTGCAACTGAGGTTGCCGAGGTCAGCGCTCAACCTGGACGCGAAGACGCAACCAGCGTCCCCACATCGCGGCCCATCGCGGTTGTTCCCGGCGGACGGCCGCAGGCGACGAGGAGCAGCGCCGCTTCGGCGGCTTCCTCGCATCGCAAATCCGATGCCAGTCCGGCAACGCCGGCTCGCGCGGCAGTCCCGACAGCCGATGGGCAGACATCGCTGGTGCGCGCTCTCGGATTGAAGATCGGGCGCATCGTCATCGATGCCGGTCACGGCGGGCATGACTCCGGAACGATCGGCGTCAATGGCTTGGAGGAGAAAGAGGTTGTGCTCGACGTCGCTCTACGTCTGGGAAGGCTGCTGCACGACCGGCTTGGTGCGGAGATCATCTACACCCGTTCGGACGACACGTTTATCCCGCTTGAGACAAGAACGGCGATCGCCAATAAGGCACAGGCCGACCTGTTCCTTTCGATTCACGCGAACTCATCAAGCGATCCCTCGGCCAGGGGAGTCGAGACGTATTACCTGAACTTCACCTCGCAGCCGGATGCCCTTGAGGTGGCCGCGCGCGAAAATGCCGTGAGCGACCAGTCGATCCACCAACTGAGCGATCTGGTGAAGAAGATCGCCCTCAAGGAAAAGATCGACGAATCGCGTGAGTTTGCCTCCGATGTCGAATCGAGCCTATATGCAGGTTTGCAGCACGGTAACGCAGGCTTGAAGAACCGTGGAGTGAAGAAGGCCCCATTCGTCGTGCTGATCGGCGCGAATATGCCGTCCATTCTTGCTGAGATCTCCTTTATCACCAACCCCAAAGACGCCGAACAGCTGCGCCAGTCCGAGTACAGGCAGAGGGTAGCCGAGAGCCTGTACAAAGGAGTTGCGAAATATCAGGGTGGCCTGAGTGCGACAAAGGTTCCGGTTGAAAGGGCCAGCACAAAGTAGGCTCGTCTCTCGTCAAAACCTGTCAGTGATGCTGTGACCGGCGAACTCGCGGAGTTCGATCGTGCTGGTGTAATCTGGCCTTTAGCAGGGCAGGTGCTTTATGGTGCAGCGAAGGTCTCTTCTATTGACGCGCCAACTGGTATTGACACTGGTTGCGGGCATAGCGGTTACAGGTTACGGGCAGGATACGAAGACAACGCTGGTGGAACCTCCCGCGCCTCTGCTTCCGCAACAGGTTGGCGAATGGGCGCGGCAGCCTGATAGTCCCTCGCCTGCGGTGACAGACGCCAAGGCAGACCCAAAGACCGATATCGTTCTTACCGAAGATGGCCTGAAGCGCGAAGAGCATGGAGTCTATCGTGCAGGCAGCACAGGCCCCTCAGTCACCGTGACGGCAAGGCAGTTTGTCGACGCAACCGGAGCTCATGCAGCCTACAGCTTCTATCAGCGGCCGGGTTCGAGCTATCGCGGCGTAGGGCTGGGTAACGAGACGAGCGCAGGTGCGGAAGGCTATCTCTTCCGCAGCGGCACCAGCTTAGTTGAAGCCCGTGGAATGCGTGGGGCTAAAACCGAGTCTCTGCTGTCGGCGATTGAAGCCCGGCTGCCAAAGGTTGCTGGCCCTAAGGGGCTTCCTCCTCAGCTCCCCACCTACCTCCCTGAAAAAGGGCTGGAACGCGAGTCGGTAAAGTATGCGTTGGGGCCAGTGAGCTACGAGACGATGGGCGGTGTACTGCCGGGCGCGATTCTCGGCTTCGATAAGGCGGCTGAGGCGATTACCGCGAAATATGTCGGCAAGGGATTGCTGACGATGCTGCTGTACCCTACACCGCAGATCGCCGGCGACCGGCTACGCGCCATTGAAGATGAGGTGCACAAGCACGGCTCATCCGATGGAACGGTCGTGCTGCGCCGCGAAGGACCCCTGGTCCTGATGACCTCAGGGGCCTGGCAACTCACTGAGGCAAAAGCTTTGCTGGAAGGCATTCATCCGAGGACGGAAGTCACCTGGAACAAGCAGATGCCTCTCGAATTTCACGCCGAGGTCAGAAAGACGTACAGCCTGCTCTCCAGCATCGCGATCTTCTGCGGTTTCGGGGCACTGGGCGCGATTGTGCTTGGCATCTCTCTAGGGGCAGGACGTGCGGCGATCCGGGTTATGCAAGGTAAGCCGGCGGCCGCCGAGCCGGAATTCCTTCGTATCGATCTGAGCGGTAGTCCGGCTGCCATTCATACCGACGGATCCGGACAACGATAATTAGGTGCTACAAATCATCCTGCTGCCTCGGTTGGCGGGGAAACCTGCACTCCGCATGGTGCAAATGAAAAGCTAACCACATGATTCAATGATGGTTTAACGATTACGCGGGTACTGAAAAGCGAATAAAAAGAGAAATTTGATTACTATGTTATTGATATGGTTAACATCTTAAGTATAGATAATGCTGTGGTTTACGGGGATGACCTTTAAGCCTTGACACACCATTTTGCCAAACATAGTATTTCGCCAGAAAGTTCTGATGGCTTTGCCTCCGTTGGAACTATTCTCCCTAAAGAAAAGGCTGCCCTGTTGCCGGGCGGCCTTTTCACGTTCAGGAGTGAAATGCCGAAGAACCAGAGGGCATGTTACGAAAGAGAACCGACGAGCGCGTGACTGCATGATTTGTTCCGCGTATGACGCCGATCAAGTGAGTGTCGGGAGAGATGACTCTCCGCGAAAAGAGACTCGCGATGGTTCACACGTTGATCGTGCTTTTGTTGTTCGTGGCGCTGTTTGTCTCTCCTTGCCTTGTAGCCGCCACCGTTGACCTTGAAGAGGAAGAAAACAACTATCCGGAGTGAACCGTATCGCCTCCGTTGGATGTGTGCCTTGCCTGTGGAGCGGCGATCGATAGCTCGTCGTAGAATGGAGAGGTTGGAAGGAGTTCGACGAGCGAATGGCGCATATGGTGTTTTGCACGAAGTACAAGGCGGAGATGGAGGGGCTCGACGAGCCGCCCTTCGACTCCGATTTCGGCCAGAAGATCTACAAGAACGTATCGAAGAAGGCATGGGGTGAGTGGGTCGAGCGCCAGAAGATGCTGCTGAACGAGTACCGCCTTCAGCCCTGGACCCGCGAAGCGCAGGAGTTCCTGGTCGAACAGATGAACGAGTTCTTCTTTGGTGAGGGTGGTGCGTTGCCCAAGGAATACGTACCGCCTGCGCAGTAAGTCTGCTCGGTGTACACTAAGTACTGCAACAAAACCCCGCCGCAGTCTGCTTGGGCTGCGCGCAAAAAAGTCGGGACGTGGCTCAGCCTGGTAGAGCGCACCCTTGGGGTGGGTGAGGTCGCTAGTTCGAATCTAGTCGTCCCGACCATTTACCTCAACAACTTAGCCTCATCGGAACCTGAGTTTGGGGCCAACTGTGGGTCCAATCTGGGTCCAAGCGGTTTCTGCCTCTTTGGTCTGTACTGCTTCTCCTTGCCAGTTATCAAGGACACGATGGTGTCCTGAGCGGCCCGTTTGTCTGCAGTGACAGCTTTTGCGTAGATGCCTAAGGTCATCATCGGTGAAGAGTGACGTAACAGATCCTGCGTTGTCTTCACCGATGCACCGGAAGAGTGGAGCAAGGTGCCAGAGTTCGTCGAAAGCTGTGCCATCCGATTGTTTTGGTAATCCCGGCGCGCGCTGCTGCAGGTCGTACATGTCGTTTGAGAACCGCATCGGGCCAGTATGGCTTTTTGCCAAGTGCCAGCGGACTCGCGAATATCCAGTCCGTCGGTTTGGAATACTCAGCTTTTTGTCGCCATCCTTTAAGAGCAGTTGCTAACTCCTTGGACAGAGGCAATGGACGTCGGGACGCCAGTGTCTTTGGTGGCCCTTCGACCTGATCAACCAACGACCGCACAACATGCATCTCTGCTTCGGCAAAATCGATGTCTTCCCACTTCAACCCAAACAACTCGCCTCGACGAAGACCCGTGACAGCCGCAAGGAGAATCAAAGAGGCGAAAGGGTCGTGCAATTCCTTCAAAAGAGCGGCCAACTCAAAAGGTTCAAGGACGATCTGCTCCTGCTGAGGGAGGGAGCTTTGCCGGACGAGTCGAATAGGATTTCGTGCCATCCATTCGTAACGCATCGCGTGCTGAAAGAGCACTCCCATGACACCCTTCGTCTTAGCCCGGGAACCGGGAGCTCCAGGTTGCCGATTCAGCCAGTCCTCAACTGCGATGGGCTTTATATCCTTCAGTCGCTGCTCTCCCCATTTTGGGGAAATGATGTCCACCAACTGATGGGCATAAACCTGCTTGGTTCGAGTGCTCTTCTTGTTGCTGTCGGCGAGTTCGGTTCTCCGAAAATGCTCAATGAGCTCATTCACTTTCATAGAGCCCAAACTTCCACATCCCGTTTCTACATTGATCTCCAGCCGCAGCCCCTCAACTGCTTTGAGGGCGTCGGCTTTAGTAGGAAGATCGGATTTCGATCCCACGATCTGCTTCCGTCGGGAAAAGTGGCCGCGATGATCTTTCTCGCGCCAGCGATAAATCCAAACCGGAGAACCCTTACTTCTGCGTTCAGTTGTCAAATAACCTTGCTGATAGCGTGCTCGTTGTAAGTTCATGTGCCTTCTCCTTTTAGGGTTGGGCGACACGAACGGCACTGTCAGTGTGGAGGTTTGTTTGCCAGTAATCAAGTTCTGATTTGCGGAATTTTACTTTTCTGCCCAATTTTCGATGCGGAATTTTTCCTTCCCTGGCCCACCTGAGGACAGTCACAGGATGAATTCCGAGGAGTTCCCCGGCTTCGACCGCCGAAATCAGCGGCTCAAATGTAAAGGTATCTGCCAGCATTTCTATTCACCGGATTTGGAGTTTGTCGAGCACCAACAGATCAGAAACTACTGATAAATCACTCGACGGACCGATGCTTATTCGGATAGATCAATTCGTTTGCGGCAATGATTCCGAATCTCGATGTTCGCCAACGGCAGGATCAGCGAGCGCCAGCTCCAAGCTTGGGGAGATCCGAGTGAATCCACTTACATGTAAATCTCAATGCAGCTGGGTCAGAATTATTGCCCTAGGTGCAATGATCTGCTCGAAAAAGCAATAATCGTTCCTTTCTTTCTCGCTTACGTTGAGCGAGTGCAGACGGAGATCGAGCTACGGCAGATGCGGTACTTCCTTGCCGTGGCCGAGGAACGCAGTTTTACAAGAGCTGCCAAACGGTGCCATGTAGCGCAGTCATCTCTGTGGCGACAGGTTCGCGCTGTGGAGGTCAGTCTTGAGGCACAGCTCTTCGAGCGTCTTCCGCGAGAGGTTCGGCTGACCCAGGCGGGAAGGATCTTCGAGAAAGAGGCGAACAAAACGTTGGAGCACAGCCGCCGCGCGGTATCGCTGGTTCATGCACTGAATCGCGAGAAAGAGCAGAAGCTACGAATCGGTCTTTCGACTCTTTGCAATCTTCCTCGTATAAGGACCCTTGTTGAAGCGGCACAAAAGGCATCAGAGCCAGTGGCAGTGGAGTGTGTCACCATCTATACGCCAGAACTATTGCTGGCTCTGCATCGCGGCAGGCTGGATCTAGCCGTCGTGGACCTTCCGCTCAGGAGCCGTGGCATAGCTTTCCATCCAATTCTCTCTGAAGCATTGATCGCGGTCCTTCCCAAGAGCCATCCACTGGTGCAAAGACCCATGGTCAGACTCTTCGAGCTAAAGAAGGAGCAGATCGTAATGGTTTCGCGACAGATCGATCCGGGTGCAGTCAGCACAGAGGCGATGCTCTTGAAGACAGGGATCGAAGCCTCATCCATTTTGCCGGTCGCCAGTCTGATCGAGTTGCTGGATCACGTACCTGCTCATCGCAGTATCGGGCTGATGCGAAGCTCTGCAGGCCGCATGAAGCGAGACGATGTGCTGTACAAGCCTCTCGCCGATTCCATCCAGCTTGAGACCGCGATTGCATGGAGAACCGAGAATCGCAGTTCGCAGATATTGTCTTTCCGGGATGCCATGATTGCGTTCGGACAACGGTCGGCAAATGGCTAGCTGACATGAGTGCAATTTCTCTATGAGGATCTGATGGTTCAGAGTTGGATTGCTCGTTCGTCGATGTTCCCTCCAGCAGTATGTGTTCTCCGCTGACTCGGGCACGCGCTCGGGGTAATCCCGGCGTCCTGCGGCACGGCAGACCTCTGCTTTTCCGGTTCCTCCCATAACAAACTTTCCGCAAACAACGCGGCAACTTTCTTTCGGGTCCCTCCGAAAAAGCGGTCCTTGGCCTTGGAAGCCGGACCCACTCGCTTAGCTCCGCTCTGTGTGCCCCGAGTCATCGGGAGACCACCTACGGAGCGACATCATGCAGACGAATCGAATCAACCAAACCTCAGTTCCAACCAATACAGTTCTTCATGGAGATTGCATCTCGATTATGCGTAGCCTGCCGGCCAACAGCACCGACTTCATCCTGACCGATCCACCTTACCTGGTTCGGTATCAAGACCGGGATGGACGCTCTATCCAGAACGACAGCAACTCTGACTGGCTCATACCGGCATTCAGCGAAACATATCGAGTTCTCAAACAGGACCGGTTTATGGTCTCGTTCTACGGCTGGACACAGGTCGATAAGTTCTTCCACGCATGGCGTAGCGCAGGTTTTCACATCGTCGGCCATCTCGTCTTCCGCAAGCAGTACGCATCGAAGTCACGCTTTCTGAAGTACCAGCACGAACAGGCCTATCTGCTGGCAAAAGGGAATCCAGCACTCCCGGAGAATCCGACCCCGGACATGATCGATATGCCTTACTCCGGCAACAAGCTTCATCCCACCCAGAAACCGGTAACAGCCCTGAAGCCGCTGATCGAGGCCTTTACGCAGAAGCAGGATTTAGTTCTAGATCCATTCTGCGGTTCAGGTTCGACTCTGCTGGCAGCGAAGATCCTCAATCGCAGATATCTCGGCATCGAACTCGACGGACAATACCATGCAGCCGCTACCAAGCGGCTGCATCCTGATGGCATTCGTCCGAATGGAGGATTTTACTCGCCGCAGAGAAGGCAGGCGTCAAGGCCCGTGCCGCCAGTTGGCGGTGCGCTGCAACTTTCGGTAATTAACTAGACCAGTTTCGCAACCTTGACTCCTGCTCTGCGACGATCCATTTACCTGTCATTGCTAGAATGCCAATTGTCTGCTTAGAGTCATTGATTAACAAGAGAGAGCTTTTCGTTACCTATCCTGCTTCCATCACAGGAATCATTATCAATGAGTGACTCGGGCTGAAGTCATCATTCGATGATCCGTCGACTGATTGCTTCTTGACAGGTGATGGTCGGATAACTACCCTCGGTCATCGAGGATCGAATGACTTCTGTCAAAGAACAGGGAAAGCAGCGAGCCGCGATTCTGCAGGGAACGCTGGATATGCTGATACTCAGGACGCTGCTCTATGGGCCTGCCCACGGACACCAGATCGGAAAGCACATCCAGCAAACAACAAACGACTTCCTGCAGATGCAGCATGGCTCGCTCTATCCGGCGCTGCACCGCCTGGAGGGACGAGGCTGGGTCGCGTCCAAATGGGAGACAGCTCCTGATCGCAATCGGGAGTTCAAGTATTACCAGCTGACGGAAAAGGGCAAAAAGCAGCTCCTGGTTGAAGAGTCGCAGTGGAAGCAGATGATGGAAGCGGTTGCCCGCGTGATGTGGCCTGCCTCCTCCAAGGAGGGCTGAGATGCGATGGTGGCAGATTAACAAACGGAATGCGGATCTTGAGCGCGAGCTGCGTGCGGATCTCGAGCTCGAAGAAGAGGAACAATGCGAACGTGGCATGCCGCCGGATGAGGCGGTCCACGCCGCCCGCCGCGCCTTCGGCAACATCGCTCTCATCCGCGAGCAGACGCATGAAGCCTGGGGCTGGGCCCCGGTCGAGCGCTTCTGGCACGACATTCTCCACGCCCTACGCTCGGCACGTCGGGCACCTCTGCTCTCCGCCGTGGCCATCCTCGCACTGGCCTTTGGCATCGGCCTCAACGCAGGTGTTTTCACACTGTTGAACTCACTCTTTCTTCTGCCGCCAACCCTCAAAGACGCGCACAGCTTCGTGCAGGTCTATCCACGCTACACGGGTTGGTTCATGCGCGAGGATCAGTACTCCTCGTTCACCACAGAAGACTATGACTCCATGCGCAGCCGCTCAAAGGCCCTTGAAGACATCGCCGCATGGCAGGTCTCGTCCCCAACGCTCGACGAGGGAAAGCCGAACGCAACAGTGCTGGCCACCTGCAACTACTTCCATGTCTTCGGCATCGATCGCCCGCTTATGGGACGCTTCTTCGCGTCAGGCGACTGTAGCCGAGGTTCCGCCACACAGATAGCTGTAATCAGCGAATCCACATGGAAAACCGAGCTAGGCGGCGACTCTAGCATCATCGGAAAGACGATTCGCCTGAACGGCTCGCTCTTCCAAGTCGTCGGCATCGTCTCCTCAGACGCAGCAAACTTCCTGCCTGGCGGCGTCTTCATCCCCTACACGACAGAGCCGATGCTCGAACAGGGCAGAGACTCGCTCAACAGCCCGTCTACACCATGGCTCGCGGTAGCAGGTCGTTTGCGCCCCGGTTTCTCTCGATCCGATGCGCAGTCCGAGCTATCAACCATCATGAGCCAGCAGGACCGCGCCTACGTCAAGCGTCAGGTCTCTGCCTTCAATCGCAAAACGGTTCTCGTCCTTACCAACGGATCGTTCATCGAAAATCCTGCCATTCGCGATCGCGTGGTCGCGATGATGATCTTCATCTTGGGGCCGCTCACGCTCATTCTGCTGCTGGCATGCTGTAACGTGACGATGCTCTTTCTCTCGCGCACCGTTACGCGACGCGGTGAGATCGCCGTTCGTCTGGCGCTTGGTGCTGGACGCGGACAGCTCGCCCGCATGCTTCTGGCCGAGAGCCTGATGACAGCTGCCGTCGGCGGGGCACTCAGCATCCTGCTTGTCTACCGCGTCCCACTGATGATCATGAATGTCATCAACGCCAGCCGGGCCAGAAGTGTCTTGATGATTCACCCCAATTGGCTAGTGTTCTGCTATCTCGCCGTTCTCGTTGTGCTGGCGACCATTATCTCTTCGCTCATGCCTATTCGTGCCGCGTGGAAACTCGACCTGCTTACTGCGTTGAAGGGGCGAGAGGCTGCTGCCACTATGCGTTCCCGATCCACCAGCGGACTGATCATCGTGCAGATCGCCCTTGGCTTCGTGCTCGTATGCGCGGCCGTGATGTTTGGCCGCCTGCCCAGCCTGATCACCGGCATGAACCCAGGCTTCGATATGCGCCACACGATAGGCGTGCCGGTCAGAGTGGACTCGTCGGCTGCGAACCGCGCCAACGCACTCACCTTCAACCGCACCCTCGAATCGCGCATCCTCGCGATCCCCGGCGTCCTGTCGCTTGCCTACGCCAGCCTTGGGCCCTTTCGCCGGGTTCCCCCAACCGAGATTCGCCTGCCTGACCAGACCGCGGGACAGGGCAAACCTACCTCGGTCAATAACGTCTCGAGCGGCTTTTTTTCAACCTTCGACATCCCGCTGATCAAAGGCCGCGCCTTTAACTCCGCCGATCCCACCTCACCCAATGCGGACTCCGTCGCAATTGTCTCCCAGGCATTCGCAAGAGAATTCTGGCAGGCAGAGGATCCCCTCGGCAAGTCGATCATCACGCCTGATACCCGCCGCCTCACCATCGTTGGCCTTGCAGCGGACACACAGTCTGAAAGCTTCGGCGTCACCGATGGTCCGCGCCTCTATACACTCCGCGATCCATCCACACTGGACGGTGGGCTTTTCGTACGTTTCTCCGGCGATCCAAAACCCGTTGAGAACGCGATCAGAGACACGGTGAGGTCTCTCGACCGCACACAACTGATTGCCCCGGAGAGCATATGGGAATCCCTCGAAGCCGATGCCGAGCAGATGCGTTCGCTGGCCGGGATCATCCTCATCATGGCCTCCATCGGATTGCTTATGGCTGTTGTCGGCGTCTACGGAGTTCTTTCCTTCGCCGTCAATCAACGCACCCGCGAGTTTGGAATCAAGATGGTGCTCGGCGCAGATCGCGGCACCATCTTCCGTTCTGTCACCAGGCAAGCCCTTCGCAACACCCTCTTCGGACTTCTCTGTGGAACTGCACTCGCAGAACCCGCGATGTTGGCACTAGCGCGATTTCAGTCCGGGTCTCCGCTTCCTCTGCGCGGACTCAACATGTTCGTCTTCGCAGTCTCCGCATTCCTCCTGGCAGCCGTGTCGCTGGCCGCCGCCTGGTTTCCCGCGCTACGCGCCACGCGCGTCGACCCAATGCAGGCCTTGCGAACTGAATAATGGGCAAATCCATCCATTCTCTTGCCAGTTGTTGGTAAATCGCCGAGTCACTCATCGCGATGGGATTAGTAAACAGAAGCCGAGATATCGGTACTGAACCGCAGGCCGTGCTCAGCTCACGATTGGGAACGGATCGCGGAGGGAAGCTCATCCTTCTGCGGTGGTTCGTAGAGGCGTTCCGCGAAATCGAACATAGCTGGTGTCACTTGAAAGGCGAAAGTTGCGCCACCGTTTTCGTTCCGTCCTTCCAAGCGTTCTCGCCTGACCTCTTTGTCGCTCTCAAGAACGTGCCACTCGACCTTGTAGTCACTAGCGGCGGCTCTCTGATTGACCTTATTACGACGCTCCCGGCGGATAAAGCCCCAGTCAAGTACCACGTTCACGTCACGCCGCAACAGTTGCTCGACAATCTGCCAGGATTGTTCCTCACAACCGTCAACGCGTTCTGAAAACCATGCAAAGTCGCTTGGACCTGAACCTACGGGGATATCCTTACCGAAGAGCGTGTTCATCCACTTGTCTATGGAGAAAACAATTGCACCGTTCTGTTTGGCGAGAGTTGTCGAATAAGTGCTCTTACCGGATGCAACTGGGCCGCACACGCAATAAATCGTTGCCACTCGACTACTCCTTTGTGCGAAAACAGGCACGTACCAATGAAAGTTTACAGGAGCTATCGGCAGAACTCGCCCTCTAAGTCCTGTGAAACGCGTTCCGTCAACGAGTGCCAAATCGCCAATGCACTCATTGATGACGAATCGGCCTCTGCCGATTTCGATGACTGTGGCGGCTGTTCTCGCCAGTTGACCTCAAAACCTCACCCCCGGAAAGGGTTCGACCGAATTTCTTGTTGAGAAAAAGACTATACTTGTTCACTCTATGCCTGTAGCAAACAAGCCTATGACAGAAACGACTTCTCGCGATCTATTTCCTGGTGCACTCGAAATGATGATTCTCGAGTCGCTTCGCCGCCAGCCAGCCCACGGATATGCGCTGGTCCAACACATTCAGCAACGATCCAAGAATCTGCTTCAGGTGGAAGAAGGTTCGCTCTATCCGGCGCTGCAGAGGCTGCTCAAGGCAAAGCTGGTAAAGGCGGAGTGGGGCATCTCCTCAAACAATCGCCGAGTGCGAACCTACCAGATCACGGCTTCAGGTCTGCGCCATCTGGAACAACAGATCTCCAGTTTCGAACGCATGTTCGCAGGCATTGCACTGGTCCTTGATACGAGCAAGGGCACAGCGAACTGACGGACCAATCAAGAGGAGTTCCCAAATGAGCTGGATACCAGATATATTTCGTCGCGGCAAGCTTTACGAGGAACTCTCCGAGGAAATTCGTCTTCACGTGGAAGAGCACGCGGAGCAGTTGATGGGCGAAGGCATGAGCCGCGAGGAAGCCGAGAAAAAAGCCCGTCGAGCTTTCGGTAACCGGACAGTACTGGAAGAGCGCAGCCGCGAAGTGTGGCAGTGGCCAACCGTGGAGAGCATTGTTGCTGATGTGCGATTTGCACTACGGCATTTGGGTAAATCCCCCGGATTTACGCTGACGGCCATACTGACATTGACATTGTGTATAGGTGCGAATGCAGTTGTCTTTAGCCTGCTGAATGGGCTAGTGCTGCGTCCGCTGAACGTTTCGGACGGGCAAAACCTCTACCAGATTGAGGTTGGCAAGGGCCATTCTCCCGGGATGTCGTATCCCGATTACGTCGATTTGCGTGACCGCAATCGGAGCTTCGACGGTCTCATAGCTTACGAAATATCAACGGCTGGTCTGGATACGGATGGAAACCCATCTCCGGTCTGGTTGTACACGGCAAGCGGCAATTACTTTGATGTATTGGGAGTTCATCCTTATTTAGGTCGCTTCTTCCACGGTACAGATGAGAATGGGCCGAACAGCGCTCCTTACATTGTGTTCAGTTATGCCTTTTGGCAGAGCCATTTCCAGGGAGACACAGGTGTGGTGGGCCGTACTGTTCGACTGAACAAGTTTGCCTACACGATTCTTGGGGTCGCGCCGCCGGGGTTTCGCGGCACCGAAGCGTTTTATACGCCAGCGTTTTGGGCACCTCTCGTGAATCAGCAACAGATTGAAGGATCGAGCAACCTGGACAAGCGCGGAAGTCAGGGGCGGTGGGTCATTGGACACCGCTTTCGGTCAGCAGTACTGCGACTGGGCAAATCTTCAATCTCTCCTTCAGTGGAACTGCTGGCCAGATCGTCGATCTTGCCTTCACTAATGGCACGTACAACACCTGCGTGAGATACACGATCCTGAACCCTAACGGCAGCACATTGTCTAACCCGCTAAGTTGCGGCTCAGGCAATTTATCGACAGGCAATCTGACGCTGCCTGGCACCGGGACATACTCGGTGTGGCTCGACCCTGGCAACGGAGTTGGTGGAGTAACAGCAACCCTAACGCAGGAGATAAACCAGACGCTGCAATTCAATACGCCGCTTTCGGTGAGCAGTACGTTGGCTGGACAAATCTTCGATCTCACGTTCAGCGGAACAGCAAGCCAGGTTATCGACCTTGCCTTCACCAATGGTTCGTACAACACGTGCGTGCGATATACGATCCTGAACCCGGATGGAAGTACATTATCTAACCCGCTAAGTTGCGGCTCAGGTAATTTATCGACAGGCAATCTGACACTGCCGAGTACGGGGACGTACTCCGTGCTGATTGATCCGGGCAACGGGGTGGGCGGGGCAACAGCAATGCTGACCCAACGTAGTAACCAAACACTACAGCTGAATACTCCTGTTTCGGTGAACAGTACGTTGGCTGGGCAAATCTTCAATCTCACTTTCAGCGGAACAGCAAGTCAGGTCATCGATCTCGCCTTTACCAATGGCACGTACAACACGTGCGTGCGATATACGATCCTGAACCCGGACGGCAGTACATTATCTAACCCGCTAAGTTGCGGCTCAGGTAATTTATCGACAGGTAATTTGACACTACCAAGTACTGGAACCTACTCAGTCTTGCTCGATCCCGGCAACGGAGTCGGTGGAGTAACGGCAACGCTTACGCAAAGGATCAATCAGGCCCTTCAATACAACACACCTCTCACGGTGAGCAGTACGTTGGCTGGGCAAATCTTCGATCTCACATTCAGTGGGACAGCTAGCCAAGTCATCGATCTCGCCTTTACCAGTGGGTCGTACAACACGTGCGTGCGATACACGATCCTGAACCCGGACGGCAGTACGTTGTCTAACCCACTAAGTTGTGGTGCAGGCAATCTCGACACTGGCAATATGACGCTGCCCAGTACGGGAACGTACTCGGTGCTGATTGATCCCGGCAATGGAGTTGGTGGAGTGACAGCAACGTATCACTAGCTTATTGAGCCCGACAGCAAAGGTAGTCGGAGAGTATCAGTATCACAGACTAAACGAAGCCAATGTTCCAACGATTGAGAGCGACCTATGAGCGTAAGTGTTGAGAAACTAATATCGACTGGTTGGCGTATCGCTGTTGCCACTATCCTTCTTGGCCAGTGCAGTGTTCCCCGCGTGGCTGCTCAACGTACAACTCGTGGGTTTGATCGGCCCTCTACGAGGGTGCTGGAACGGGCTTATTTTAAAAATGCTTCATACTCATCTGTTGGCACGGCAGTTTCTGCAACCAACGCGAAAGACGAAAAGATAGCGGGCAATACATTCACTCTGCTGCCTAATGGCAATCTACTTTCTATTGGCGGTCAGGTTGGGAATCATCCAACCACGGCAGTCTTTATCAGGGACCTCGCAGCCGACACATCCAGGCAGCTCTCAAATGGTCTCGTAGAGGCGCGGTACGGCCACACCGCGACGGTTTTACCCAACGGTGCTGTTCTCATCTTCGGTGGTATCGGATCAGATGGGCAAGTGCTGCAGGACGGTGAAATATTCGACCCAGCGACCCTCACTTTTCAGGCCGTCAACACAGCCGGTCTTACCCCTCGCGCGTTTCATACCGCAACTCTGATCACGGATGGCCGGGTACTGATCGCTGGAGGCATTTCAAAATCTGGCAAATCGACGGATACATTGGAGGTTTGGGATTATCGGATCTCTCTTGGTCAGCCCGCCTCTTTTAAGTTGCGGATTGCGAGGCAGGCGCACACTGGATCGTTACGGTCCGACGGTTCAGTTCTTTTGTGGGGAGGAATTGATGCTGAAGGTAAGCAGCTGACGACGGGGGAGATCATCTATCCAACGCTTCAACTGACTCAGATTCTGCAGAACAAACCCGTTGATAGTGATACGGCAATCCCATCCATCTCAGAATCCATTCCCTTGGATGGAGCACAAGATGTCCCTCTATCCGTTGTCGTCGATTTGAGGTTCTCAAGACAACTAGCAGTCACAAGTATCACGGATAAAACCGTTACGCTCCGCGGACCGAAGGGAAATGTCCCTGTATCGGTTATTCCTGCCGAGGCTGGAATGCTCGCCTTTGTTACTCCATCACAGGAGTTGCTTGCCGGGAGCGAATACGTCTTGGCTATTCAAGGCGCGACGGATACTTCTGGAACGCAGCTTTCAGATACGACTATTCGCTTCACGACAGAGGGTGGCGCACAATCCCCCGCAGCCCCCAGCGGTGCACCGCCAGCTCCGGCTGATCCGTTCAACTCTCCTGCACGAAAGTTGCCTCCATTGCAGGCGCACAAAGGAGTAACTGCTGTTTCCGGCCAAGTGTTACAGCTCAACGGCGAGCCGCTGCTCAACACAACACTACAAATCGGAGACCGTGTTACACGCACGGACCGGACCGGACGCTTCTTGCTAACCGACGTTCCGAGCGGTCACCATGTGATGTGGATTGATGGTTCGACAGCGCAAAACAGGGATTTGACCTACGGGATATATGAGGACGGCGTCGACATCGTGGCAAAGAAGACGAATGTCCTCGATTACACCATTTGGATGACGGCGCTGGATACCACGGACGAGGTGACTCTCCCCTCTCCAACCGATCGAGAGATGATCGTTACCAACGCACTTCTGCCAGGGCTCGAACTCCATTTACCGGCGGGAGCGGTCATTCATGATCGAAACGACAAACTTGTTACGAAAATTGGAATCACTCCAATCCCAGTCAATCAGCCACCATTCCCGTTACCAAAGGGTGTCAGAGTGCCTATCTACTTCACAATCCAGCCGGGAGGCGCTTACCTAGAGGGATATGACGAACCAGGTGGAACGCAAGGTGCGCGCTTATTTTACCCAAACACATACAACCAGCCACCGCAGTCATCATTCAATTTTTGGAATTACGATGCGGACTCAAAAGGCTGGTATGTATACGGCCAAGGATTCGTGACGGCCGACGCGAAGCAGGTCGTTCCCAACCCGGGTGTCGTCATTTATGAATTCACAGGGGCTATGGTTGGTGGACCCCCCGGCCCTCCGTTAGGTCCGCCTCCTGGGTGTACTGGGCCGCCAGCTACTTGCGTCGCAGGCGATCCAGTCAATTTGGAAACGGGACTGTTCGTGTACAGCAAGACGGACCTCGCCTTGCCCGATATTATTCCAATCCAGCTGACGCGTACATATCGCCAGATGGACCCTGTTTCACATGCATTTGGTATCGGAACGATGTCAAACTATGACATCTATCTTATCGGTGATGGTAGCGCCTATACGTATATGGATCTTATTCAACCGGACGGAGGGCGCATTCACTACGACCGCGTTTCGCCCGGGACCAGTTGGACCGACGCAGTACTCAAATGCCTCGTTGCTTCGACGCCATACTACGGCTCCCAGATCGTTTGGAATGGAACCGGCTGGACACTCAGCATGAAGAATGGATCAAAAATGTTTTTCCCCGAGAGCAGCGGGGCAACAAACTTTTTGCAGGCGGCGTTGATCGGTACAACTGACCGGAATGGAAACGCCCTGACATTCACTCGGGACCCGAACAACAATCTGACCCGTATTACATCGCCGAACGGAAGATGGATTCAGTACACCTACGATCCCTCGAACCGGGTCACACAGGCGTCCGATAACGCCGGCCGTACCGTGTTCTACACATACGACACGAATGGTCGGCTCAGCACAGTAAAAGATGCTAACAGTGGGACGACTACCTTTGGCTACGACACCAACAATAACATGACAACCATCAAGGACCCCAGGAATATCACCTATATAACGAACTACTATGACACTCATAATATGGTGTCGAAACAAGTCATGGTCGATGGCTCTACCTACTTATTCAAGTATGTGTTGAACAGCGGGGGAATCGATACTACCTATGTCAAACAAGGATTAACTGCCAGCGAGACCGATGTAACCGATCCACGAGGCAATGTTCGCAAGGTCTTCTTTAATGCGGATGGATTCATGAGCTCGGAAATTCGTGCATCCGGGAAGCCGGAGCAGCAGGCTGTCACCTACAACGTTCAGGCAGGAACAGGGCTTTTATTGGGAATCACAGATGGTCTCAACCGGACGACGAGCTACACGTACGACTCGATGGGCAACACAACAAGTGTTACGCACTTGAGTGGAACCCCGAATGCAACGACAACCTCGTTCGTATATGAGTCGCAATTCAATCAGTTAGCCTCTGTAACAGATGCTGTTGGGCGTACCGTCGCATTCCAGCACGACGCCACCGGTAATCTCATTGGGATTACGAATGCAGATGGTTCGAGCAGTTCGCTATCGTACAACCCCGCTGGCCAACTGGTATCTGCAACGGACGCTGCTGGGAACACTACACAAATGGCGTATTTGGGCGGCGATCTGAGTGGAATCACCGATCCTCTTCAACGAGCCATGTCTTACTTTGTGGATGAAGCGGGCAGAGTTGCTTCTATTACTAATCCTCTTGGCCAAAGTGTCCAAACGACTTTTGATTCCCTTAACCAAATTATGCAAATCGTCGATCCATCTGCTGGCTCGACAGCCTTTGGATACGATCCGAACGGAAATACGACAAGCGTAACCGACGCGCGAAACACGGCCAATCCCACAACGTTTATCTTCGACAACATGGACCGTCTTCAGACGAAGACCGATCCGTTGGGGAATCCAGATTCTTCAATCTACGATCCAAATGGGAATCTAATTCGTTATACGGATCGGCGCGGAAAGATAACATCTTACCAATACGACGGCCTCGACCGTTTAACCTTTGTTGGCTTCGGCACACAAGCCGGGCCTGCCTTTGAGAGCACAATCACATATACGTGGGATGCAGGCAATCGGCTGACGCAAGCATCCGACTCAATAGCAGGCACGATGACGGTCGGCTACGATAATCTCGATCACGTAGCGTCCGTTACCTCACCGCAAGGTTCCATAAGCTACACCACCGACGCCATAGGAAGACGCCTGACTATGACAGTCACCGGACAACCCCAGATCTCTTACTCTTACGACACTGGCAATCGGTTGACTCAGATCACTCAGGGTACAGTGAACGTTCAGCTAGGCTATGATTCCGTTGGCCGAAGGACAAGCATGCTGCAGCCCAATGGGGTTCTCGCTACCTATGCATACGACGCTGCATCGCAGCTCACCAGTCTTACGTATAGCAAAGCGTCTCTGCCTATAGGTGATTTGCAGTATAGCTACGATGGTGCCGGCCGCGAGAGTTCAGTCACCGGCAGCTTTGCACGAACCGTCTTGCCGCAGGCCATGACTGGGAACGTCTACAATGCCGCCAACCAGCTAACACAATCAAGGTCGATGCCTCTTACATACGACGTGAATGGAAATCTGACCAACGACGGATTGCACACGTATTCGTGGGATGCTCGCAATCACCTTGTTTCGATCGATTCTGGAGGCGCAGCTACATACGCTTACGATCCCTTCGGCCGGCGAATCACCAAAACCATATCTGGAGTGGCGAGCACAAATATCCTGTACGACGGAGCGAATCCGGTACAGGAACTTAGTGCCGGCTCACCTACTGCGAATCTGTTAACTGGAGGGGTTGACGAAATCTTCACTCGAACCGATTCGTCTGGGACGTCAACTTTATTAACTGATGCGCTAGGTAGTACCGTGGCGCTGACCGATACAAACGGAACTGTCCAGACTCAGTACAGCTATGAACCGTTTGGCAACACGACGGTATCGGGCGCATCCACTACGAACAGTTTTGCTTACACCGGGCGTGAGATCGACACTGCCGGTCTCTACTATTACCGCTCCAGATATTATAGTCCCGCGACGGGTAGATTTCTCTCAGAAGATCCCATCGGAATTGCTGGCGGCATCAATCTGTATGCTTACACGAGCAACAATCCATTGAACTACACAGATCCTCTAGGTACGTCAAACTCCATAGTCCATGTATACGAAACGTACCAAGGCGCGAGATCGGCGGAACTAGGAATGTTAGATTCCGCAACGCTCGGACTCATGGTTGCTGCCGTCGATTTCAATGGAACTCAAGATACTTCAGCTGTTGATGCAAATCAGCATGGAATGAGCGGATATCTCCCTGACGGTCCAGTTCAGACGCCAAAGGAGGCTCATGACGGTACTGCCGACTTTGTAAGATCTATGGCAGGCAGAAAGAACGGCCTGTGGGATTTTGCGCGCGGATTACATGCCGTTCAAGATTCATACTCCGGCTCTCATGATTATCGCCCTTGGTACGGTAATTCACGTAATATGGCTCACCAAGGTCCCGACGCTTATTGGCATCAGGACGCCATAGATGCAACCAGAGACTATCTCTCAGGAGCCGGTGCCGATGCTGTGAACCCCAACATGCCTCCTAAACCTTATTACGGGCGTAGGCCGACGCCATTCTGGTTCTAACAAATGCTAAGGAGCCATTCTTCGCTCACAAAGGCTTTGCACAAGTATCCATATTTATAGGAAGTGATTTTATGATCGCAGAATAACACCCTGAGGCGACACGATGGATTCGTTTGTGGCGGGTTCGGCTTTGGTAGCGATGGCCCCTATTATCTTTACCGCAAGAGCGTGGTGGATTTTGCATCATGATCCGTCGCATAACTCAGGCCGTCTGGCCCGAGTTGTGCTGTATCTCAACTCTGCCAGCGCTTTGCTTTTTGTTGCCACCATACTTTCCTCAGAAAGACTTACCCAGCTTTCCGTATGGAGAATGAGTGTGCCGATGGTATGTCTTTCCATTTGCATCACCGTGTTATCCGGTTTAAAGAATCGGCGTCCCCTCTACCGCGCTGTGTTTATCTCTAGTGGCATTCTGAGTGCAGGGTGGCTGATCATAGGTTCTTTACACTAGTCTGGGATATCTGTTTGGATGGGCAGTTCCGAGCATCACCTGACAAATGGCAGCTTTGGGGAGCGCGGATAGGACATGAGCTCCAATTGGGAGTGACCTGCTCCCCTGTATCAGTACGTCAGCGAACATGATTTCAGATCCATGGAGGAGCGGAAGTGACCTTGACCTGGCCCCACCGATTCGTCCATTTGCGAAGACGATTTGGACGGCTAATGAGCTAATGACCCGCCCGGTGAATCTGGATCAACTGAAAGTAGCGATTAGAATCGCACGGTATGAGTCGAGAAAGTTAGACACAGAATAGGACACAGTTGGAGCCGAACGCGCTCCAAAGGGCGCATTCGGCTCCAAGTAACTCCAAGAAAACACAGCTACTCCAGTGACTCTTGGCCGCCTGTTAACCGAAGGCTCCAAATGTAAATAACCGCTCTCGTTTCGTTCTTAGGGAAGAAGTTGATCTTCTGAGAGTCGATCCGATTTCTCAGTAAGTGCTTTGGCGATTTGGGAACTCGGGCGGCCTTCCACCGCATGGAACGCAAGCTGGATGCACCGCACGAAAAGTTGCTACCGAGAGTTCGTAGGCAGCCTCTTGCGAGTGGTTCTGATCTCTCCCTGTTCTGTCCCAGCCCTTGATAGCCACTTTTTCGCAGCGTCGAGATCGGAGTTCTTGCGAAGGTGTGGCGGATGAAGTTGCGTCTTCTTCTTGTTTAGAACGGCCCGCTCGACTATTTTATCTGCGCAAATAATTTTCCCTGCTCGTTCATTGTGATCTGCGGGAAGCCCCTTGATCCTTGTTCGTTCCATCGTTGCTAAGAGGCTGCTACCTATGGCTTCTCCAAAACCTAGTGGGACAGCATTACCGATCTGGGTATATTGCTGCGAAGTGCTGCCAGAAAACTTCCACCAAGAGGGGAATTGCTGCAAGACTGCGTACTCTTCAAGAGATAGTGGTCGGTCTTCGGTTGGGTGACAGAGAGTGGTCGCTCTCCCATCTGGCGCTGTTGTCAATGTTGGAGCTGGCTCATCCCAGGCAAGGCGGCGGCAGAAGCCACTCCGCCCTCCCCAAGAATCTAGGGCGGCGCCAAGGGCTTCCCTGTGTAGGCGTTCCGGGAGGTCTCGCCAGTTCTCACCTGCCTTCAGCTTCTTAAGTAGCTTCAGCCTGCTTTCTGCAAAAGGGTTCCAGCGATACGACTCCACATGCTCGATCGTCTGTCGGAGTGTCACCCAAGGCTCAAGGCCCAATTCCGCAGCTACTTCTGGTGCAGTGTGCGTTGGTTTGGGAAGGGAGATATTTTCTCCGTCTCGGCTACCAATAAAAAAAACGCGCCAGCGCTTTTGAGGCACTCCGAAATCTGCCGAGTTCAGAATCCCGAATGTGACGTAGTAGTCGAGAGACTTTAGCTCCTGCAAAATCAGCTTAAGCGCTGACCCAAACGTCTCTTCCTGCGTTAGGGGTTTATGCCCAGGCCCGCGCTCGTTCAGAGTACGGTGTTTGACCGCTGCTGAAAGGACACCCCGCACGTTCTCCATTACGAAGAACCGAGGCCGGATCTCCTGGAGTAGTCGGCAGAACTCATAGAAGAGTCCACCGCGCGGGTCGGACATGGAACCGCGTTTGCCTGCAGTGCTGAAGGACTGACAGCAAGGGCCTGCCGACATTAGAGTTACTTCTTCACGCCGTAGGCCCGCGGCTTCTAGTATCTCCCCAGCAGTTATATCGGACACTGACTTGTGAAGGATGGCATCATCGGACAGTTCTGGAAGGCGAGGTGCATTCAGATGGATCGTATCGATGGCCGCCTTATTTACTTCGAGCACCGACCTGATACTGAAGCCGGCAGATCTTAAACCCAGGTCGAGGCCCATTGCTCCCGAGAAGAGGGAAATGGCGTTCTTTCCTGGGTTCTCTGTGCTCTTAACTTTCCTTACCCTCTTCATAGATTCATTCTAGCTAGAGTCTTAAGAGAGGTCCAGTCTGACGGTAAAGCATGGAGCCAGAGCTCTCGGAGCACGACTCGCGCTCGTTACCGTTGCTAGAAATGTTGTGGCGATATGGTGCCATCGCTACACTTTAAGAGTGATGGAGCAGAGCGGCTTACAGGATCAAGTGAGGTTCAGCGCAAAGGGCGGAAGCGACCTTCCCGAACTGAAGCTCCTGCGTCTCAAAGCGGCCCGTATTGCAGCGATCCTCCATGAAACGTATGGTTCGCCCCACCACAACAACAAGTCTGACCCGCTCGACGAACTGGTCTTCATCTTGCTGTCCCAGATGACGACATCACCGAGTTTTGAACGCGTTTATGACCGCCTCAAGGAGCGCGCTCCCGAATGGGAAGACGTGCGGAGGATGCAGCTACGCAGGTTGCGGTCGCTGATTAAGGATGCAGGGTTAAGTAATCAGAAGGCCCCCCGTATCAAAGCGATACTGGATAGGGTGTATGAAGACTTCCACGAGGTCACGCTCGAACCCATTACGAGGTGGTCAACCCGTCGAGCCGAGACCTATCTCACTTCTCTCCCCGGCGTGCAGACGAAGACTGCCAAATGCGTTTTGATGTATTCGTTGAAACGGCCTGTGCTACCAGTCGACACCCACGTCTGGCGAGTGGCGATGAGGTTAGGTCTCATCCCTGCGGAGACGCGCCGAGACATGGCCCATGAGCAACTTGAGACCGTAATAGCTCCGAGGCTCCGATATGGGTTCCACGTCAACGCTATCTCACATGGGCGCGAACTGTGCCGCGCTCTGGCTCCCAAGTGTGGTGCCTGTCCCTTGACCCAAGTTTGCAACTTCTATCAGGAAAGGCGCCTTGTGGGGTGCGATGCTCCTGCAAGGTAGGAGTGGACGTGGGCGGATACGGCGAGGAGCACGGTGCATTAGGAGACGATAACTCGTGCGAGGCCGCATATGGGTCAGCTCCTCTGTATGAAGACGAGACCTCAGCCGCGTCCGTGGAGCGCGACGGAGAGGACGGCCTCGACCCGTTCCATGCCGAACTCGAACTCGCTTTAAATCTTGCCTATCCTGAACTCTTGGATCGAGTGAGGAGCATCAGCGCAGCTGACTGGCACAGGAAGCACTCCACCGAAGTCGAGCTAGCGCACGGCGCCGTCGTAGCCGCGATGCAGACGATCCGCAGGACACGTTCTATCCCAGACGACCTAGTCGGTTACCTCGTAACCACCGTGCAGAACCTCGCCTCGCGTGATTGGGGAAGGCGCGAGGTAGACCCCCTTGAGAACTCCCGACCTCTCTTAATAGGAGTGGTCGAAGACGGTAGCGCGACAACGGAAACTGAAGACCGTAACAGAAAGAAGTCTACCGAGGAGAGCGATGAAGCGGTCATCGGCATAGTGCTCCACGCTGAGCTCGATGAGGATAAGGTATCATCCGATCCCATCTCCTCCTCAGCGCAGAACCTTGGACTGACCGCGGCGGTCGACCGGCTACCAGCGCGTCAGCGCCAAGTCCTGCTGCTCTATGCCGATCGAGGACGTTCCTGTACCCAAAGAGAGCTTGCGGAAGAGATCGGCATGACCGAAAAGAACTTCCAGATGACACTCGCACGGGCCGGGAAGACGGTGTGTAAGTTACTGAAAGAAACTGGGTTCAATGTGTCTGATGCTCCCAGGTGGAGACCTGTGGGGTTACCTGCTCCTAAGAAGTAGAAGCAAGGATACGAAAGGCGGAGAGAGATGCAGAACGGGACAGCAGCAACGACTACAAGTACCGCAACCGAGTTCAAGGCCTCACCACCCCCAATCCTGGTCTGGGAGGGTCAAGAACCTTGGCAGGCACCGCGCTACGAAGTGCGGTACTTCCACCGCCGCAAGGTGGAAGTGTGGAACGGGTACGTACAGACCAAGGACGTTGTCGGCTGGGTAGGTAATGTGCGCATTGACCTCTTCGTCGAGAAATGGAAGCGTGACCACGGGGAGACGCTGCCCACGAACGAAGACATCCTCCAGTGGATGATGCATGACCCTAACTCCGAGTTCGACTTGAAGCCTCTTGGGGAGAGCATAGTCAAGAACGGTGTCCGCCAGAAGATCGTGATCACGGCTGAGGGCATCCTCCTGGACGGTAACCGTCGCTACTTTGCCTCTCTGATGAAGCTCAGGGAAGCAGAGAAGTCCAACGACCGTGCGACTCTCGATATGGTCAAGTCGCTGCCGTCCTATGTGCTCAGCCCTCTCTGCGGCAAGGACGACCTCGATGCCGTCCTTGTTGAAGAGAATTTTGTCGACGACTGTCGCTTGCCCTGGCCGAACTACATCAAAGCCACGCGAGTCTACGGGAAGTACCAGGAGCTGAAGAGTGAGCGCCTTTCCAAGCAGCAGGCAATCGCTCGACTCGTTGACGAGTTCGGGATATCGAAGGGACAGGTTGAACGCTTCCTGAAGATGATGGACTTCATCCAGGAGTTCCATGACCACCACTCTGAAGTCGATGAAGAGACCGGCAAGGCCGCGAAGGACGACTTCGCCATCAAGTGGAGCGCGCAGAGGCACTTTGAATATTTCGACGAGCTTACTAAGACTCAAGTGGTCAACACTCTGAACAGCGACCCTGAGCTGCGAGCCAAGGTGTTCGAGAGGCTGTATGACGGAGACTTTGCGAGTTTCGTCCAAGTACGCAAGATCCCCGCGATCTCTGCGGATCGGCGGGCTCGTGACATCTTCGTAACCGGCGATGGTCCCAAGGCGGTCAAAGACTCTATCGACTGGATTAATGTTGCAGGTATTGCTCGGAAGGCAATGGCCAACAACGACCGCGTCGTAGCGTTCAAACGCTTCCTAGATAGCCTTAGCGCCGAGGAGATCGCAGACCTCGACCCTGAAGCCGTGCAGGACCTTCAGTCAATTGCCGGGATTGTAGCCAGGATGGCTCAAGCGGTGCGCAAGTAGGCCAAACATGATCCTGATTGACGTTGACCCCGATTGCGGCAACTTCGTGAGCCGGACGAAGACTTCGGTAGAACGCCGGGGAGCTATCGATTCGCTGCGGACGATAGACCCCGTCGCTTCCTTCCGTGTGGATGCCGGTGCATTGGTGTTGAGCAAGACCACTGCTCTAGCGCTGCGCGCAAGACCTATGTCGAGGGACTTTGAATGGACAGACGTAGCTGCGCGGTATGCAGATACTTTAGGGCGTAACTTTGCTGACGCGCCCAAGGCGCGGGCACGCGTCCTGCGTCTCCAGCAACCTGGCGAAGCCGACCGAGAGCTTGGACAGTATGACCTCCGGGAGAAGCTGGATCTCCACCAGCGGATCGCCGTGGCAGCAATGACCGATCCAGTAGTGCATGGCATCTGTCTCTTTGATGAACAGGGGTCTGGAAAGACTGTGATGGGGATACATGCATTCGACAGGCTGAAGAAGATGAACGCCGCAAGCACTCTGCTCATCTTTGCTCCAAAGAACATGCTCGGTGAATGGGATAAGGACTTCCGGCGGTTCACCGGCACTGCTTACAGTGTGAACGTGGTCAGCGGGTCTAGAGAAGACAAGTACACTAGGCTCATCGAAGCGAGCGACGTCTACGTCACGAACTATGAGACGGCACAAGCACTTGAAGATACTCTTACATCTCTGATCAACCGTAAACTCGGCAGAGTGGTACTGATCGTAGACGAGAGTTTCTTCGTGAAGAACCGGGATGCGAAGCGGTCTGCCGCTATCCGGCGGCTCCGCAACCTCTGTGACAGGTGCTGGATGCTCTGCGGGACGCCGGCACCGAACGCCGCCTCTGATGTCATCCACCAGTTCGATATTGCTGACGCAGGTGTTACGTTCGATGGCGTGGCTCTCCCCGAAGACACTTCTGAACTACGTCGGGTCGTGAAAAGGACGATTGAGAATAAAGGGGTGTACCTCCGCAGACTGAAAGTGGAGATCCTGCCTAACCTGCCCTCGAAGTCCTTCCATCGTGTCCAAGTTCCCCTGGCTCAGGCTCAAGCCCGCCTATATAAGGACAAACTGAGCTCCTTAGTCGCAGAAGTAGAGCAAACGACGGAGCATGAGTTTAACGCGCGCGCGGCGTCCTTCATGGCTCGCCGGACACGCCTCCTACAGATATGCAGTTGCCCTGACCAAGTTGATACGACCCATATTGAAACCCCTTCAAAGCTCTTGGCAATGGACGAGATGCTCCGCAAGTTCATTGGGGGGCATCTCGAGAAGGTTATTGTCTGGTCGTTCTTCAGGCGGTCTCTCGATGTGATCTTCAAGCGGTACGCCCAATACAACCCCGTCAGGATCGACGGGTCTGTTGCTGATCCTCACGCCCGTGCGCAGGCTGTGACGCAGTTCCAAACTGACGATACAACAATGTTGTTCGTAGCGAACCCAGCGGCGGCTGGTGCCGGACTGACTCTGACACGGTCTCATGTCGCAATCTATGAATCGTTCTCGCCCCAGGCCGCTCACTACTTGCAGAGCCTTGACCGGATACATCGTCGTGGGCAGCAAAATGAGGTTGACTACTATCTCCTACTGAGCGACGGAACCATTGAAGAGGACGAGTATGAGCGTCTTTTGAAGAAAGAACAGCAAGCCGCTGACTTATTTGGCGACCTTCCTTCTGAAGTGCCTAGACGTGAGGTCTTTCTACGCGAGCTGATGGAGGGATTGGCCAAGTTTAGCGAGCAGGCATTAGTGAACTAGACTTCACTAATGCCTGAACTACGTATCCCGGTTGAGGATGTCCAAGTAGCCTTCATAAAGAAACAGACGGTCTCTTCGTTTGCCACTGGACTCCCGCAGAATGCCAGCTTCTGTCATGCGAGCCACTGCGGAGGAAGCGGTCGGGAAACTCACCTTCGTTTCGCGGGCAGCGTTCTTGATCGAGAAGAGCGGGTTGGCCTGAGCATATCGATAGATCAATAGAGCAGAAGCAGCACCCCGTCCAAACAGCTCGATCTTTTCTTTATCCTTGCGGAAGAGTCTGTCGATGCTGTCGGCCATCCGTGCCGCCTGATTCGCGGTATCCCGCACGCCCTGCAGAAAGAAGTCGAGCCATTCCGTCCACCCTTCGCTTCCTCGCGTTCCATTGAGGCGGTCGTAGTACAAACGGCGATGCTTTTTAAAGAAAAGGCTGAGGTAAAGGACAGGCTCTCGCAGCACCTCTTCGGCACAGAGCATAAAGGTGATGAGCAGTCTTCCAACCCTGCCGTTACCGTCGAGAAACGGATGGATTGATTCGAACTGTGCATGGACAAGGCCGGCTCTTACCAACAAGGGAAGGGATGGACCCTCTTGATGGACGAAGGTTTCAAGTTGTCCCATACAGTCCAGCACATACTCCGGCGGCGGCGGTACATATGCCGCGTTACCGGGCCGACTGCCTCCGATCCAATTCTGGCTCTTCCTGAACTGTCCCGGCTGAGCATGACTGCCACGTCCGTTCGACAGCAGGACTTCGTGGATCTCCCGTATGAGGCGGAGGGAGAGAGGAAAGCCATCGCGCAGCCGCTTGAGGCCGTGATTCAGGGCGGCCACGTAGTTCGAGACTTCCTGCACATCGTCGAGCGGAACCCCTGGCGTCTCTGCGTTCTCATAAAGTAAAAGGTCTGAAAGTGAGGATTGTGTCCCTTCAATCTGAGAGGAGAGCACAGCCTCTTTACGAACATAGGAGTAGAGAAAGAGCCTGGGGTCGGGGAGAGCAGAGGTCATGCCGTCGAGTCGACCGATCGCCTGATTCGCTTCAGCGAGGATAGTCTGAAGCGAGGCAATATCAAGCGCCTTCGGACTGGGCGGTAGAGGTGGCGGGACGAAGGCCCGGATCCTCTCACCGGAGAGGGTGGAAGTCACATAGTGGCTGCGACTACCGGGTTTTTCGTCTTTGGGCATGCTTTAATTGCCTCGTCTGCTATTAAAGCATAAAGCATCTTCCTTTCATAGCAAGACGAGCTATGAAAGGAAGCTCGATGAGTGTATCGGCGATTACGCGCTCGTTGACGCCGCCCTCCCCAAAGTTCCGCATTGCCGACAATTGGCACTAATCGTTGTCGGGGGGTGATTATCAACTCGTTAGGTTTGCGGGCAATCTCACCTTCCGGTCGGTCAACCCGAAGAAACGGGAACCAATGTGAGGCTTACGGTGTCTGTGGAACTAGAATGCCGAAAATGCCCTGGACCGCTGTTGCACTTCTCTGCCTGTTACTCCGCGCTGCCGCTCTTTGCAAGGGAGGCAGGGCCTTTGCTGCTGATTCACTGTCGCTACGCTGTATACGTAACGGCATACACGCCATCAGAATTCGTTCCGACTTCGGTCAAGAGATGCTAGAACTGTACCCAGTCGAATCCTTCAGAGCTTCCTGGGTCACAGGTTTGACTGGACGAATAGGGCCCTGCTCCAGGATTCTTGTTGTGTTTGCGCAATTTTTTTGAAATACGCGAGACGGTGAGACAGGCAGAGGACTTGGAGAGTACCTAGTGGGCCGGCACGAGATGCACTAGAGGTTTAGGCGTAACCCAAAAGCCCATCATTTGGGTAGAATCGGTCGACATTCTGTGGGGTGATAAGAGAATGTTTGATGAAGATTGCTGGCGGAAGCTTTTTATCTGTCAGCAGATCCAACGCGATTCTTAGCAAAGCCGGGCCGTACTTCTCGGGAAAGTAAGCAACTGAACCAATGAGACGAGTTCCTGGCCGACGCAATTCTCTTCTCGCCTCGGGTGCCGCATTCTGTCCCATGATCGCGCAGCACTCCAGTCGACCCGCTTCTTCGAAAGCCTGTAGCGCGCCGAGCGCGCCCATATCGCCGAGCGCGAAAACCAAGATGCGTTTTGATTTTGTATACCGTAAATGCCGACGGACAACTGACAAGCTTCGTCCTAAATCGTCGTCGCCATCAAGATGGACAACGGGGCAATGTTGGCTCTGTGGTAGCGATTCAGCCAGCCCTGCCAGTGACCCAGCTAGACGCGCCTGTGGTAACGGACCGGCTCGGTGCTGTTCCATCAGGATAATTTCGTCCACGTTTCCCTTCCAACGCACCCTAGCCCAAGCAGCAAGATGACGGCCTCCAATTAGTCCCGCTTCATAATTGTTGGCGCCAAAATACATCGCCCCTGGATGAGGCACCTCAACTGCAATCAAAGGAATGTTTGCGGCTGCACACTTCTGAGCAACAATCGGAGCGACGCTATAGTCAGTCTGATATTCAATAATGAGGTCGACACGTTCTTTCACGAGGCTTTCGATCGCGCGCAAAGCGTGTTTGCGACTAAATCGATTGTCGGCGACAACAATATCGACGTTGTAGTCTTCGGCTGCCTTCATTAACCCTTGCGTAATTTCTTTATTAAAAAGAGATTGGTCTCCGCCGCTTGCAAATCCGATTCTGTATTTCATGCGCTTGCGGAGTTGAATTGGCGCCCCATATCGATTCGTTCCCTGCTTCTCCAGAAATCCACAAGCGCTCAGAGTATGCAATAGGCGAAACGCCGTAGCTCTATCCAAACCTGTTCTGGTGACAAAATCACGCAGATGCAACACCTCACCCGGTGTTTCGAAAGCCGTTAGGATTTCTGCGGCCCGAACGATGGATCTCACCATGTAGCGCCCCGACTGGGATTCAGCCATTTCGTTACTCCTGAAATAATTTCAGCAATTGTAATACTTTCAAATAAGTTCCTCATAATAAGGCGAGGTAAATTTGCTTGTAAAAAGCAATATCTTATTGAATTAGCGGGACAATCTCACAGTATTTGATCTTTACTGTATATTTCATCAAATGAAATTTATTTAGTGATTCATACGGTGCTTGACCCTAGAGAACATCGTCGATAGTTTCTTTCAAAGACTTAGCAGAGACATAGAAAGAAGCGATCTATAAGACGCGAGAACGTCTTCTAGACGGAAGCGAGAGGGTAAGGTTTGATGCAAAAGAGTCTACGGATGAACCGCCGCGATTTCTTGGGTTCCGCAGCCCTATATAGCATTGCCGCCGCCGCGCCTAACCGGATCACGGCACAAGGGGCTAATCAGATGGCGGCACAAGGGGTGCCGAGCACTTTAGCTGACCTAGGCGCTGGTACCATCATGCGCTCATTCTCGGCAGACGATCATCGCCGTCGCTTGGAGAACATTGCCGCTTGTGAGAGTCGCATTCGGAAGTGCGGGAAGAAGCACCTTATCACCAACTACATACCCGGGCAGGTCTCTTACAACATCGGCGAGTATCCGTCGCGCACGCCGTACAATCCGGACGAGTATGACGAAGCAGAGCTCGATCGCCTGCATGCTGGCGGTATACGTCTCATCCAGCTGATGGAGGACTGGAATGACCTGCTTCGGTTATTTGGAGGAGACAAGTTCACTGCGGTGAACCCCGCCGGTCTGCGGCGATTCATCAATATGGCTCATAAGAGGGGAATGAAAGTCATTCTCTATGCTTCAACCGGCTACATGCAAGAGGGGGATCCGGATCTCCGCGAGGAATGGGTTCGGGGCGGGCCAGGGAAGCGACCAGTAGTAAAAGGCAATCATTGGAAGCTCATTCGCTGTTCGCCAGCTAGCGCCGGTTGGCGTGCGTATATTCTGCCGCGCACGTTGCAGGTGCTGGACGACTATGGTGCAGATGGATTGTTTAACGATTGGGGTTACATTCCGCTCTACAACAATCCTTTACCGCCCACCAAGGATGAGGTCTTAGCGTTTCATGAAAGTAAGGATCACGACGCGGCGCTTGAGGACATGGTGTCGTTGATCTATTCCGAGGTAAAACGTCGCGGCGGTATCTACAAGCTACATGCTGATCGGAACAATCGCCCGATGTTTGATGCGCAGCTATATGACTATCTTTGGGTTGGCGAAGGAGTCGGAAGCCTCGATAAGACTCGACAGGACACAAAGTACTACCCGCCCTACGTGGTGCCGTGTTTTGATTTCCGCAACGGCAAAGTGGATAACCAGGATGAGATGTACCTGCAAACGATCCCTTATATGCAGTTCCCGCTTCTCCTTGCCGGGCGGCCCATGACGGGCGAACGTGGATTCATCCCCGGTGTCGAGTACATGCCGGAAGAGAAAGATAAATTACGTCGCGAGTATCACGAAGTATGGGACTACTATCGCGCACATCCCAACGGACCATTCGTATATGGCCCATGGGATGCATTCCCGCCAAACCCGAACGCTCGAGCAACTCACGCTCACTGGCTTGCTCGTTACCTTCCTCTCGTACAAGAGGGAACGTGGGCTTATATCGATATTGGTGATTCCGATCTCTTTGTAAAGCCATTGCAACCCAACGTAGTCGCCTCGACATTTGTAAACCTCGAGACCTATCTCGTTCTGGCAAATTATGGCACAGAAGAAGCGACGATCGAGACCGCTGACACTTATTTTTCGGCGTATGACTCGACGAGTGCACCAAGCAAAGTGTGGAAGTTGAAGGGGCGATCTTTAGTCATTTTGCGGGGACAGCGCCCCCTCTGATCGCAGCACAGGTTCACGATTAAAAGTACAAGACCGCATTCGGACGCAGTTCTGCGCCAGTAATCTCTCATACCCAGATAACCCAGGAGGATGGTTATGTTGCCATTGAAAGCCCTAAAGTCTCTCAGCGTCGCGGTGGTTGCTCTATGTTGCGCTAGCGTGACTTTCGCGCAAACGACTGCTTCCATCGTTGGGAATGTGACTGACGCTAGTGGTGCAGTCGTTGGCCATTGCTCCGTACAGGTTGTCGAGACGTCGACCGGGCAAGCACGAACGACAACCACTGATGAAACAGGAGCATATCTGTTTACACTTCTGCCCCCTGGTTCCTACTCCATTCGGGCAGAGGCAGCAGGTTTCAAGGTAGCCATTCGTACGAACGTTGCCGTTTCGGTACAGGCTAACGTGCGAGTGGATATTCCCCTTTCCGTTGGGAATGTTTCCGAAACGGTGACGGTTGCCAGTCAGGCTCCAGCGGTCGATACGCGTCAGGCTTCGATTGGAGAGACCATCGATTCTGAACGGATGGTGGAGATGCCATTAAGTGGCCGAAGCCCTACAGCGCTGCTTTCCTTGATTCCCGGAGTTATCGTAACCGATCCCGGAGTGTCACCCACCAGTTACAACGTAGTTGTCCAAGTGGCAGGCGGACAACAGAGCGCGAACAATTTCATCTATGACAATACCCGCTATAACTCGGTCCAGTATGGACAAGGAAACCCGCTTCCTCCACCTGACTTTTTGGACGAGATGAAGGTTATTACGAATGCCTATGACGCTGAGAAGGGACTTGCAGCCGCGGCAACCGTTCAGGTTGTGACTAAATCGGGTACCAATTCGTTCCACGGCAGCCTTTTCGAATTCCATCGTGACAATGCACTAACGGCGAGGAATTACTTCGCGCCAAAAACACCGTTCCTCATCCAGAATCAATTCGGGGGCACCATAGGCGGCCCTATTATTCGCAGCAAGACGTTTTTCTTCTTCGGTTACCAGGGGACGGCTATCCATAACTCCGTCTTGAATAACGCAGCGATCCCGCCAACGGATGCGGAAAAGAATGGTGATTTTTCACAATCTGTCGGTGGTGTGCCAGTTGATCCAGCTACAGGTCAGCGCTTTCCCAATGGAAGGATTCCCAGTTCGCGTTTTGATCCGGCGGCAGTCAAATATTTATCCATCATGGCTGCTGCGAATTCTGCCGGGGGCGGCTACACCAGCCTGAGCCCCAGCATAAACAATGGCAAGCAATTCGCGCTTAAGGTAGACCACAATCTCACAGGGAATAATCAACTTAGTGGACGATATTGGTATAGCCGCGGCACATCGAATACGCCCAACGGCAATCTTCCGTTCGGTCAAACCAACTATTCATTGCGGTTTCAGAATCTCAACGTGTGGGACATCCACACATTTACGCCAAATCTTCTGAACATGGCGTCATTCGCCTGGAACAGAAAATTTGAGGTTCAGACAAATGCAAATATGCCGTTCAATAATCCAAAGGATGCCGGGGTAAATCTGCCTGACACCTATACTCATCCCTACCCTCCGGCCGTCAATATTACTGGCAGAGTCAATCTGACACCCGGAACCGCAGGCGATCCTTTACGGCAGGATGCAACAGAAGATTTCTCAGATACGCTCACTTGGATCAGCGGAAAGAGTACATGGAAGCTTGGAGGTAACTATGACCGAGTCCGCTTCGGACCTGATCGAGCTTCCTTCGATAACGGACGATTCGCATTCAACGGGCAGTTCACAGGCAATGCCATGGCGGATTTTATGCTGGGGCGGCCGAGCTCGTTATTGCTCTACGACGAACAGGAGAATCACCGCACCTATTGGGTTGGTTTTTTCGCTCAGAACGACTACAGGGTGTCTAAACGGATCACGCTCAATTTGGGCCTTCGCTATCACTATGAGCAACCAACGGAGCAAGTCGATGGGAATTCTGCCACGTTCATTCCGGGTTTTCAATCGACTCGTTTCCCGAATGCGCCAGCTGGAATGGCTTTTGCTGGGGACCCTGGGATCCCGAAAGGGATCTTCAATCCACAGTATCGGAATTTTAACCCTCGATTCGGTATCGCATGGGATGTTTTCGGTGACGGCAACACGAGCCTTCGCCTCGGCTACGGTATCTTCACCGAAGTTCTTATCAATGGATACTCTCAATATCTGAGCTTGAATCAGCCGTTCCTTGAATCATTCACATTGACGACTGTTCCATCATTCTCAAATCCATTTGGGACTGGAGGGCTCGGGTTCACTGTAGTTCCTGGTAATCCAGCCGCTCAATATAATCCCGTGACTGGACAGGCGCAATTCTTGCTTCCCGTCACGGGTTGGGGAGCCGATCAATACATGCCCAATCCCAACCTCCAGCAATTTAGCGTGTCACTGCAAAGGCAGCTGATCAGGGATTTTTCTGTGGAAATCAACTACATCGGTAGCGCGGGTCGGCATCTCCCCTTGGTCTATCAAGCGAATCCAGCAGTCTACCAACCCGGAGCTACGCTGGCCAATGCAAATCAACGCAGGCTGTTTGGGGGTGGAAAGATATCGGGTGTTACCTATTTCAAAGATGCGGGAACAAGCTCCTACAATGCTCTCGCATTGAGTCTGAAGAAGCGCCTTTCAAAATCTTATTTGATCGATGTTTCCTATACCTGGGCTCGCTCGATCGATATACAGTCGGGCCAACCTTATACGGCATCGACGATTCAAGACCCATTCAATTTCCGCGGAAGTCGTGGTCTGTCTGATTTTCAACGAAAACATGTCTTGGCTATCTCTGGTTTATGGGACCTACCCACGTGGCACAGTGGTGGGTTCTTTGGGCGCAATATTATCGGGGGCTGGCGCCTGTCAGGAATCTTCGGCGCACAGAGCGGAATGCCATTCAATGTAGTCAGCGGGCGTGACTACTCGCTGACCGCAGTCAATTCGGACCGTCCTAATCTTGTAGGGAATCCGGTTCTTTCTTCTGGAAGATCCCAGGAACAGATGATTGCTCAGTACTTCAATACGAGCGCATTTGTTGCAAATTCAGCGGGTCAATATGGGAATTTTGGCAGGAATGTCTTAGTGGGACCAGGTTTAGTAAATCTGGATTCCGGCCTCTTCAAAGAGATTCGGGTCTGGGAAGACACACGCCTTCAATTCCGCACAGAGTTCTTCAATACATTCAATCACGCGAACTTCTCAAATCCAGTGCCGACGCTCGTTTCACCGGCATTCGGGCGAATTCAGAGCGCCGGCACAGCACGCCAGATTCAGTTTGCGATGAAGTTTCTATTCTGAGCATAAAAAGGCCGCCCTTATCGCGTTTATTAGCGTGTCAGCGGATGGCAGATTCAAATGAACGGACCACAGAGACGATGATATTTTGCTTGACTGTCGACGACGTTTGCCTCAAAGGCTACTCCACTGAAGAGGACATGCATGCCTTACTGCGTTTCTTTAAATCAGAGGGCATCCGATCAACTTTCTTTGTGGTGCCTCGTGCAGAAGGGATTCGGCTGCAAGAGAGATCCGGGTATCTAGACCTTTTGAAACAAGCTGTAGCGTTGGGACATGCACTGGGGCAGCATGGCCTTGAACATGATCGTTTCGAGACAGGTATTCCTCCGCGGATGATTTTGGACTTGCCTCACGAATCGGCGTCGCGGGAACGATTGGCGAAAGAACAAGCAGCGATTGAAGAGGGTCTTGCGGTTCCCAAGCTTCGGGAAAGGCTTTGCCAAGGACGTCAAATCCTGGAAGATGCGATGGAGCGCAAGATAGGAGGTTTTCGAGCTCCTTGCCTTTCGACGTGTGAGAATCTCTTTACTGCGCTGAGCGCAGAAGGGTTTTCCTACGATAGTTCGATGTATTTACAGGAAGGGGGGTGGGACCTCCTTCAAGGAAAGCCACTCGCTCCGCGACCGATCTCGCGTGTCGATTTCGACCGGTCTCAGCATTCAAGCGGAATAAGATCGCTCCCGCTGACTACCGAATACACATGGTATCTCCGGCGAACAGATTTCGAAGCAACGATGGCACTGGCGCAACATGATTTCGATTCGTGCCTACGCGCCGGCATACCATTTGTGACGCTCGCGCATGTTTCTCCGCTAAACCAGTGCGAGGACGGATGTGGCTTCGACTTCTATCGCCAACTCATCGCATATGCGCACGAAGCGACATCTGCTGTAGGCGACGAACTTCGGTTACTCAATCTAGATGAAACCTATGAAGTACTTTTCGATGAAAAGGAGCTCGCCTGAGAACATGATTACGATACCCAAAACCGAATTCGAAGACCGCATTTCGCGTATACAAGCAGCTTTCGACATGCAGAAGCTCGACGGTCTGATGGTCTACGGAGATGAGTACCGTAGAGAGAACCTCCGTTACGTTTCCAATTTTTGGCCGATATTTGAGCGTGGCGCCTGTTTTATTCCCAAGACGGGGAAGCCCATTTTTGCGGGTGCACCCGAAGGAGAGTGCTACGCCAGAGAGATGTGCCCGTGGACCGACCTCAGAAATATTAAGGAATTTGCCTGCGTTTCTGTGCCAGAAGAAATTGAGTATCCGTTAGCCACGTTTTCTTCTTTGCGGCAAATCATTGGCGACGTTCTTCGTGGGGGACAGAGGCTGGGCGTCGTTGGCAAGTTCGATATGCCAGGACCAATCTTGGATCGTGTACAAAATGCGCTTCCAGGACTCGTGATAGTCGAAGCAGATTCAATCCTCAGGGACCTACGGGTGGTGAAGAGCGCCAACGAGATTGCCTGCCTACGGGAAGCAGGGCGAATCGCCTGCCTCGGATACGAAGCATTAGTGGCATCGGCAGTACCCGGAAAGAGCGAGCTGGAGGCGACCGGTGCGGCAGAAGGCGTGGCGCGCGCGGCTGGAGCAGAAAGCATCCCGTTTACCGTGTTCGGTAGCGGCCAGCGGACAAACACAATCATCGGGCGCCCCACTCGCAAGATCATCCAAGACGGAGACATGGTGATGGCGGCGTTTGCGGTTCAGTATGAGGGATACATCGCAACGGTTGAGTATCCCTTTGTTGCCGGTGTCGCCACCGATGCACAGAAGCGCTTCTTGAGTGCACTATTCGAAGCTTCCACCATACAAGTGAGTTACCTCAAGAATGGAGTGATATCCGGAGAGATGGTCCGCGCGGTAAAAAGCGTATTTCAAAAGCACAAGCTGGAACGATACGATCTGTATCCTCCCATGCATGGTATTGGTTTGGCGGAGGCCGAATCGCCTTATCCGGATGAAAAGGCGACATATCCGCTACGCGTCGGGATGTGCGTGAACTCCGACATCAGTCTCTTCGGACACCCGGAGGGCTCTAATCGAATTGAAGAGGGATTTGTGATTACCGAATCTGGTTGGGAATCCCTAACACCCTCTATTCGCGCCGCCTGCGCTGCTGGAGTTTAGCCATGACAAAGCACGGCGCAAAGATTTGGTACTTCGTTGATGGATATCTCCCCGAGAAAATCGGCTCTGGGCCCATGGAAGCGCACGAAGCTCTAATGATTTTGAATCCCAATGCTGCTGCGGCGACGGTCTTACTTGATTTCTATTTTGAAAACAAAGATCCAGTAAAAGGCATCGAGGTGATTGTCGGCGCGGAGCGTGTACGGGCTTTGAGGCTCGATCATCCTGGCGATATTGGTGGTCTAAAAATTCCTTCCCTAACGCAATACTCTCTGCGTCTTCGGTCGGATGTGGACGTTGTGGCCCAGTTCGGAAGGTTGGATACCACGCAGATCAACATGGCGTACTACAGTTGCGCCGGATTTTGCACTAGTAGCGAAAATAACGAGGCAAACAAATGAGTGATGTGACCGTGTCGTTCGAAGCGGGAATTGGCTCCGAGTTCGGAGATATATTGTCGAACAGGCCAAACATTTCTGAAAAGCTAAAAGTGGGGCTTTTGGCATGCGCTTATTTCGAGTATTGGCGAATGTTCTCTCTGGAATTTAGGCAAGACGTCGAAAATGACTTGGAACGTATTGCGAAAAGGCTTGGGAAGGACGTGGATCTCATCTACCCCGGGGTAGTGGACACGCTCGATAGCGCGGACCGAGCGGGCCGCGCCTTCGCCGAAGCCGACATCGGGATGCTTATCGTTGTCGATGGCACCTACGTGCCCGACTATATGGCGCTCCAAGCGATCGACTATATCCCGCATGTTCCTGTAGTGATGTTTACGACGCAAGTGGAAGAGAACATCACCCCCCAGGACAATTACGAATATCTCATGCGCAACAGCGCAATGATCGGCACTGCTCAGCTTTCAGCAACGTTTACGAAGATGGGGCGAGAATACGACATTGTGGTGGGTTCGCTTGCCGAAGAACGTCCGTTTGAAGAGATTGCTGGGATAGCTCGTGTGCATCTCGTCGCCGCGCGTTTAAAGAAATTAAATATTGGTGTTGTTGGCCATGTGTTTCGGGGAATGTACGATCTGGAAAATGACCGGACCAGAGTGCGAGGCTTCCTTGGGCCCAATGTCATCACGGTTGAGCTTGCACATCTTCTTCAGCAGTGGGAAGGCGTGCAGGACGAAGACACAATGGAGGTTGCAAAGACTCTAGTTCGGCGCTTCCGCCAGCAGGGACCAAAAGAAGAGGATTGGTACAGATCCGTACGGCTGGCGATCGCCATGGAGCGCTTGGTTGAACATTTGCGCCTAGATTCGTTGTGTGTGCTAGGGCAGCATCACATCGAAAAAGCTACTGGAGCGCCGACCCGACTCGGCGCCTGTATGATGCTCGAAAAAGGGAAGCACCTCGTTGGGTCGGAAGGAGACATTATTGGTCTTACGATGATGCACATTCTGTACTGGCTTACAGGGAATCCACCGCTGGCGGCCGAATGGGGCCAGTACGATGCTGCTCACAACGCGCTCTTGCTTGTTGGACATGGCATGGCCTCACCTGCGCTCGCGGGTTCCGATGACCGCATAACGCTAACCAGCGCCCCGGAAGAATGGGGCTTCCAGGGGGCGGGTATCAATATGGAATTCATTATGAGTCCGGGAATAGTAACAATGGCCCATATGCTGGATACGCCGAAAGGATGGCAAATGTTAATCTCTGGAGGCGAAGCGCTGGATTACCCATGCCTTCCTTGCCAAGAGATACATGCTCTGGTCAAGGTTGAGCGGCCAGTGAAGGAATACTTAGTGGAGCTACAGCGTCGTGGTGTCACTCACCATGTGGTTGTCGCTCACGGCGACGTCCGGCGCGAATTACAAAAATTAGCATCGGTCCTGCAGATTGGATCGTTCGTTCTGTAACGAAAAGAGGATATTCGATTGAAAGCACTTGTTCTTGGCGCGCATCTCGATGATAGTGTCATCGCCCTCGGCGGAATATTGCGCAAAATGGCGAATGCGGGATGCGATGTAAATGTCGTTTGTTTCGGTCATAGTGATGAGGACTTTGCGGATATTGCCGACAAAGAAACGGCGGCGGAGCGTATCACGGCTCAAGCTGTCGCAGCTCACAAGATCCTCGGAGTGAAGTCGTTTGAATGTTTCCACTATCCAGATTACGCAGTTCAGGAGAACCGAGAGACATACCGGCTTTGCATTGAAAGTATCCGCAAATACGAACCGGATATTGTCTTTGGTCACTCCTGGAATGAATATTTTCAACATCGGGCAATGGCGCGCTTGAGCTGCGACTCATGGTGGCAGGCGGCTTGGAGTTGTAGTGCCGATTTAGGACCGCCATGGTTCGCAAGGTCTCTTTACCATTTCGAGGTAATCCAATCGCTCTCAGAGCCAAGCGATATCGTCGATATTTCCTCAACTTTTGAGGCGAAGATGGCGGCATGGCGATGCTTCCAATCGAGTTCGGATATCGTCGAGGCGAAATCAGAGGATGAAAAATCTTCCCGTCGAAACTATGGCTCAACGATGGGATCGCTAACTGAGCAACTTGAAACGCGAGCTCGGTATTACGGAAGTCTAATTGGCGTTAGATATGCGGAAGCATTGAAGAGATCCGATTTCCTCCCCCGAGCTGTACATGACATCGAGCTTCTTTAAAAAGGTAATGATAATGCCCTATGGATTTCTTTTTCTGGCCGTAGCGAGCCTCGGCATGATCGGTGTTTTGCACAAGGTGGCGGATCATAGGCGATGCCGGCCAGAGGCCATCAATTTATTTATCTTTCTTGGTGGCGTTGTGGTAATGAGCGTACTCTCCTTCTGGCGCTTCGGAGCTGCAGGCGTGCTGGATATCCCCCGTATCGCATGGGTTACTGCCGCAACATGCGGTCTTCTTGCCTCTCTGGCCATCTTGAGCTTTCAGCGTGGAGTCCGGTACGGAAAAATATCAACAAGCTGGCTCGTTATTAATCTCTCAATGGCCGTCCCCACTGTGTTATCGATTGTGGTCTACCGCGAAGCAATCACGAGACGACGGGCGGTTGGGTTGCTGTTGGCTGTCGCGGCGCTTGTTATTCTTTGGCGGGAAAGAGCGCGAGAGGAAGCGAGCGGCGAGGTTATTGCCATTGCCCAAATGCCGGAGGCATAAATATGTATCAGCGTTGCATGGCAGTGGCATTTGTTACTAATGGCCTCGGAGCTTATGGGCTTCGTGTTTTGGCCGGTGCGGGCTTTGGGAATCTAGAAACAAAATATTTATTGATATGGTATATGGCTGGTTCGATCCTGGCTCTCGCGGTTGCTGTACGCCACTTGGGTAAGCCTACGGTAAGGGAACTTGGCATCGGCATTTTGATGGCACTTTGTAGCGTTCTTGGACAGACGGGTATGGCTCTTGCCATGTCGGGGGGAATTCCAGGCTACGTGGTTTTTCCTGTTGCGGTTGGAGGTGGCCTGATTTTAGTGGTAATGGTAGGTGTATTTGTGTTTCGTGAGCGGCTGAGCCTTCTTCTTGGTATCGGAATCGCAAGCGGTCTTGCATCTCTGATTCTTCTCGCACTGCCGAGTTGAGCATCTACTGTTCTAGGAATCGCAGCGCAGGAATAGGACGCATTGGGTGGGTGACCTTGCGGCAGCTTGATCGACCAGCTCTCTAGATAGAGATGCCACTTTCAGGATCTCGCTATATCACTTCGGACCGAAGTGTATGACGATTCCTGTTTTCGCGCTGAAGTTGTTCTGGCGGCTGTTGACGCTGTTGGCAGTAAAGTGAGGAGATAGTCAGCTTGTATGAGACGTAATCCAATGTGTGGACTCAGGGAGACATCGATGACCTGGCGATGAGCCTCAGCCGGCTCGGTACGGTTGATCCTGATCCAAATGGAATTACGGAATCGCTGTCTCTGCTGGAGGAATCGTTTGGTCTGCTCGACCCCATTTTGAAGTCCAATCCAAAATCTTCCGACACCGCAGGTCAGGCCTCCCTTGTTCTCGAATATCAGGGCCATCGTCTGGAGGCGCTGGGACATCGCGACAGGGCGGCGGCGGCTTACCAGAGATCAATCATCGTGATCCAGCCCTTTCTTGATGCGCGGAATGCGTCAATTCTTAGTCAGTATCTCGCCAGCGAACAGAGTCTAGCGGTCCTTGAAGCATCAAGTGGCAACACGGCACCAGCGTTGGACCTCGCAAACCACGGGCTAAACGAAGCGGAACAGTTTGCCAACCAGACTCCGCACACGGAAGTGCAGACGCTGGACCTTGCCAGAGCCTGGTCAACACTCGGTCTTACGCAATACCGAGCTGGGATGACGAGTGAAGCCAGACAGTCCGCGACAAATGCCTTGAAATTATGGGAAACGATCAAGAAGCCAGGGCTACTGGCTCCCTATCGCCAGATAATAGCTGACACACAGCGGCTCTATGAGTAATACCCGTATCGAGGTCCTGGTGACGTTGGGACCCGTTTGCAACGGCAGCCGCCCGCGCCATCCTTTCAGAGCGTATATTCGCTACAAAAGGAAGTACGGGACAAGACGTATACTTCAGTAGTCGTATTTGAGATTCAGAACATGAGCAAGCCCAGAGGCTCAAAAATCCCAAGGTGATTCAGGGCCTTGTATTTTCGTGTGGAGTGTTGAATCCGAGTTTCCCCACGCTTTGCCGTCCGTGTCGCGTTGATGCGAACCGTAAACGTGGGTCCATTTGCGGGTCCAATAAGCGTTTCGTCGGGCTCTTCTCCGCTCTTTAGCGCTTTGTTTAGTGCACCTAAGTTGCTGAAATTGCGTATTTTAGAGGATTGGGGTGGGTGAGGTCGCTAGTTCGAATCTAGTCGTCCCGACCATTCTTCAGATTTTGCCCTTTTGAAGATGATATCGAACGGTTTTCTGTAGGCGGGCGTTACACTTACGGCGTCTACGAAGCAGTTCGAAAACAGCATTCTGAGCAATTTGGCCTTTTCGGTGGAATTCTGCGAAACGTACAGTAAATAGGCCTTATTTGCGAGTTCGAAAGCCGGTTCAGAAGAGAGAAACCGAAGAGCATATCCAATTTCGAGTTGGCAAAAAGACGCGATGAACTGGTTCAGTTCTTCGAAATGAACTGGCCGGGGAGCAGGTCAGTAGACGTAGGTGTGCGTCAGGCCATCGCTCATCATATTGCCGGCGGCCGACCTCATCGTTGAAGGGATTCTATCGGTTCGCGCTTCCGCGCGAAAGACCACTTATGCGATCAACCCGCATGAATGGGGTACCCGAGGTATCGGCTGGGTTGATGTATGGGCCACCCGCCCGATGGCAGGAGTTCCGAATATGACATGGCGCAACGCTTGCGACAAACATCCATCCTTCTTACCGATGCAGCCGCCTGCCATTCAGCCTGGAAGCCTTGTCTCCCCTGGACGGCTATGGCTTGTGAGAGGGTGATGGCTCTTTCGTGGTTGTGCCTTCCATCAGTGAATTGTTGCAGGTCGCGGGAGCATTCACGGGATTGCACCTTGCCGCCAAGCCGCCTGGGATGCCGACGGTATATCCGGTCCATGGAGCGGGCTCGCTGACAGGAAAGTCAGTGCTGATCATCTGCGCTCCGCTGGAGAGCAGCTCGTCGCGTCGCGTCGTGTCGTTATTTCTTCCCTGGTCGGTGTTGTAATCCGAGCGCGATCGCACAAGGTAGCCTTTCTTCACCAATGCGCTGATCTCGTCTGGTTTGCCGGCGTCCTGTTCGACAAATGCAGCTTCGGGTTCACCGGGGCGCCCATTCACGAAGAGCGCACGGCCTTTCATCATCGCGTGTCCGGCAAGGTAACCGGGAGCTGACTTGCGGTTATAGAGCAGAAAGACAACCTTGCCGCGTGCTTTCGAAAGGGTCGGCCATGCGCCAGCGAGTACTGCTGCCTCAAGCGAGGGATAGCCTCCACGCACCTGGTCAGGCGTAATCATCTCGTTCTCTTTGAAGACGGAGCGTATCTCAGTATCCATCGCGTCCCAGGTAGCGGCGGTCCACGGCTCTGCTGTCACTGCATCGGGCAACTGGCTCACACGTCCCTGTTTGTCTTCGATCAGAAGGAACAGCGGTACGTGGCGCTTGTGTGCCTTCGACCATCGGCGTATCTCACGAAGGCAATCTACAAACAGAGGACAACTGCTGCGTTCATTCAGGTCGCCAAGATGCAGCGTCTTGAAGCCGGGCTTCATCATGGCATGTTGCGGATCGAAGTCAGTGTCCGCAGGCAGACCCTCCTGCTTTGTCAGTTCAACGATCCTGGGGTGAGCGAACCGGCCGCCCTGTGGGTCTTGCACGATGTCGAGTTCCAACTGCCGGGCACCCGCGTTCAACTGCTCGGTCAATGTCTGGTGATGGTACTCGAGGCCGTGATAGGCCTTCGCATAGTGCTCCGAAAAATACTTTGCTTCGCTCGGGGCAAAGCCCATGTTGTAGCTATTGTGGGTTCCAATGACCTGAACCTGGTTCAGGTGGACGATGTTGTCCTGCGCTTTCTGGTTCTGCGCGAACACCGAGATGGAAACTACCGAGACACAGGCTGCCGCAATCCAACGCACGCCATTCACCTCAAAAAAAGATATCGTTCAGTCAACGATACCTCAATACGGTCAAGCCAGATTGCTCTGCGATCGTCATCCTGTTGAATGGCAAGTCTTCCCAGCGATGCATTTGGATTGCCATTCTTATTTGTTCTTGTTACAGGAGCATGCTGCGGACGCACCGGAGATGCGGGTTTTCATCTTTGCTTCCAAACTCCTTATTTGACGCCAATTTGCGTTGCAACTTTCGGGTAATACCTGTGGCCATTAAGGGAACAGTAGCTTAAACACGCGTCACTAAGTATTCGTTACCTCGTGCCCCCAAGGAACCCGCATGACCTCCCCTACAAGTTCCAGGACCCGAATTGTATCTCTGCCTGTCTCTTGCAAACTTCGCTTTTTTGCGATTCTTGCGCTGCTTTCGATATTCAGCGGAGTAGCGGCGTATGCCGCGTCTACGACGACAACTCTGGCTATCTCGTCGACCAGCGTGCCATACAAGACGCCGATTACTTTGACGGCGACGGTCACCTCGGGAGGATCTCCAGTCACCGCGGGACTGGTCATGTTCTGCGATGCCAGTGCTACGTACTGCGAAAATAATTCAGCGCTACTTGCAAAGGTGCAGCTTACGGCGTCATCCGCGACGGCGGTGGTCAAGATCGGTAGCGGCGCATTGGGCACCCACAGTTACAAGGCTGTCTATCGCGCCAATGCAACGTATGCGTCCAGCACGTCGAACACGGTGAGCTATGCCGTGCAGGGAACTTACGGTTCGAGCACAGCGCTTGCGTCGTCTGGTGCGGTGGGCAACTACACGCTGGCGTCAACTGTGACCGGCGTGGGCGCAATCACTTCTCCCGGGCCAAGTGGCTCCGTGCAGTTTCTTGATGCAAGCGTTGGCAACAATATCCTTGGAACGCAGAACCTGGGCTCGCCTGTGTTGACCAACAACTTCACTCGGGCCCCAAACTCTCCTTTTGCGATAGGCGATGGTCTGACGACGACACGTTCTGTGGTTGTTGCCTCATCCTATTTGAACGGCGACAACAATCTCGACGTTGTAACAGGCGACGCGGACCAGGTGATTACTGTTCTGCTTGGCAATGGCGATGGCACCTTTCAGCCAAAGGTCAACTATCCTGGATGCCCTTCGCTCTCTTCGTCGCCGAACATTGCGGTGAAGATACTGCTCGCGGACTTCAATCGAGACGGCAATATCGATGTCGCCCTGGGATGCTCGGATGGTGTGAATGGAGGCGTGGCGCTTCTTCTGGGCAACGGCAATGGCTCGTTCCAGTCTCCGCAGTGGCAATCGACAGGTGACCTTGCCGGACTGACCATCGGTGATTTCAATAACGATGGCATTCTCGACATCGCGCTCACGGATAAGACGTTGAAGGATGTAAAGATCATGCTCGGCAATGGGAACGGGACGTTCCAGTCGCCTGTAACTGTAGTCAGTCCCCCGAGGTTTACGGGTGATATTGTCGCCGCCGATTTCAATGGAGATGGCAAGGACGATCTTGCGTATGTGATTAAGACATCGGCTCCGGCAAGCAATCTTTCGGACCTGTACATCGCTTTGGGGAAGGGCGATGGAACATTCAGATCGCCAACCCTGCTGGCCTCGCAGGTTGGCGAGTTTCTGACCACAGGAGATACGAACGGTGACAATATCCCGGACATCATCTCTTCAACGGTCATGCTTGACGCAGGTCAACCCGCGCCACATACCTCCAACAGTATGTTTGTGCTGATTGGCAACGGCAATGGGACATTCCAGTCGCCAGTTTCCTATGTTTCGGACATCCCTTCCGATCCGCATCTGGCGGACGTGAATGGCGATGGCAAAGCGGACATCATCGCCGGTGGGAGCTATGGAGCATTGGTCTATCTCGGGAATGGGGATGGAACATTTCAGGCTTATAACGAGCCGGTGATCGGAGGGTTCAATCTAACCTATGCCGTCAATGCTGGTGACTATAACAATGATGGCAACGCCGACCTTATTGGGACCGATGCCCAGAATCCGCGAGCTGCTGTCGCGCTAAGCGAGGTGAGACAGGCGGCGGACTCCGTTGCGCTAACCGGTGTGGCGGTCTTTCCATTGGGCAGCGGCATTCACAACGTGGCCGCGAGCTACTCTGGCGATACGATCTATCTTTCCAGTCTTTCTTCAACGGTTCCTCTTCTTGCTGCTCCTACGCCCACAACACTGGCTTTGACGGTTTCCCCAGCTTCCGGAGCCGTAGCCGGACAGCCCGTCACGCTGACGGCAACGCTAAGTCCATATACTGTCGGCCCACCGACAACGACGACCGATGGACAATCGGTGGTCTTCTACAGCGGGGCGACGCAGATTGGAACAGGCACGCTTGGCAGCGGCATCGCAACGCTGACAACGACGTCGCTTACGCCGGGCAACGTCTCTCTTAAGGCGGTTTATCCTGGCGACACAAATTACAACACCAGCACCTCGAGCACAGTCTCAATCACGATTTCGAGTGTGTCGCTTGCAACAAATCCCAATCCCTCGAACTATCGTCAGGTAGTGACGCTGACAGCTACAGTTCCTTCTGGCGCAACAGGAACAGTAACCTTCAAAGATGGTGGAACAGTCCTGGGAACGGCGGCTATCTCCGGAACCACTGCTTCGATCACAGTCTCCACGTTTTCGGTTGGTTCGCATAACCTCACGGCCGCTTACGGTGGCGATGGCACTTACAGTGCAGCAACATCGCAGACGGTTACGCAGGTAGTGAACAAAGTAGCGCCTGTGATGTCAGTCACAACTTCGGGGCAGAGCACTTACCTTTCGACCGTAACCATTACAGCAACCGTACCATCCGATGCCACCGGCTCGGTTATCTTCACCAGCGGTGCGACAAATCTTGGGACGGCAACAATCAGCGGAGGATCGGCCTCGGTCACGACAACGGTTCTTCCTGTTGGCAACAACACGATCACGGCCAGCTATGCCGGTGATACCAGCTATACCTCGGGAAGTGCGACGACTACGCGAGCCGTGACAAAGTTGAGCCCATCGTCGGTTCTTACTTCGTCGGCGAATCCGTCTGTATTTGGAAGCGCCGTAACATTTACCGACACGCTTCCATCTACGGTTACTGGAACCGTAACCTTCACCTCCGATTCAACAACTCTAGGTACGGCAACGGTCACGAACGGCATCGCTACGCTGACGACATCGTTGTTGCCGACGGGCAGCTCCACGATCACGGCGACCTATAGCGGCGATGGGAATAACAACGCGTCCGTCGCTACCTTGCCCCAGGTTGTTGGCAAAGCGACGCCATCTGTCGCGCTCGCCTCGTCGCTCAATCCGTCGACGGTTGGGCAGGCTGTCACCTTCACCGCTACGCTGTCGAACAACGCTACCGGGACGGTAACGTTCACAAACGGAGCAACGGTTCTAGGAACGGGCACGCTTGCAGGAGGCATCGCTACCCTGACGACGTCTGCGCTTCCTGTTGGAAGCGCGACCATCACTGCTTCCTATGGTGGAGACACAAACAACAACACAGCGTCGCAGACTCTCAATCAGGTCGTCAATAAAGCTGATCCGGCTATGTCGGTGACAACTTCCGGTCCAAGTGTTTATGGGGCCGCGGTGACAGTTACCGCCACTCTGCCGAACTCGGTAACGGGTACCGTGACCTTTACAAACGGAGCCACGGCACTGGGAACCGCCACGATAGCGAGCGGCGTTGCTACCATCTCTACCTCCATTCTCCCCGTTGGGAGCAATACGATCACCGCAAACTACAGTGGCGACGCCTCCAACAACACAGCAACCGGATCGGTAGTGCAGACTGTCTCCAAGGCGTCACCCACATCGACGCTTACCTCGTCGGTGAATCCGTCCGTCTTTGGAACTTCGGTTACATTCACCGATACGCTGCCGTCCTCGGTTACAGGAACGGTCACATTCAGCGACGGAACTAGCGTGCTTGGCACCGCTACCGTCAATAGTGGCGTGGCAACGTTGACAACTTCTTCGCTTCCCGTTGGCAGCGACACCATTACCGCGGTCTATAACGGAGACAGCAACAACAATACTTCTTCCGCATCGCTTACCCAGACGGTATCGAAAAACTCTCCAACGCTAACGTTGACGACATCCGGCCCCAGCACGTTCGGAAGCTCTGTAACAATTACCGCAACGTTGCCGACAAACACCAGCGGCTCCGTTGTATTTACCTACGGCGCCACAAACCTGGGAACGGGGACCATCGCCAATGGAGTGGCGACGATCGCAACGACGGTCCTGCCAGTCGGCAACGATACCATCACGGCCAACTATGCCGGCGACAGCAACAACAATCCTGCATCTGGAACGACATCTCAGGCAGTTTCGAAGACATCTCCTGCGTTGAACCTGTCATCGTCGCTCAACCCATCGGCTTTCGGTGAACTGGTCACCTTCACGGCAACGCTTCCTACCTCGACGACAGGGACCGTGACGTTCTCGTATGGCGCCACCGTACTCGGGACAGCAACGGTGAGCAATGGAGTCGCAACCGTTGCAACGTCGACGCTCCCGCTCGGGTCGGACACGGTCTCTGCTGTTTACAGCGGCGACGCAAACTACAACACGGCAACCGGAAGCCTGGTTCAGACGGTCAACCATGGCGCAACCACGATTACCGTGACAACTTCCGGGCCTAGTGTTTATGGCAATCCCGTTACGATTACAGCCACGGTGCCGGCGGGTGCAACAGGAACGATCACCTTCACCAGCGGTGGAGTCACTCTCGGTTCAGGACCCGTATCAGCCGGCGGTACTGTGGTCATTACCTATTCGGCGCTTCCCGTGGGGAATGACATCATCACCGCAAACTACGGCGGCGATACCACCTACAGCGCCGCTACCGGATCAACCACGCAGGTTGTGTCCAAGGCTACTCCCCCGGTGGCCGTGACGACCTCCGGCCCAAGCAACTACGGCGATCCTGTGACGATCACGGCAACCCTTCCCCCCGGGACAACAGGAACGGTGACGTTCACGAGCGGAGTTACGGCCCTCGGCACCGCTACGATCAATCCGGCAACGAGCGCAGCAAGTGTCACGACAACGATACTTCCCATTGGCACTGACACCATCACTGCGAACTATAGCGGTGATACAAACAACAACCCCGCCAGCGGCTCGACCACGCAGGCAGTATCCAAGGCAACTCCAGCCATCTCTCTGATCTCATCGCTCAACCCTTCAACCTTCAACCAGCCTGTAACCTTCACAGCTACAGTACCAGTAACGGCGACCGGCACGATTACCTTCTTCGATGGCGCAGGGGCGCTCGGCAGCAGTGCAGTTGTGGGCGGTACCGCGGCGATCACAATATCGACGCTGACAGTTGGCAGCCATCCCATCACGGCGACCTACAGTGGTGACCCAAACAATAACGGAGTAACGTCAGCTCCGCTCGCACAGGTTGTTCAGAAGTTCACGCCTGTCCTGCCGCCGCCAACAGTCTCCAACGCCAATCCCGACCCCAACACGCCTGTGACCATCACCGAGCAGGTGCCGCCGGGCGTTACAGGATCGGTGACGTTCTCTAACGGCTCGACTGTAATTGGCACTGCTCCAATCGTTGGCGGAGTCGCTACGATCACGGTGCCTTCGCTGCCAATCGGTTCCAATCCGATCACAGCGTCTGTTCCCGCAACGTCAACGTACAACGCGGCAACCTCGGCTCCCACAATTGTTACCGTTGGAAAGCTTACGCCGACGGTCACGCTCACCTCATCGATCAATCCCTCCGCTGCGAATCAGGCTGTTATCTTTACGGCGACTGTGCCTTCGGCGGCAACCGGTTCGATCACTTTTATGGATGGAGCCGTTTCGCTTGGAACGGCGAATGTAGTCGGCGGTCAAGCGTCTATTACCGATAGCACGCTGAGTTCAGGAACACATACCATCACCGCAGTCTACGGCGGCGATACAACGTACAACACCGCCACTTCAGCTCCCCTAGTGCAGAATGTGGGCAAAACTACGCCGATCCTGCCAGCTCCCGTGGTCTCCAATCCAACCCAAACCTACGGTGGCACCGAGACAATTACAGAGACAGTGCCCCCAGGAGTCAGCGGGCCGGTCACCTTCTACAACGGTTCAACGCCCATCGGTACTGCGCCTGTAGTAAATGGCACGGCAACCATCACGGTCTCAAACCTTCCGATCGGCAGTAATCCCATCACTGCCTCTACGCCGGGTGACGCAAATAACAATCCCGCAACGTCGCCGGCAACGATAGTCACTATTATCAAGACCACCCCTGTACTTCCGGCGCCGGGCGTGTCGAGTACCAATCCAAATCCCAATACGCCGGTGACGATCACCGAGCAGGTTCCTTCGGGAGTGACCGGCCCGATCATCTTCTCGAATGGATCGACTGTGCTCGGCACTGCTCCCGTGGTTAATGGCGTTGCAACGTTGACCGTACCGTCGCTTCCGCTCGGCTCCAACCCGATTACAGCGTCTGTAGCGGAGACTGCAACAAGCAACGCCGCGACGTCGCCTGCAACAATTGTCACGGTTGGAGTTGTAACGCCAACCGTCCTGCTGACTTCGTCGGCGAATCCCGCAGCATTGAACCAGGCAGTGATCTTTACGGCCTCGGTTCCCGCGGGCGCGACGGGAACGATGACCTTCCATGATGGATCTACCGTCCTTGGTACGGGAGCTATCAGCGGAGCAGGTGTCGCTACCCTGAGCATATCGACGCTTACGATCGGCACACATCCAATCACCGCCAACTACAGTGGAGACTCCAGCTATAACCCCGCGGTCTCTCCTGTGCTGTCGCAAGTGATAGGCAAGCTGCCCACGACGATTACGCTCAGCGTGGGAAGTGGAACGTCGCTTATCAACGGCCCAGTCACCTTCACTGCTGTTGTTTCATCGACGGCTCCCACGCCTACGGGCACTGTTACCTTCCTTGAGGGCACGACGGTTCTCGGCACAGTGGCGCTCAGCACCAATGGCACGGTAGTTGGTTTCCAGTTGAGCGGAACGGCGGCGCTTTCTATCAGCACGCTCTCAGGCGGGTCGCACCAGATTACTGCCGTCTACTCGGGTGATACGAGCTTCCTCACCAGCACATCGGCTCCAGTCGCGGTTCTTATTCATGACTTCACGAACAAGAACACAGGGGCAGCCAGCGCAGAGGTCTTCCCGGGAGATTCGGCGACCTACAAGTTCACCTTGACCCCAGTGGGAACGACAACATTCTTGAGCAACGTCAATCTGACGGTAAGCGGCCTGCCAACGGGGACGGACTATACCTTCTCTCCCGCGTCGGTGAACGGCGGTGCAGGCGGCACTGAGGTTACCTTGACTCTGAAGACGAGCCCATCGCTTCAGGCCTCCAACCGCACGCCTGAACGTCCAGGTTCACCGGGTGGATCGTCGATCGCTCTCGGTGTTCTGGGGCTCGTCGGTCTTGGAGCCGTACGCCGCTACCGCCGCAGAATGCCAAAGCTGCTGATTGCTCTGTTATTACTGGCAGGATCGCTGCTACCGGTAGCGTCACTGACAGGATGCGCTGGCGGCTACTTTGCACTCAAACCGACCACGTATACGGTAACCGTCACCGGGACCGAGGGAACTATTCAACACTCAGCCACGGCAACACTGGTTGTGCAGTAGGAGATATCGGATGCATCTTCGTCAAACCGTTTTGCTGATCGCTTTGCTCGCGCTACCGTGGGCCCTCCATGGCCAGGCGATGCCTGCCAGTTATGGCACCGACGACGTCCAGAGATTTGAGGTCGGAGGGAACTACAACTTCTTCCGCGCCAACGCGCCTCCGGGGCAATGCGGCTGCTTCAACATGAACGGCGGCAGCGGGACCTTCCTGATGAACATCACGCCAGCCTGGAGCGTGCTCGCCGATATCGCTGTCGCCCATGCCAGCCACGTCAACAACACCAGCCAGAACATCATGATCATCAACTATCTGTTTGGGCCACGGTATACCTACCGCAACCATACGCGGTGGATCCCTTACGGTGAGGTGATGCTTGGTGGTGCAAAAGAGGACGTCAACTTTCGGTTCGACATCAATCGCCAATCGTTCGGAGTGATGGGGGGAGGCGGTGTCAGTACGAAGATCAAGCCAAAGTGGGGCATCAACATCATCGAGGTCGACTACGTCTACACGCGGATACCGAACGCGACAAATAACACGCAGAACAATCTCCGCATTGCAACCGGAGTGACGTACCACTTCGGAGGATAGCTTCCGGCGAAGCTACTGAATTGTGTGCGCTAGTTGTTGTTGTGCGGCTGCGCGAGCATCCCGGATCAGGTCGGGCAGCCCAACACCGCGATATCCGTTGCCCAGAAGCCACAGATCTCCCAGCTTGTCGATTCGTGCACTGAGGTCCGCCATGCGTTCCAGATGGCCTACGCCATATTGCGGAAGCGATAGCGGCAGCCGTCGCACGACAGTGACACGCGGCTCAGGCAGCGGACCGAGGATATGCGCAAGCTCCATTCTCGCAACGGCAGCAACTTCATCGTTTCCGCAGCACATCAAGCGTTCGGCAGCTCTTCCGCCAAAGAAGGCTCGCAGCAATCTTCCGCCTGCGGGAACACGGCCAGGAAACTTCTGATCCATGAATGTGCACGCCATCAGAAGACTGTTCGCGTTGGAATCCGGTGGCACGAGAAAGCCGAAACCAGGAGGAAGCTTGATGTGGGCAGCTTGATCGAAGCCAAAGCCCGCAACAACGGCTGAGCTGGCCTCCATCTGCATAAGCTCCGCTGCGCGCGCATCGACTGGCGTCAGCAGTTGCGCTGCAATATGGGCCGGCGTTGCCAGCAGGACCGCATCGAAGCGTTCGCGCTCCTCCGGTCCATGGCCCGACGATGCGCTCACCCACCAACTATCCTGATCGCGTTCAAGCTGAGCCACTCTTGCGCCAAGCTGAACCCACCCCTGCGGAATCGTGGCCACCATTCTGTCGATCAACGTTCCCAGCCCATTTCGGAGCGTAGTAAAGATCGCAGCTTGTTTCTGAGATGATTCTTTTAGGTGCAACGCCGCGATCAAGCTGCCATGCTCCCGTTCCATCGCGACAAACGGCGCCATCACCGCGCGGACACTCAGCCTGGTGACATCGCCACCGAACACGCCACTCAACAGCGGCGCGCCGATCTTCGTCAGTACCTCTTCACCGAAGTGGCGCTTCACGAACTCGGCTACGCTCTCGTCATGCGTAGGGGCAGCAGCTTTCAGCGCGTCTGCCCTTGCCATCTCATTGCGATATGCCTGCTTTGCCTCGGCGCTGAACAATTCAGAGGCATCGAGTGCCGCCAGGTTGCCGGGAACCATCATGCGCATCCCATCCGGCATAGCCTTGAGGACACCGTCGATCAGGACATAGGTCTTTCGCCCTTCATCGTTCGAGTGGATAAGCTCGTCGGCCATTCCCAGCTCTACGGCCAACTCGCGTGCCCACGGCTTCTCGCTGACCCAGCCATCCGGGCCGCCTTCAATGACAAACCCGCCTTCGCGTACAGTCTCCACGATGCCGCCAAGCCGTGAGGTGGCTTCATAGAGCGTTACGTCAATATTTTTGTGGTCATGACACGTAAGTCGAGCGAGCTCACAGGCAGCCGTAACTCCAGCCACGCCTCCGCCTATGATCGCTACTCGTCTCACACAGCCCTCACAGCCTGGGAATCGTCGAGCAGTGCGATATCAGCCTCGAAAGCAATATCGGCCAGTGCACGAACCAGTATGGGAGAGTCGTTCAAACTCTCCGCTCGCCACAGCTTGAGTCCGAGCTCTGCGGCGAGCTCACGAAAGGCGATATCGATGTCGTATAGGATCTCGACGTGATCGCAGAGAAATCCAACCGGTTGTATAACAACGCCAACATGCCCTTCTTTTTTCAAAGCGGTCAGGGTCTCTTCAACCGTTGGTCCTATCCATGGACCGCCGCTTACGCCCTGGCTCTGGAAGGCGAAGTACCAATCGCCTTCGTTCAGGCCAACAACACCAAGTCGCTCGGCAACCATGGCCGCAGTGCGCTTGGCCTCTACCGGGTATGGATCGGGCGTATTTTGCATCGGAGTACCCGGACGCGCGCCAGCAATCGACGCCTCGCCGGTCATGATCGTCCGGCAGGGAACACTGTGGGCAGTGAACAGTACGGGAACCCGTTGTCCCGATTCGGCGCAGGCCTCCGCCCAGACAGGCCATAGCTTCTCGGCGAATGCCTGCGCCAGCAGCGGGTGCTCCGCCCAGCCGGCAACAAACTCCACCTCCATGCCGGCCGCCGCTGTCATCAATGCGCGGCGGTACAGCCCAACGCTGGTTCGCGAGTTCTGCGGCGCAAGACAAATCGCGCGAATGTGCGTGACGCCGTCGGCCCGCATAGTCTCCACAACATCGGCGATATAGGGATGCCAGTTACGCATGGCCACATAGACGGGAGTATCGCCAAGGGTCTCTTGCAGCAGGTTTCCTTGAGCGAGCGACCACTTCGTCAGCGGTGGAGGCTCCGCTCCTGGGATGTCCGCCAGTCCAATCTGTGCATATCGATGCTTCAGCTCTTCGACGACGGAATCGGGCAATGCACGGCCGCCTGTCACCTTGCCAAGGTACTCGGCCATCTCGCCCAGAACATTCGGCGTCCCGTGTGCCAGCAGAAGCACAGCCTTGCTCATCGCGCGGTGAACTCCTTCACCCACTGCACTGTCTTAATAACATTCTCTACCGGAGTGCCAGGAACGATGCCGTGGCCCAGGTTGAAGATGTGCCCGGGTCTTCCCGCCGCCGCCTCGATCACCTCGCGCACGCGCGCACGCAGCACGTCTTCAGGAGCGAACAAGGCAATTGGGTCGAGATTGCCTTGCACCGCGCACCCTTCGCCGATAGCCTTCCATCCTTCGTTCAAAGGAATACGCCAATCGAGGCCAATGACGTCCGCCCCTGTCTTGCGCATCGCCGGTAGAAGCGATGCCGTATCGACGCCAAAGTAAATTACCGGTACGCCGAGGGCCTGGATTCTCTTCACAAGCTCCGTCGATGGTCCCAGGCAGTACTCGCGGTAATCCGTCACGCTGAGTGCTCCAGCCCAGCTATCGAATATCTGTATCACGTCCGCGCCGGCCTCGACCTGCTGCGCTGCATACCCCACCAGGACCTCAACCAGCTTTTCCATCAGCAATGGCCAGGCAAGGCTGTCACCGTACATCATGCGCTTGGTTTCAACGTAGTTGCGAGAGGACCCGCCTTCGATCATGTAGCTCGCCAGGGTAAATGGGGCGCCGCAGAATCCGATGATGCCAAGCTGATCGTCGTCAGCCCGCGGAGAAGAGAAGTGTCGTGCCACCCGGTCTATTGCTTCGGCGACGTAAGCCAGTTCTCCCACGCGATCAGTTCGAAGAGCTCGTACTTGCTCAAGAGTGCGCACGGGCGAATGAACAACCGGACCCTCGCCAGCGAGAAACTCGAAGTCAACACCCATTGGGGTAAAGGGCAGCAAAAGATCGGCAAAGATGATGGCGGCGTCGACCCCCAACCGCTCAGCAGCCGTAATCGTAACTTCAGACGCAATCTCAGGCGTTCTGCATATCTCCAGCAAAGAATGATGCTTCCGGACTGCCATATACTCCGGCATGTATCGCCCGGCCTGGCGGAGCAGCCATACAGGAGTTCTGTCCACAGGCTGCCGCAGGCAGGCCCGCACAAACCGGCTCGTGCTCGTCATATGCTTATTCGTTGCTTCCATGGAAGCACTTGCAGTTGGTGCTTTGCTTAAAAGGTTTGCCATTGCTCTCCCTTTTGAGCCTAGCACCAAGCTATATCGATGCTTCCTATCTGGGCCGTTTATCGGCTAAAAGGGCGAGGTGAAATCCGGTAGACCACACCCAGGCTCCAACCATTCGGAGTGAGGTGAAGTGGCGTACCCGGGTTCTTATCCAGATACCATTTCTCGTACTGATAGTCGCCGCGAAAGGCAAACTTAGAGGTTAAATCGTAGTCGAGGCCACCGCCAAAGGCATATACGACCGTTCCGTCCGAGAGATAGGGCTTGCCATCTGGAAGAATCGGAGGGTTTTTCAAATGGAAGTTGATTGAGCCGGCACTCACAAGAAAGTCGGCGTAAGGATGATATTTACCGAATTGTTTTTCCAATCGGATCCCCCCGCCAATCGTTTTTTCGTCCACTGTGGTGCCGTTGGCAATTTTGGCACGAAACTCGACCGCCGGATTAAGCCACCAGCGCGTATAGCGCAGATAGCTTGCCCCAAATGTCAGGCCACTATTGCTTGTTGGTCCATAATCTGGAGTGAGCCGGGAATAGAGCGCGAAAACTGAAAGGTCGCCAGTCTTCTGAGCGGTTGGAAGAGCCTGTCCATAAGCAATTCGCTGGGTAGTGGTAAAAAGAGCTACCAGCATTGCAGCATTCAGGATTCTCTTTGAAGACAATGAGACCCTCAATGCGACCGCTATCTGCATCTTGCTGAACCCCCAAAAATCCGTTGCGTCAGTTGAATTTCTGGAGACACAACGCCACAGGAGAAAGCCTCTACTCAGCTATCCGGAAACTCCCGTGCTGGAAGATTTAGATGCGAACTACACCGCTTCGTTTGCTCTGAAAGTACGCAAAAAAATGCACTGCGATCATCAAGCTGGTTATTTTCAGTCTTCTAAGCGAAAGCTGTAGTCCTCGATCACGGGATTCGTTAACACCTCTCGAGCGATTCGAGCAATTTCAGCCTCGGCATCGACGGCCTTCAGACCATCGTTCAAGGTCAGAACAAAGTATTTTCCCTGTCGCACATCGGCGACACCTTGGTACTGCATCCGGCGCAGAGCATCCGCAATCGTCTGCCCCTGGGCATCCAATACCGTTCGTTTCAGCGTGACATAGACATGGGCCTTCATCTTGTTTGATTATAGACATGGTGCCGTTTCTATTCCTGAGACACCAGTCTGAAATAGTCGCAGCGGCCCTCTTTCAGGGCAATCAACAGGGCACTGCAAGTTATTTTTTGAAACGAGACATTTTTTTCTACCCTTATGCCGAACTATCTTGAGCTTCCTGTGGGCCCAGAATCGCCCGAAGTGATCAACGCCGTTATCGAAATTCCTCTTGAGGGAATCAATAAATACGAGTACGACAAGGAACTCCACGTCTTCCGCCTCGACCGCAACCTCTACTCCCCTGTCCATTACCCCGGCGACTACGGCTTTATCCCTTCTACACTGGGCGACGATGGCGATCCGCTCGACGTGCTGGTGCTGGTCGATACTCCGAGCTTTCCCGGCTGCGTGATGGAGGTTCGTCCGATCGGCCTGCTCGAGATGCGCGATCAGGGCTTGGGAGACGAAAAGGTGCTAGCAGTCGGCAAAGGCAATCCCCGCTACAAAGACGTCTGGAACTTCTCCGAGATCTATCCGCACATCCTTAAAGAGATGACCCACTTTTTCTCGATTTACAAGGACCTCGAGGGCAAGCGGGTCGAAGTGAAGGGGTGGCGGGATGCTTCGTTTGCTCGTGCCAAGGTCCTTGAGGCGCAGCAGCGCTATATCGATAACCAGGTAGAGAGCGGCTTGAAGGCTGCGCCAGTCAGGTAAACCATGCAATCCGGCGTGCGGGTCGTGGCAGGCCGGATTCATCCCTGAGCTTCAACGTCTGGAAAACCGATATTCAGCACGGAATTTCAGGGCTCACGTTATAATCACGCTATACCCGTTCTCACATTGGGTTCGGAGAGTTGGCCGAGTGGCTGAAGGCGGCGGTTTGCTAAACCGTTATAGGGTCAAAAGCTCTATCGGGGGTTCGAATCCCCCACTCTCCGCCAGAAATCCCGGTAACGTCCAATCAACGATATAAATCACCCGCTATCTAAGCGGGTTTCTTGTTTTTGGGATATCTAAAGACAAGCGGCCTTTAATTGTCGACATATGGGACACAGATTTGATACGGTTGAACCAATGATGTCTGATTGCGCCTGAATGCCGAATCTCGAACCGGAACCAGGGATCGGTAAAAAGATAAAAGTTTGTAAGCAGAGTTCCGCTAATGACGGCGAGCATCTTTTGGGAAGGTCTATCGAATGACGGGATATGTTGGCGTCTTTGCAGCACTTTTAGCGCCGCGTAATGCAGCGGGCAAGCTGGATACTGTAGATCTGCGAAGACAGATTGAATCGCTTTCAGTCGATACGGTATCTGGTTATGCCATCAATGGAGCGACGGGTGAGTTTCCATTCTCGACTCCGGAGGAGTTGGCGGAGTCGCTCAGCATCGCACGAAAGATAGCTCCCTCCAAAAGACTTCTGGTTGGCATTGGCGCGGGCGATGTGCGCGGTGCCGTTCTACGAGGAAAGATTGCAGCCGATAGCGGCGCAGACGGTGTGTTGCTGTCAATGCCAAGCTTTTTCCCTTATCGGCAGGACGACCTTCGCTCGTTTTCACTTGCAGTTGCGGATCAACTCAGCGTGCCGGTGCTTCTCTATAATCTTCCGCAGTTCACATCTGGCCTTGAAGTTGAAACGACCATGGATCTTCTCCAATCCCACGACAACATTGTTGGAGTGAAGGATAGTAGCGGCTCCCTGGATACAGTACGCGCTATCACTGAGTCCAAGCTCAATGCGACGCGAATCATTGGAAACGACGGTGTGTTATGCGAGGCGTTGGCGCTGGGTTTATGCGATGCTGTCGTTTCGGGAGTGGCATGCACGCTACCCGAATTGATGACGAAGATATTTCATGGCACACCCGGCAGCGAGGAGTTTGTCCGCAACCGCTCGCTGTTGGATGAATTCATTGGGCATATTTCACATCTGCCCACGCCATGGGGATTGAAGGTCACCAGCGAGGTGCGAGGCTTTGCCAGGGCGAGTTATCCTTTTCCCTTATCAGCCGGCCGGCGATCAGAGGTAGAAGAATTGCAGACATGGTTTCGCTCATGGATGAATCAGGCAATAAACAGTCAGGCAGGTGCAAGATGAAGCAGGTATATCTCGTTACAAGCGGCGATCTTCGGCAGAGCGCCAATGAAGTTTGCTGGCCCGCGCAGTATGAGCTGGAAGCCGCTTTGACGAAGGCGTTCGCGGACAACGGTTGTGAGCTCATTCGCGCCTTCCCCTATGATTCCGGAAAGAGGCACGGCTTTATCTTCAGCCAGCGCATGGGAATGGACGTCTTCGCAAACATACCGGCGGATGCGCCGCTGGTCTTTGCTACGGCCGCATGGCAATACACGCACCATGTGCTGCCGGGGATGCGTTCGCACCGCGGTCCCATGCTGACGGTGGCCAACTGGTCTGGCAAATGGCCAGGCCTGGTTGGCCTGTTGAACCTGAATGGCTCCTTAATTAAAGCTGGCGTAAGCTTCTCGACGCTGTGGAGCGAAAACTTTACAGATGCCTTCGCCCTCAATGGCCTGCGTGAATGGATCGGTACGGGAAGGATCAATCACGATCTGTCGCATGTGACTTCGTTTGACAGAAAAGCGGCGGCGAATGATGCACGCGAGTTGGGCGAAAAGCTTGCAACGGAGTTATTGCGAAAGAAGATTATTCTTGGCGTCTTCGATGAAGGCTGCATGGGGATGTATAACGCCATCATCGACGATGAGCTATTGAATCGCTCGGGCTTCTTCAAGGAGAGGCTGAGCCAATCGGCGCTGTATGCGCGAATGCGCACGATCAGCGATGCGAGCGCTCACGCGGTGCGTTCCTGGCTGGATAAGAAGGGGTTGCATTTCAATACCGGTAAAGACGAGGCGATTGAGCTGACGGATGCTCAAATCCTTGAGCAGTGCCGTATGTATATTGCGGCACTGCAAATTGCGGATGAGTTTGGTTGCGACAGTATCGGGATTCAATATCAGCAGGGGTTGAAAGACCTTGTACCCGCATCCGATCTGGTCGAGGGTCTGTTGAACAATCCAGACCGCCCTCCGGTGAAGACTGCTGACGGACGCGAACTCTATGCTGGCAATGCTCTGCCCCACTTCAACGAAGTTGACGAGTGCGCCGGCGTCGATGCGGTCATTACGAACCACTGCTGGCAGGCGCTTGGGCTTGATCCTTCCACTACACTGCACGATGTGCGATGGGGCAAGGACTATAACGGCAACTTCGTCTGGCTGTGGCAGATCTCGGGCGCCGCACCGGCGAGCCACTTTGTTGATGGATACGCAGGTTCAGAGAGCGATCGCCAGCCGGCGATGTATTTCCCGCTTGGAGGAGGCACTCTCAAAGGCATTGGCAGGCCGGGCGACATCGTATGGAGCCGCGTCTTTGTGGAGGGTGGGACTCTGCATATGGATATTGGGCTTGCGAAGGTGGTCACGTTGCCCACTGAAGAGACGGAAGCCCGATGGAGTGAGGTCACGAAGGAGTGGCCGATGGTGAGCGTTGTTACAGAAGGCGTGGACCGGAATGGATTTATGGCGCGCCACCGTGCCAACCATGTCAGCATCGCCTATGCCGGGAGCCGCGAAGAGGCGCTAAAGGCGCTTACTGTCAAAGCAAGCATGGGTGTGGCCCTGGGGATCTCGGTTCACTGTTGCGGAATAAAACTGTAGATCGAAGGTGAAAGAGTGGCAGTCACGGTGAGCCGAAGCATAGCGAACCCTCGCACAAAATGGATAACGATTGGCCTGCTGTGGTTTGTCTTTCTGTTCAACTATGCAGACCGCCAGGCCATCTTCTCCTTATTCCCTCTGATCAAAACGGAGATGCAGCTTACGGATGTCCAACTGGGCATCCTGGGCTCGTGCTTCATGTGGATGTATGCGCTCTGCGGGCCGTTTACCGGGTGGATCACGGACAGGCTGTCGCGAAAATGGCTCATACTCGGAAGCCTGATCTTCTGGTCTGCCGTGACGGCGGCAACAGCGATCGCGCATTCGTATTCGGAGATGGTCTGGTGCCGGGCGCTCGGCGGATTGGGCGAAGCCTTCTATTTTCCCGCTGCCATGGCGATGATCAGCGATTATCACGGTCCGGCGACGCGGTCGCGCGCGATGTCTCTGCATCAGACGGCGGTATATGCGGGCAGCATCATGGGTGGTTCGGTGTCAGCACTGGTGGGGCAACATAGCGGGTGGCGTGCCAGCTTTGTTGCCTTTGGCGGGTGCGGCATCGTTCTCGGCCTTGTCTTGATGTTTTTACTGAAAGAGCCGGTGAGAGGGCAGTCAGAACTACAGACGAGTGGGCCCGTATCGAAGAAAAAAACTTCGATCGCTTTGAAAGAGATTCTCGGGAACCGAGTTGTTCTGGCGCTCATTGCGGTTTTTATGGGAGCCAATTTTGTGGCTGTCGTCTTTCTCACATGGCTGCCGACATTTCTCTATCAGAAGTTCCACATGAGCCTTTCCATGGCGGGATTGAATGCCAGCTTGTATCTGCAGGCAGCGTCTCTGCTCGGTGTTCTGTGTGGCGGCTATCTCGCTGATCGCTTTTCGAGGAAACGAGGCGGCGGCAGGCAACTGGCACAGTTTATCGGGCTGCTGATGGGAGCGCCGTTTTTATTTTTGACAGGGTGGACCCTCTCCGTACCCGTACTTGTGCTGGCAATGATCGGCTTCGGGTACTTCAAAGGGCTGTACGATGCCAACATCATTGCTGGTCTCTATGACGTGGTGGCAATAGAAAATCGAGGGACTGCGGCTGGCATCGCGAACTCTCTGGGGTGGCTCGGAGGAGGACTGGCTCCGGTGATCATCGCGGTGGGTGCGGCAAAGTTCGGCATGAGCGCATGTATCAGCGCGACGGCCGCGATCTATCTTGTCATTGCCATAGCAACATTGCTTGTCGCGAAACATCTCGAGCGAGCGCGGCGCACAGGTGCAGTGAGCTGAAAATCGGTCCTTCAGAGGCTGCTTTATTCGTCGCATGTCGACAATTCACCGATGCTTTGCCGATCCGCATTTTCAAATAAGGAATATCTTCAGTTGCGAAGCTCGTTGCCTGCGTCTATTGACGGGTTTCGTCGCCAACTCGGGATTCCCTGCGCCTGCAAATTTACAGGTATAGCCCTAGAGAATGTCATTAAGTGTTTATATGTAGACAATTGGTATTCATCGCAACTATAGTTGCGCACGTAACAAAATTCCGATTCTTGCTGCAGGTGCGGTGTTTGAGGAAGCGCCTGCCAGACGAACAAAGGCGTCTATGATGATGAACTCACGAAATCGCAGAAAAAAATGGAAAGAGGCTACAGTGTGGGGCATTGGCCTTAGAAGATTTCTAAGTGCGGTAGCCGTGATGGCCGTTCTGTCGATGTGTACGTCCCCGGCGGTCTCGCAAGTCAACTCAACCGGTACGATATCCGGTCGTGTAGTTGACTCGCAGGGCAACGTGGTGAGTGGCGCCACGGTGAGCATTGTCGAGCAGCAGACAAATGTCGAGACGAAGCTGACGACCAATGGCTCGGGATTCTATTCCGCCGGTTTTCTAAAGCCTGGCAGCTATTCGGTGAAGGTCAGCGCCCCGGGCTTTGAAAGCGTGCTGAGCAGCGGTCTGACCCTACAGACCGGGCAGGTTTTGGGGCAGGATATTTCGCTGAAGGTTGGCCAGGTAAGCGAAACAGTTAACGTGAGTACAGGCGCTCCTCTGCTCAATACAGAGTCTGGTGAGCTGGGCAACGTGATCTCGCATGAGCCTGTGGTGCAGCTACCTTTGAATGGCCGCAACTTCTCGCAGCTTGCTTTGCTGGTGCCGGGCGTGAATTCGGGATCGGTAGGAGGTGTGCGCGCAAGCGGCGGCGGCAACGAGACACAGCGTGCAGGCACATCGATGACGGCGAATGGCGCGCGTGGAAGCTTTAACCTTTACATGATCAACGGTATCCAGGACGTGGACCAGTCCGTCGGAACAGCCAAGGTGTTTCCCAACCTGGAAGACATTCAGGAGTTCAAGGTGCAGGTCGGTAATTCCGATGCGCAGTTTGCCTCGGGTGGAGCTGTAGTCAATGTAGTGACGCGGTCCGGATCCAATTCGTTTCATGGATCGGTTTTTGAGTTTATCCGTAACTCTGCGCTGGATGCGCGTGGATACTTCGATTCGGCGAAGCCGCCGTTTCAGCAAAATCAGTTCGGCGCATCGGTAGGAGGGCCGATAAAGAAGGACAAGCTGTTCTTCTTTACTGACTACCAGGGGTTGATTACGCATACCGCGCCTACTGCCATTACGAGCGTTCCCACCGCCGCGATGCGTGCGGGAAACTTTCAGGGATTTGCCAATATCTACGACCCCGCGACGTACAACGCGACGACCAAGACGCGCACACCATTTGCAAACAACCAGATAGATCCTTCGCGCTTCGATCCAGTCGCTGTGAATCTGCTGCAGGCCCTGCCTTCGCCGAACCTTCCGGGCAATGCAAACAACTTCCGCTATAACAATCTGCAAGTCAATGTTCAGCATCAGTACGATGTACGACTGGATTACGTTGTGTCCGCTAAGGACAGCGTCTTCTTTCAGTACACGAACGGGCGTGCTGACGTTAGTTATCCAAAGACGCCGGTAAAGATTGGGAACGCGTTCAATCCCCTGGCATTTGCTGGGGCTAACCGCAACAATCATGCTCCCAGCTTGCAGGCAACGTTGCAGGAGACGCACATGTTCTCGTCTTCGCTGGTGAACGAGTTCGCGCTGGGCTATACACGATTTGTGCTTCGCGTCTCCCCGCTCGATATGGGGTACAACACGTCGCAGGCCCTCGGTCTGCAGGGCGCAAACACCGCGTCGAACACGGACGGGACCGGCCTGTCTTCGCTGAGCATCTCAGGCTTCAGCGGATACAGCGCCAGCTTCCAGCCTGAGATCGTTCCTCAGAACTCGATTCAGCTTTCGGACAACGTGCTGTTCAACTATGGCTCGCATGCCTTCCGCTTCGGGTTTAGCGGAGTGCACAATAACTTCGGCTTCAACCAATTGCAGGCCCCATCGGGCGCATTGACCTTCTCGGGAACTTATAGCAATACGACGATCACTGATCCTATTACCAACAAAACGACTACTGTTGGCGGCTCGGGTTTCGCCGACTTCCTTCTGGGTATTCCAGTGAGCGCATCCAAGTCCCTCCTGCCGCAGGGTATGCCTTACGTCAGCTACACCGACGTGGGAGCGTACGCGCAGGACACATGGCGCCTGACGCCGCGCCTGACCGCGGTACTTGGCGTGCGCTATGACCTCTTCACCTCGCCCATAGACCGCAAGGACCGCATCTCCAACTTTGTCCCCGCTGGCGGGACCATCTCTGCCGTGGCGGGCAGTACGGGAACGATTGCTCTTGCGAATCAGGGCGGTTACAGCCGGGCGATTATCCAGACGCGCAAGATGAACTTTACGCCCCGCGTCAGCCTCGCCTACAAGCTGGGAAGCAAGACGGTGGTTCGCAGCGCCTTCGGCTCGTACTTCTTCAACGAGCAGGGAACAGGCTCTTCGGCGCGGCTTTTTCTCAACTATCCGTTTGCGCAGACCTTCACGACAGCGTGCTCGTCGTCCACCCCCTGCCTTAACACCTCGACCGGCATTCCGCTTGCTCCGTCGGCCAGCAATGTCCCTGTCGCCGTCTACTTCCCGCTGTCCAATCACACGCCGTATGTGAACCAGTGGAACCTTACTATTGAGAATCAGGTAACGAACTCGCTCGTTGTGCGTGGCTCTTATGTGGGATCAAAGGGAACGCATCTTGGCATTGCGCTCAATGAGAACGTGCCGATCCCCGGGGCGGGTAATGTGCAGGCGAACTCTCCCTATCCTGCCTACTCCACCATCCAGTCATGGGAGAATCGGGGCGTTTCGAGCTACAACGCGCTCCAGCTCTCGGCGGAGCAACGCGCGTGGCACGGCTTGCAGTACCTTGCCGCCTATACGTGGAGCCGCAGTCTCGATGAAGGATCGGGCGGCAACTCGTCATCGAGCGAATCGCGCGTCAATATCCAGAACCCGCGAAACCTCTCAGCCGACTACGGACTTTCGGACTTCGACCACCGCCATCGCTTTACCTTCAGTCCCGTATATGAACTCCCTTTCGGCCGCGGACGCCAATATGGGGCTAATGTCAACTCACTGTTGGATGGTGTTATTGGTGGATGGGACCTGACTGGGATCGTCACGTTGCAAAGCGGAGCTCCATTCTCAGTTTCCATGTCGTCAAATGCGTCGTTGAACACAAACACGTTCCTGCGCCCAGACCGTGTGTGCAATGGCAATAAGCCAGCCGGATCTCGAACGCTTGCGGCTTATTACGATACGAGCTGCTTTAAGAATCCCGCGCAGTATCAGTTTGGCAATACCGGCCGCAATATCCTGATAGGCCCCAGCTATCAGACGATCGATGCCGGCCTGCATAAGGACTTCCACATCAAGGAAGCTCTGGGTATGCAGTTCAGGGCGGAGTTCTTCAATCTCTTCAACACGGCAAACTTCGGCTTCCCGAGCAATAGCATTGGATCAGCGGCGGCAGGCAAAATCTCCTCCCTCGCCCTCGGTGCGACGGCACGGCAAGTGCAATTCGCCGCTCGCTTCCACTGGTAGGCGGAGACAACCGGATACCATTCTGACCGTCGTGCAGCAATCAACAGATGCTGTAATGATTCAACGGCTTCTTTTGCAAGCAGTTTGTCATGGAGAAAAGGATGATGAAGCGTAGAACGTTTTTGCGCGGGACGGCAGCGGCCGTTGCCGTCTCCGGTATAGGGCGCACAGGCCTGCTGCACGCACTCGATCAGGGGTGGACGGAGATGAACAATGTCTCCGTGGTCCTGCCCTCATCACCGGGCAAGCGCGAGCGGGTAGCAGCCGACATGCTCGTGGACGAGATCATGAAGCGCTGCGGCGTCGAGTGGACGATAGGCACCGCGGGCTCTGTGAAGATCTACCTGGGGACTCGGGCGTCGTGGCATGGCCTCGGCAGCAAAGTGGCTTCGGTTGCGGCCAAAGCCGCAAAGCTTCCTGCCGAATCGTTCGTTATCGCGAGCGGCGGCGAAGGCGGAGAGAAATGGATCGCAGTCTGCGGAAGCGACGATCGCGGATTGATCTTCGGCGCTGGCAAACTGCTTCGCATGTGCAGTCTCGAACGCCGTACTGTTGCGGCTAACTTCGCGGCATTGAATCTTACAAGTTCCCCTCACTATGCGATTCGAGGCCACCAACTCGGATACCGGCCGAAGACGAATGCGTATGATGCGTGGACGGTTGAGATGTGGGACCAGTACATTCGTGAACTGGCGATCTTCGGTACGAACACGATTGAATTGCTTCCTCCGATCTCAGACGATCTCTCCGACAGCCCGCACTTTCCGATTCCTCCTCAGAAGATGATGGTGGAGATGTCGAGAATCTGCGATAAGTATGATCTCGATGTTTCGGTATGGTACCCGGCAATGGCCAAAGACTATAGCGACCAGAAGACGGTCGAGTCGGAGATCAATGACTGGGCGCAGGTGCTGCACGATCTACCGCGCGTGAACGTCGTCTTTGTCCCCGGCGGCGATCCTGGGCATACTCAGCCGAAGTACATGCTGGCTCTGTTGGAAAAGCAGAAAGCCAATCTGCGCAAGACGCACCCCGGCTTGCAGATGTGGATGTCTCCGCAGTCGTTCAATGCGACATGGATGCAAGAGTTCCATGCTCTCGTCGGAGAGTCGCACACGCAGACGTGGCTCGATGGAATTGTTTACGGCCCACAGAACAGAAGCTCCCTTACCGAACTGAGGAAGACGCTTCCCGCGAAGTATCCGATCAGGTTGTATCCCGATATCACGCACAGCATCCAGTCGCAGTATTCGATGAACAACTGGGACATTGCACTGGCGCTCACCGAAGGGCGAGAGATCATCAATCCACGCCCTGAGGCTGAGTCTGCAATCCTGCGTTCGGAACTGAAGCAGACAGTCGGTTTCGTGAGCTACTCCGAAGGATGCAACGACGATGTCAATAAATTTGTGTGGAGCTTGCTGGGCTGGGATCCCAACGCTCCCATAGCGGCGGCGTTACGCGACTTCGGGCGCTATTTCATAGGAGCAAATGACGGTTCAGGATATGCCCAGGGTCTGCTCGATCTTGAGCAAAACTGGAACGGGTCTTTGGCAGCGAACGAGCTTGTCGACGTTGCGCTTCAGAAATTTATGAGCATCGAGCGAAATGCTTCGCCGTTCGTATTGGAAAACTGGCGCTGGCAACAGGCGATGTTCCGTGCCTGCTGCGATGCGTACGTTCGGCAGCGACTGCTGTTTGAGAGCGGAGAGTTGGCGCGCGCCAAGAGCGTTCTTGGCCGAATCGAAGATATTGGGTTCGCTTCGGTGCCGTGGGGGATTGGCTCGACGCCTGCGAGGGTGCCCGCGAATGGAATCGATCCGCAAAACCTGATCGACGAAGCAACTGTGATTCTACGCCGGTGTGCGACAACTCAGGTCGCGCCTGCACTTCGTACGCGCATCGCGGAGTTGGGCTATGCGCTGCTACAGAGCATTCATCAGCAGCTTGCCGTCGAGCGCTATGCTGGCGAGGCAGTCGATCGCGGTGCGCCGCTCGACACCATCGACCATCCGGTTACGGACGTTCCATACTTCCAGAAAAAACTGAGAATAATCTCAAAGATCGAAGACCAGGAAGAGAAGATCGGTGCGATCCGCGCGTTGCTGAACCGAACGAACCCTGGGCCTGGGGGCTTCTACGATGAGCTGGGCAATGTAGGCAATCGTCCTCATCTGGTAATAGGAGATGCAGAGGGAGACTTCGATTTTCGCCGCTCAGTACATGTAGGCACAAGCTATCCGGACCACTATGGCGCGGATGTGCCCATGGCGTGGAAACACTGGGCGGAGAGCCTGTATGAAGCTCCTCTGAAGATGCACTACACGGGGCTCGATCCGGCGGTGGAATATAGTTTGGAGGTTGTTATCTCCGGCGACTCGCGTGGCGTAAAGACGCGGCTCGTGGCTAACGATGCGATTGAGATACATCCGATGCAGTTGCGTCCCTGGCCGCCTGCTCCTCAAACCTTTGCGGTGCCCCGCGCGGCGACGTCCAAAGGTGAGCTATGGTTGACGTGGACTCGCGAGCCAGGACTGGGAGGCAACGGCCGAGGTTGCCAGGTGGCTGAGGTGATGCTGAAGCCTGTGGTGCGGAAGGGAGCTTAGCGCGTGGAAGAATATCGAGCGGATGTGCATCCGGAATCGCCAGACAACTGGAGCATCGTGCGCGAACGTCTGAAGGCAGGCGGGTATGTGATCGGCATGACGGTCACATCGAGCAATGTTGAGACGGCGGCGTATGCTGCGACGCTCGGCTTCCATTTTCTATGGGTGGAGATGGAGCACTCGCCCGTGTCGCTTGAGTCGCTGAGGGCAATGGTTCTCGCGACCAGAGGGCTCCCGGCTCCTGTGTTTGCGCGGGTTCCGTGGGCTGAACTATGGATGGCGAAACGTGTGCTCGACCAGGGCGTGCAGGGAGTCATATTCCCATTCGTCTCCACGCCTCAACGCGCAACGATTGCCGCTCAAGGATGCCACTATCCTCCATTTGGACGCAGAGGTTCGGGGGCGGGTCTCGCAGTTACGACATGGCCTGCGCCTGGGAACTACTATGACTCAGCAGATGCCAATGTGCTTGTGGTGTGTGTTATCGAAGAGGCATCCGCGATCGACGAGATTGAAGCAATTGCGGCGACTCCCGGCGTCGATGTGATCTTTATCGGTGTCAGTGATCTTTCATTTTCACTTGGATTGCGGGGAAGGCAGAATGAACCTCTGCTGGATGAAGCGATTGCTAGGATCATGGCAGCCGCGAAGCGTCATGGAAAGATATTGGGACGCCCCGCAGGAAGCGCAGAAGAAGTAAAACAGTTTCGTGCAGAAGGTTTCCAGTTCTTTCAGTCGATGACCGAGCTTGGCTTGATAAAGCTGGGCGCCAAAGCATTGTTGGAGCCGCTAGGCATCAAAGATAAGCCGCAAGAGCAGAGCACCTTTTACTGATATTCGCGTGAAATGATTGCCTGGTGGCAGCAATAATGTGGTTGGGGCACGCAATGAAGATCGTAGTGTTGGATGGATTCGTACTTAACCCAGGTGATAACACATGGGCCAGTCTCGAAAAGCTGGGTGATCTGCAGGTATTCGACCGCACAGCGGCGACAGATGTACATCAGCGCGCCAAGGATGCGGACATCCTGCTTGTCAATAAGGTTCCATTGGATGAAAAGTCGCTTGAGTCTCTGCCGAAGCTGAAATTCATATCGGTATTGGCGACCGGGTACAACATCGTTGATGTATCTGCCGCGCGAAGTCATGGAGTCGTGGTGTCCAATGTTCCCGACTACGGAACAAATACAGTTGCCCAATACACGATGGCGATGCTCCTTGAGCTTTGCCATCATGTTGGCGACCACGCCCGCGATGTAGAGAAAGGCGCATGGGCAGCATCGCCTGATTGGACATTCTGGAAGACGCCGCAAGTCGAGCTGTTCGGCAAGACAATGGGTATTGTGGGATTTGGCAGGATCGGACAGCGCGTTGCGCAACTGGCCGAGGCCTTTGGAATGCGTGTGATCTACAGCAGCCGCCGTGCGCGAGCACAAGAAGGGGTTGCAAAAGGCGATCGTACGCTTGAAGGTTTATTTGAAGAGGCAGACGTGGTTTCTCTGCATTGCGGTCTAACTGAAGAAAACAGGGGCATGGTTGATCGCAAGCTATTGCAGAGGATGAAGCGAAGTTCATTCCTGATCAACACTGCGCGAGGCGGCCTGGTGAATGAAGCCGATCTTGCCGATGTTTTGAACGAAGAGAGAATTGCAGGCGCGGCCCTGGACGTGTTGTCGGCCGAGCCGCCGTTGCCTGGAAATCCGTTGATTGGGGCGAAAAATTGTCTTGTGACGCCGCATATGGCATGGTCGGCGATTGAAGCGCGTAAACGCATCATGCAAACGACAGTTGAGAATGTCAGAGGATTTCTGAGCGGCGCGCCCCAAAATGTCGTTTCGTAGTCCAACTGCGCGCTTCGATAACTATGCCTTCCATTGCAACTGCTTAAGTAACCGCTCTGAAGGTTCCCACTCACCAATTGCGGGATAGAGCAGCATGGCCTTGCGCAGATCTCTTTGCTCTCCACTGAGAGCGGCTTTTATCGCGGCGCTCTCATAGGCTTTTACGGCTAACACAAGACCGCGCACAGCCTCTGGCAACGGGCCCACGGGTATTGGAGTGATAGTGTTGTTGCCTATACTGCAGGTCACCTCAATGATGTCGGTCGAATCGATCTCAGGAACGGCGGATCCGTTTGTAGTGTTTACGATCACGCGACGATTGACCGGGCTGCATAGCGCATTCATCACCTGAAGCGCGATGCGGTGATAGCCGCTGGCAGCGCGGAAGGGGTCCTCTTGTGGAGCTTCGCCATCGAAGGCCGATACTCCCTCACCCTCCAGCTTCATGTAGGAGCCGGATCGAAGATTGAGATAGTCAATGTATGCCTGTAGTGCGCCTGCGTCGTCGTTGTTGCTGTGCAGTTTCAGCAGCTTTTCGGCGAGGGATTCATTCATCTGTGCAATCTGTTCACCGCGTGTGCTGCCCTGTTTACGCTGGTTTTGAAGGGCCCGTGTGCGCGAATAATAAAAGAAGAGGTATTCCGTGGGGATGAGCCTGAGTGCGCGGATCAATTCGTGATCGAAGAGCGGCGCTGAGTAGAGTTGGGACAGAATGGCGTTATCGTTGAGCACCTTGTCTGTAACGTCCTGGCCCCGAAGCGAGATCTTGCGAACCCACCCAAGATGATTGAGTCCGACGTATTCGCATTCAATCTCTTCGTGCGCGGCATTCAGCGCGGCGGCGATTCGATGAAGCATCTCGGTAGGCGTGTCACAGATGCCAACCACCTTGGCGCTCGAGTTCTGAATAACCGCCTGCGTAATCAGTCCGGCGGGATTGGTAAAGTTGACGATCCAAGCCTTGGGTGCGATCCGCTCGACAGAACGTGCTTGCTCGATGGCTATAGGAATGGTGCGTTGGCCCATGGCAACGCCGCCAGGCCCTGTAGTCTCCTGACCGGGATAGCCGCAGGCGATAGAAGCGCGCTCATCATGCGCTCGTGAGCCGATCCCTCCAGCGCGGACACTATTGAGAACGAACGATGCGCCGTCGATCGCCTCCTCCGGTGTTGCGGCAACCTTAATCTTGAGAGATCCTCCGTCGCGCCGGACAACCTCTCTGCTAAGGCGCGCTGTCATCTGGGCCCGCTGGGGATCCAGGTCATAAAGTACAAACTCTTCTGCCCCAAGCTCTTTCGAAGATTCGTTGATGCCAAACGCTACCAGAGGCGTGCGAATCCCGCCTCCTCCAAGAAATGCAATCTTACGCGGCATAATGCTCCTCGAGAATGGCGTGAATCTCTTTCTTGTTGGGGAGGGCGCTTAGGGCTCCGGCAGCCCGAGTCGACATGGCTCCACAGATGCAGGCGCGTTCGAGAATCTGTTGCGGCGGTGCGTTATCAAGCAATGCATCGATAAAGCCTGCATCGAAGGCGTCGCCGGCGCCGGTTGTATCGATCACCCGAACCGAAGGCGAACTCGCTTTGTACTCGATGTTGTTACAGAGCATCGCCGCTCCCTTGCGACCCAACTTCACGACAGCCATCTTCAATCCGAGATCGCGACATCGCGACAGATACTGCTCAGGATCGCCGCTGAGCATCGCTGCCTCCTTTTCGTTCGGCATCGTGTAGTCGATTGCTCGAAGAACATCGATGCTTGCCTCATTGCGCAACCATCCCACATCATGTCCAACATCAAGCGATGTCGTAGTGCCATTCGCCGCTGCAATGGGGAGGAGTTTCTTCGCAAGCGATGCGCTCAATGGAAACGCGAGGTGAACGTGGCGGGAGTTGGCAATGTTGGATGCCAGTTTGTCATCGCGCATCAAACGATCTTCAAGCTCAGCATTCGCTCCCCGGTACGTAAAAAAAGAGCGGTCCTGCAACGTTGAAATACTGACGGTAACTCCACTGCGCGTCTTGCTGTGTGAAATACCGTCTGTATCAACGTTAAATTGTTCAAGCCGTTCTGCCATGCGTGCAAAGTCCGGCTCTCCGGCCACTCCTATAAGCTGGACTTTGCGGCCGAGGCGCGCAAGTGCGCACGCTGTAGTGATCGCGCCGCCGCCAAGTTCCCATTCGTATTGATCCGTAAAAATCTCTTCGCCTGGCGACGGCCATGTAGCGAAGCCACTGAAAACGTGGTCCTGATAAATCTCCCCGATGACTGTGACGTCGTATCTCATCATTGTGCGAAAGGCCACTCCTGTTGGTTGCGAGCGCGAAACAGAAAGACAACGACACCCAGAAGGCCGAATGTCAAAGCGATAACAATGTGACGGACCTGGCTGGTAGCCACGATGTAAGCCCAGCCCACAAGAGCGACTACAGCAGGTATCGGGTACCAAGGCATGCGAAACAGGTCGGGATTAGGACTGCGATCTTTACGCCGCAGAAGCACGACGGCAACGCATTGCCCCATAAACTGCAAGAGGGTTTGAATCACAATAAGGGCAGATATAAGTTCTGCCAGCGATACAAGACAAAGTACGGCGGATGCAACTCCCATGAAAAGAAGCGAAACCGTAGGGAAATGTTTGGTGGGGTGAAGCCGGGCAAAGGCTTTGAGAAAAGTTCCATCCTCGGCAGCAGTGTAAGGCACGCGCGAATAGCCGAGCAGAATTGCAAACGCTGAACCCCAACTGGCGATCAGTATCAAAATAGAGACAGCTTTCGCTGCCCAACCGCCGTGCACAGCCTGCATGAAGTCGGCAACAATAGCTTTGGAATGCTGCGCGCTTTGCCACGGCAGAGATCCCAGGATAGATACGTTCATGGCAAGATAAAGCGCAGCAACGACCAGGATGGAAACAATCACGGCGCGGGGGATATTCGTGCGCGGATTCCTTACTTCTCCACCCAGGAGGCAGACGTTGTTGTAGCCGCCGTAGTCGTATGTAGCGATCAGCGTAGCGGCCCCCAGTCCGGCCCAGAATGCGCGAGTTGGCCGGAAAGCGCCAGCCGGAAAGCTGAAGGCGAGGTCTGGATGAAAGTGCAGAGCGCCGCTGACAACAATCCATCCGCAGGTTGCCAGAACTGCGACCATGACGACAACTGAAAGGGCCGACACCGATCGAATCGAACGATAGAGCAAGCCGACGTTGATGATGCAGAGCAACATCGCCAGAAGCTTCATCTGCATGGAGGAGGCGGGATGCAGGACATTTGCATACTCCGCAAATCCGACTGCGCCGGATGCGATCGATAGCGGGCCGATCAACAGCGATTGCCACAGGAAAAGAAAGGCGATGACCCGGCCATATTTTTGCGGGCCAAAGGCTTCCAATAAATAGTGGTAAGGCCCTCCCGAACGTGGAAAGCGCGATCCAAGCTCTGCCCACACCATACCGTCGCACAGTGCGAGCAGCGCTCCCAGCATCCAGCCAACCATAGCCTGTGGACCGCCCATTGCAACCAATGCCAGCGGGATGGTGAGAAATGGACCAACACCCACCATATTGAGGATGTTGGTCGCGATTGCTCCCGGGAGACCAATCCCGCGTTCGAGTTGTCCGGGCTTGATGGCCGTCTGTGTCATGCGATGCTCACGGTTATTTGAGTTCCGGGTTCTGAGGGAGGCTCAGCATGTTTGCGAAGATGCGAAATGCTCCTGGAACTCCCAACGGCAACTGACGATAAAACGCGTATGCGTTGTAGATGTAAACACCTTTGCCGTAACGCGCGTAGATCAGGCCGCCCTTCTGTTCCGGCTGTCCTTTGTCGTGGGTCTCAAGCAGTGCAGTGTATCTAGGATCCCACGATTGCAGAAATTTGGAGCCACGCTCTTCAATCCAGCCATCGAAATCTTTCTCTGTGATCTTATTCGGCCAATTGAAGACTGGATTGCCCGACGCGAGAATCGTAACTTTCGACTTCTCATCTGTTACTTCTTCCGGATCACCGCTCATCACGTATGGATAGGGGCCATAGTTGTGGTCATACTCCGGGGTGTTGTATTGCACAATCGCGACTCCGCCGTTCTCAACATATTTAAGGAGCCGCGCATTATTGGTGACAAGGTCGGGACGTACCGCGTAGGCGCGCACACCAAGCACAATAGCGTTGTATTTGCTCAGGTCCGAGCTTGCCAGATCCTGCGCCGTGAGATACGAGACGTGGACGCCAATTTGTTCGAGCGCCGCTGGAACGTCGTCTCCACTGCCCTCGATGTATGCGACGTTCAGACCGTGGGCGACTTTTACATCCGTGCCCGTCGTGGAGTATGTTGCCGGCGAGTACAGGAAGTAGGGACGTAACCCGACATAGCCGGTTGTAATGTAACCTTCCTCGTACTTTGTACCGTCGAGTTCAGCTACCGCAATAACCTTATATTGTTTTCCTTCTTCTACTTTTGGAGCGACAGTGAAGCTGACAGTTTGTTCTTCTCCAGTTTGAGTAAAGCTAACCGGGATTGAGGACGGTTCCGCCGTCCAGCCCGCAGGTAAAGTGAGGTGAACAGTTGGTTTCACCGGCCCCTGTTCGTTGTTCTTCAAGCGGACACTGACGGTGGTGGACTTGCTCTCCAGCGGAATGACTCCCGCAGCGGGAGAGAGGGCGACCGAGATTGCAGGGCCAACAGGCATCGGGTAGCGAAGCAGGCCGGGGCCGTTTACCTTGCTCACGACCTGTACAACGGCAGCCATATTGATCGTGGCTCCTTCAAAGCCAAACGATGCCCGTGCCTCAAGTGGGTAGGGAGAGAGCGGAACGTTCTTCTTCGCAGTAGAGTCAACTTCGTAGAACGCATTTTGCAGCCCTTCGCGTTTGAAGTAAGGGCGCGTAAACGGCTCATCGGTTGGGACCTTAACATTGAACCTGAGGTCGACCGCTTTCGATGGTGCAAGAACTGAAGGTGCCGCGGCCTCGTCCTTGACCTGCCAGTTGCCGCCAGACGTGGCCTTCAACGTCACGCTCTTGATAGTGAGATTCGAGTTGCCGGGCTGATAGATGTGGACGGCGACAGGAAACGAGAGACCGGGAGTCGCCATCTGAAATGTAGGGCGGGCGCCGCGGAACATAGCCATCATCGGGTCGTCCTTGCCGGCCTGCGTCACATCGGCGTTGAGGGAGATCTGCAGTGCGGCAACGAGAGCGTCGTTGAACTGGCGTTGCTTCACTTCGAGTTCATGAAGTACGTTGTACTTCGCGTTTGCGGACATCGAGCCGTCTTTTACATTGGCGATAAGGGCTTCAACAGCGATCTTCCCTTTTGCCAGAAGAGGAGCAACAGCGGAGGGTTGCTGAGCGGAAAACTGAGTGATCGCTTTTTCGACAAGCGTGTTGATCTCATCCAGCTTCGTGTGCAGAGCAGGCTGGTCCTTCTGGTCTGCGAGCAATGCGATTCCATCCAGCGTCGTGTCGATACCGTCGAAGAAGCTCTGTTCGGTGGGTTGTGCGTCGATGTGCGACCCAAAACGGTGATACGCACTTGGCTGTGCCTGCGGCAGTGGAACGCTGGGGCCGCCGTTCTGCGAGGCCTGGTATCCGAGGCCCTTGCGCGATACCTGGGAGTACGTTTCGCCGATGACGCTGTCATAGGTGCCGGATGGAATCGCAACCGTAACCGAAGGCTTGCCCGGCTCCCACTTGCCGGTAATGTGATTGGTTACGCCTACCGGACCCCATGTGTGGTTTGCATAGTCGTACATCCCCTTCTCGGAGACGCGAAAGAAGGGAGCGCGTGCGTAGGTCTTCACCGGAGCCCAGGGCAGTAGACCTTCCTTGATTTGTTCGGGGAACATCTTGGGATCGCCCGCCGCCTTGAAGACCTCCTGCGCCATAAGACCTGCCGTTGCGTGCTGACCATGGCCATCGGTAGGCCCACCGACGAAGACCGAGCAGACAATCAATGGCCGAACGGTTCGCACAACTCGCACTGCCTGCTCAAGAACTCGGTCGTGCCCCCACTGGCTCAGCGCTTCATCGAGCGCTTTGGAGAAGCCATAGTCGGCCATCGACGTGAAGTATTGCGCGTCGAGCCCGTAGTATCGACCCGCCTGCAAAAGCTCTTCGGTGCGAACGAGGCCCAGCGCATCCCAGTAGTCGGAGGACATGACATTCGCACCGCCTTCACCGCGGTCGAGCGTCAGTAGCGCGACGCGGGCGCCCTGTCCTCTGCTCTCATACGCAAGCGTGGCGCCGTCTTCGTCGTCGGGGTGAGCGACGATCATCATCACGCTGGCCCGGGTATGCAGCTTCTTGAGCGCCTGCCACGTAGCCGCCGCTCCTCTGTCGGGTGGGACTGGGGTCGCATCGACTATTGGCTTGGGTGTTTGCGCATAGAACAAACTTCCCGATGAGATGAAACAAGCACACGCCGCCAGCGTGCAGACTGACTTCTTGACCAAACCAGACATAGAAGACCTCGCGGTCAGCCTGTCCGTGACGAGCAGGCTGACCCATTCAAGTTAGAAGTAGAACTTCGCTGCGAGCTGCACCTGCCGTGCCGTATTGGTGACACTGCTGATGCGGCCGAATGGGTTTGGTGTCGTAATCGATGAGCTCGGGTTCGCCAGATTTGCGTGATTGAATACGTTGAATCCCTCAAGCCTGAACTCGAGCTTACGTGCATCGGTGAACGAGAACTGCTTGAACAGGCTCATGTCGAAGTTCCTGCGTCCAGGGCCTGCAAACGCGCGCGGACGGCATGTGCCGAAGGTTCCTACGGTTGGTTGTGTAAATGCTGCCAGATTGATGTAGCGGCCCGTTCCGGTGATGCTAGTCAATGCATTGCGATCGTGAGTTGTATTCGTGAACGCGCCAGCATTGCAGTTTGCATAAGATGCATGGTTTCCGCCGGTCTGGCTGGCATCGTTACCTGTTGTAACGTTGAATGGATTACCCGCCTCGAAGCTGGCGATCAGGTTGTATTGCCAGCCGCCGATCAGTTTTGCTGCCGTTGAATCGTTATTGAGCACGAGGCCGTTCTTGCCGATCGGTAGCTTCCACTGCCCGCTCACCACAAGACGATGACGTTGATCGAAGGGTGACTGCGAATACTCGTGCGAGTAGTCGTATGCGTTCTGCGGCGTAGACCCTGCCGTCAGGTTGTCGGCATAGTCGCTGAAGTTATGCGCCCATGTATAGCTGACCTGATATCCGAGGCCGTTGGTCATCTGCCGCCGGAGGCTTGCGATTAGCCCGTTGTAGTTGGTATTGCCGTCGTTCGTCGCATACTCCAGAAAGGCATGAGCGCCGCCATTGTTCAGGTTTGCGTATGGGAAGACGACATTCGGTGTGCTGCCTGTAAAGCCGGTAACAATGCCTTGATTGGCGTTACGCAGACGGTTCATCTTGTGACCGATGTTGCCGACGTAGATCATTTCGAGAGTTGTGCTGCGGCTTAGCTGGACCTGTGGCCCTAAGCTGAACTGCTGCACGTAGCTCGTCCGCTGGTTCTTGTCCTGCCAGTTTGTTTTCTGAATATAGAGCGGAGTGGTTGAGTTGGAGTAAGCCGGGCCAGGAAAGCCATTGCGAAGCTGAAAGATGGTTCCAGCGGCGACGGTTGTGCGTGAATCGTTGACGAATTTGAGGAACGGCTGGTTCTGCGCGAGTTGCGACTCAGAGCCGATACGGTTGACGTACTGATAGAAAACTCCGTATCCGCCGCGAATCACGACGCGATCGGTTGCCTGATAGGAGAAGCCAACGCGGGGAGCGAAGTTGTTCTTGTCCGGATTGACCAGGCTGCGTTGCGCCCAGCTTCCGCCCTTCGCAACAATAAGCCCTCCCGCTCCCGAAGGATCGAAGTTTGCAAAAGAGTCTGTCCGGTTGAGTAGAGGAGAGTAGAGCTCGTAACGCGTTCCATAAGTAATGGTCAGATCGTGCGTAGCTCGCCACGTGTCCTGAGCAAAGAGCGAATTGCCGATCTGGTAGTTATGTGCCACAAGATAGCTGTTGAAGAAGGTTTGACTGACGTTGCCTAGCAGAAAATCGGCCCAGCCAAAACCGTTCGTTCCTGTAAATACGCCCGAGAAGCCCATATAGCCTTGCGGTGCCGTAAGGTCGAGAAAGTTCGTCGTCGTGCGGTGATATTCGTAACCGAACATCAAGCTGTGATTGCCCTTGAGCTTGGTGAAGTTATCCAGAAACTGCCATACACCCGCTGCCTGAAACTGCGGGCGGAAGAGGTCAACGCCAATCCTGCGGAACCCGCCGCTGATGTTGAACGGTGGAAGGCCGCCCGACTGAGGAGTGACAGGAATGCCAGTCAGTCCGACGCTGGGAGCAGCCGATGTGCCAAGCGTTACGCCGATCGGGTTGCTGTGCGCGCTGTCGCGGCTCCAGCCGAAGCGGAACTGATTCACCGCAGTGGAGGAGAGGGTCGTCGTGAGGCCAAATGCAACACCCTGATTACGGATCTTATAGTCTGTGGCGAATCCGCCGTTGCCTATATCGGAGTTCGACGTCCACGGCGGGTCCTGGCGATGCTGGTCGAGGAAGCTGTATCGCGTGAAGAGCTGATTGTGCGAGTTGACGGTGAAATCTGTGCGCACATCAAACGAGTTCACCTGCTGCGGAAGCTGGTACTGATAGACATAGTTTGTTGATCCGTCCCATGTTGGCGGACCAGTGTTCGGATCGGGCAGGAGCTTTGCAACAGCGAGAGCAACAGGATCGATGCAGCCCGTCTGCACGACTTTCGCGACGATGCAACCAGACTGACTTCCAAGCCCGACAGGGTTGAAGGAAACCTCGCTCATGTTGCCGGTCTTCATTGCTGCCGAAGGAACGACGGAGCTTACTGTTGTTGACTGTGTCGAGCGAAGGCCCTGGTAATCGCCAAAGTAGAAGAACTTTTCGCGGATGACATGGCCACCCACCGTGCCGCCAAATTGATTCTGGCTGAAATTGCCCTTCGGCAATGGTACCCCTGTTGACGTACGTTTGTTGATCCAACTATTCGCGTCGAGGACGCTGTTGCGCGCATACTCCCAGGCGCTTCCGTGCAAGCTGTTTGTGCCACTCTTTGTGGATGCGTTGACGATAGCGCCGGCCGATGTGCCGAACTCAACGGAGTACGTGCGAGTCTGGAGACGGAACTCCTGAATCGCGTCAGGCGGAGGTTGAACGTTCTGCACGGAGCCTTCCTGCAGGTTCGTCGATCCCGAGTTATTGTCCACGCCATCAAGCGCAAAATAATTTTGTGTCTCCAGGTTTCCATTGGAAGAGAAGCGATCGGCCGCTTGATTTGCCACTCCGGGATTTTTGAAGATACCCGGCTCAAGCAGAGCCAGGTCCGCGTAGCGGCGCGCATTCAGCGGCAGATCGTTGATCTGCGTCGTGCCAATAACATTGCCCACGTCGGCCGATTGCGTCTGAAGACCTTGAAACTCTGAACTCACTTCGATGGTGTCGCTCGTGGCACCGGGAGTCAGGTTGAAGTCGACCTCAGCACGGCTCTTCACATGGATCTCGACGGCCGCATTCTTCGCCGTGCTGAAGCCTGTGGCGGACGCTTCTACCGAGTAGGTTCCCGGAATCAATGCGAGAGCCTGATAGGAACCGTCGTTGTTCGTTTTCAATACCGTGGTAACGCCGGTAGCAACATTGCGAATCGTGACCGTCGCACCGGCGATCACCGCGCCCGTGGGATCGTGAAGCGTACCCGTAATGGAGCCGTTATCAAGCTGTGCGAGCGCAGGCTGCGGCGTGAAGAGAAACGCCGCGGCCAGGAACAGGCACATAAGCGGCATAGGCAACGAATGGCGATGAGAAGAATTTCCTGTGCTTCCAAAACCCATCTGACGACCTCCTGAGAGCCGTGAGCTTCTGGTTCAAAGAATGCTCCAAAGCTACCGAAAACCCAGAAAATATCGGTATCGTTATCGGTAACGGAATGAACCGAAAATACCTCCGCGAGATAGGAGTGTCAATAGGAAATGACAAATTCAATAAAAAATTGACAAGAATTGCGTTTATGACGCCTATACGGATCGGCGGCTTTTCGTGGATTTGATCGAGGCCATATACCGGCGAAATTCCTTCGGCCCGGGAAGTCCTTGAGAGCCTCCGGGTTGCGAGGCGGAGAGGCTGCCGCAGATATTTCCTGCACGAAGGCAGTCGTCCCAGTCCGCGCCATGAAGAAACGCGTGCAGAAATCCTCCGTCGAAGGCATCGCCCGCCCCGGTTGCATCCACGACCGCGATCGGAAGCGCCGGCTGGCGGTAGATGTGCCCATTGGCCATAAGCATAGCCCCTCGTTTTCCCAGTTTGATGACCGGGATGCGTACCCAGTCCTGGAGTTTTTCCAGCGCCCTCAAGGCATCGGTTGTGCCGGTGATCGCCTTGCCTTCATGTTCGTTGGGGAAGATAAATTCGCAGTACTTCACGATCGAGAGCAACTGTTTGGGCGACAGGTCGGGATTCCAGCCGAAGTCGGCCGAGATCGTGATGCCCGAATCGCGCAGCGCCTTCATGACAGGTATCCATTTTTGCGGGCGGCGCAATGCGCAGGCGAAGTGCACATGCCGCGCCTTATGCAGTTTGGCGATGACCGCTTTACTCGACAACAGGTCTTCGAGGTTTCGGTTGACGGGATCGTGCGTCATCATCATGCGGTTGGACTGAAAGGCCACCGATGCCGTAAGTGCGGTCGCCTGTTCTTTGCGGACCTCGCACGCAGTCACGTCGAGCCCCTCCCGCAGAATCTCTCCCCAGGTCGGAAGGCTCTCGGCATCGCCTCCCACCCGCGTCACGATTGCGGTCATGCTGCCAAGACGGCTAGCCGCGAGCGCTGAAGTGGCAAGGCCGCCGCCGGGAGCAATCAAAAAGGAGTCGGTTTTGACCTCCTCGCCAAAGCGCGGCTGATTGCGCAGCCCATAAAAGATCATGTCGGAGAAGAACTCTCCAAAAACCACCAGATCGAACTTGTTCGCCGTCTCTTTGCGGGCTGCCATGAGCGCTTATCCCTTCTTTCCTGGTCTCGTGGAAACTTCAAGGTGCTTTGTCGTCGCGCGATGAACAAGGCGCGGCATGACACTCATGCTGCGTGCCTCTTCAGCACCCTTTTTCTCAATCGCTTTCAAGGCCATTCGGGCTGCGCGGACGCCGATCTCTTCCGAACAAAGATCGATACTGCTGATACCAATACCCATCGAACATATCTGCAAGTTGTTCCCACAGCCCATGACTTGAAACTGGTCGGGAACACGCAGGCCCTGCGCGATCGCGGCGTCGCGTGCGCCGACGGCTAAAGAATCGGAATAAGCGATCACTGCTTCAGGCCGGCTGCGTCGCTGGAGCATCGTCCGCACAGCTTCGAAGCCTCGCTCGTATTCGTCTCCGCCCGCCTTTGCTTCGACAACCCACTCCTGGCGAATGGGGACGGACGCCTTGTGCAGTGCCTCAAGATATCCGCTGAACCGCTGGTCTGCCACGGCGGTACGTGGACCGCGGAGATATGCGATGCGCCGTGCGCCGCGTGCCAGAAGGTGCTCGCCAGAGAGACGGCCAACTTCGCTCTCGCGCAGGCTGACGGAGATGGCCGTCAGTTGTGCAGGCTTCTGGCCCAGATACACCAGCGGAACGCTGGTCGTTCGCAACGCCTCCGGAGCATCCGAAACGTCGTCGCGGCCATACAGCAGCAGCGCATCGACCTGCCGGGACAGATGAAGCTCCGCCTCGCGCTCCTCCGCTTCTGGGTCGCCGTCGGCTGAAGAGATCACTACGGCATAGTTTGCCGGCCGAAGAACTTCATTGAGGCCTCGACATATGGCGGCAACGCGCGGGTCGTCGAGTTGCGGTACGACAAAGCCGATGGTGTACGTCTGGCCGGTCCGCAGGCTGCGCGCGGAGATGTTGGGCCGGTAATTCAGCTCCTGCATGCGTTTCAGAACGCGCGCCTTCGTCTCGGCACTCACGTCTGTCTGACCGCGCAGCACCTTGGAGATCGTCATCTTGGAAAGATTCAGATCGTCGGCAATGTCCTGAAGACGGATAGCCATGGTTAGCAGTTTTGCTATGCTAGCGCACACTTTGCCGGTTTTCGTAGTCCGCTCTGCAAAATCGATTCAGAGCGCCGGCTGGAATCTTAACAAGGTGGTTGACGACGGTTACCGCTAACCCTTACGATTTCGCCTATGAAACGGCGTGATTTTGTAAAGGGTTTTGCAGTCGCCACCGCAACCGCGAGCACTGCGCTTGGACAACAGCAGCCTGCATCGAATGCAGCGGAACAAAACGCTGCCGGGGCACATCCCGCAGCTCCTCCAGCCTCGCGTGTAACGGCCCGTGCAGAGCAGTTGGCACGGTTCCATACACCCAGTATCCCTCTCTCGCAGCCCGATCTCGTAGCTACGACTGAGGCACGGTACTTTACCCCTGTGCGTTATGCCTCGCTGGTGCATCTGTGCGAGATCATGATGCCAGCGGGCGACGATTACCCCAGCGCGATGAAGGCCGGGACGCCGGAGTTTCTCGACTTCTACATTGGAGCTTCTCCCGCCGACAGGCAAGCCATGTACAACGATGGACTCGATCGCCTGAACGCCGACTGTATGAAGCAGTTCAAGGTCCCGTTTGCCAAGGCGGACGAGAAACAGGCAGACGCCGTAATCCGGCCCCACTTGAAGGGATGGATGAACGACCATCCACCGCGTGAGGGGCAGGAGAGGTTCGTCAACCTCGCGCATCGCGACATTCGCGAGTTCACCATGAATTCGCCTGCATGGGCCGCCGCGGCGGAAGCTTCTGGTGAGCGCACACCGGGTGTGGGCCTCTACTGGCACCCCATCGATCCCGGTATCCAGACATGGGTCAGCCACAGTGCGTCCAAGACGGCATCGACCACGAAGCACAAGCAGGCATAGGCATTCCCCAGAGAAGAAAGTAGAGAGCGCATGGCACAGAAGAAGGTTGACGTCCTGATCATCGGGTCGGGACATACTGGCGGAATGGCCGCAAAGATTCTGACGGAAAAAGGTATCTCCTGCACCATGCTGGACGCGGGCCCGATGCTGAACTTTGAAAGGTATCGCGAGCTGAAGCCAGCGCACGAGCTGCCGTTTCGCGGCGTCGTAGCTCCCGGCCGGTTGCCGCATGTCTATCAGGCAAACGACTTCAGCGCGAATTTCTGGGTGGATGAAAAGGTCGTCCCTTACTCCTACCCGGAAGGGCAGCAGTACAACTGGGTGCGCGTGCGAAGCATCGGTGGACGCTCTCCCGTCTGGGGACGCCAGTCCTTCCGCCTCAGCGACTACGAGTTCAAGAGCAAGGATCACGACGGCTTTGGCGAAAACTGGCCGATCACGCTCAAGGAACTGGCGCCGTACTACTCCCGCGTGGAAGAGATCTTCCGTGTGACGGGCCACACCGACGGCCTGCCTCAGTACCCGGATGGCAACTTTATCGAAGACAACTCGCCATGGTCAGGCGCAATGCAGCGGTTCGTCGACGCCGGCAAGAAGCTGGGCGTTCCCGTTACCAAGCCCCGTTCTTCGCTCGGCAAGGACGGTATGGCTGCCTCACTCAACCTGTTGCTGCCTGATGCCGTAGCCACCGGCAAACTCACAACAATTCCAAACGCAATCGTGCGTCAGATTACGGTGGACAAAAAGACAGGCCTGGCAGATGGTGTGGTCTTCGTCGATCGTCACTCACATCGTGAGATGGTCATGAAGGCCCGGGTTGTCGTCGTTGCCGCAGGCACGATGGAAACGACTCGCCTGCTGCTGGCATCGGAGATATGCAACTCGAGTGGCGTGCTCGGGCACCACCTGACCGACCAGATCTACGGCGCGGGAATCATCTGCTCGGTCCCTGAAGCGCGGGACGGCAAGGGTACCCCCGGCCTGATGGGCGGCGGTGCTCTCATACCGCGTTTCCGCAACCTGGAGACGAAGAGCAATGGCTTCCTCCGCGGTTACGCTGTCAATGTCTCGTGCAGCAACGGGCCGTTTGATGCGCGCGCGTTGCCCTTTTACGGTAAAGAGCTCAATGAGAAGCTCAAGAGCTACAACGGCAGCCACTTCTCCACCAACATCATGGGCGAAACGCTCGGCCACTATGAGAACCACGTGTCGCTGAACAAGCAGGTATTGGATGCCTGGGGCATGCCCACGCTGAATATCAATACCAAGTACACCTCGAACGAAACCAACATGACCAAGGACTATATCGACACCATGGCGGCGATGGCCGAGGCCGCGGGCTTCGATATCCTGGTCAAAAACTACGAGTTCAACCCGCCCGGCTACTCCATCCACGAGCAGGGTACGGCCCGCATGAGCGATGACCCGAAGAAGGGCGTCGTCAACAAGTGGAGCCAGAGCCACGATATGAAGAACCTGTTCATCACCGATGCCAGCGTCTTCGTCAGCGCAGGATGGCAGAATCCAACGATCACCATGTGCTCGCTGGCCATGCGCGCGTCGGAACATCTGGCGGAGGAGATGCGCAAGGGCAACGTTTAGCGCTCTGGCGTAATCTGAAACATCGGGAGTGCCGTCTCCTCGAAGCAGACGGCACTCCTTTCATTGGGGAAGGGGTTCTGCGTGCGGAAGTTACTGTTGCTGCCTGCCATTTTGACGGGTTTCACTGTGGGCATTCACGCACAGGATACGGGTGCTGCAGCGAAGCCCCCTGCCGCGGCAACGACTGCTGCGGCCCCGGCTCAGCCCATCGCCTTCAATCACATGCAGCACATGCAGACGGCGAAGATGTCCTGCAACGACTGTCACGAGCCTCGCGGCGACGGGTCGACGCTGGCGATGCCGCAGGCGGCGAAGTGCATGAAGTGTCACGCCTCGGTCGCAACGGACAACCCCGACGTCAAGCGCCTGGCTGAGGCCGCGAAGAACGAAGACCCCATCCAGTGGGTTCGCGTCTACCGTGTGCCATCGTTCGTTACCTTCAGCCATAAGACCCACACCTCCGCCGGCAGCGCATGCGAGGACTGCCACGGCCCGGTCGCCGAGCGTACCGCCATCGCCGTGGAAAAAGAGGTGAACATGGCCAACTGCATTGGCTGCCACCAGGCCAAGGGAGCGAAGGCGACATGCGACACCTGCCACGCCATCATGTCGAAGAACGGCCATTCGCCATTTGACATCGATGCCACCGTGCTCGCCCGCCTTCAAATCCCAGCCGCAAAGCCGACAACGATTGTGGAGGAATTGCACAGCGGCGCGCGCATCACGCCGCAACTTGCAACGCTTGCCGCCTTCCTTCACGCGCCGACGCTTTAGCCAACCTCAAGTTTGCAATGTCGCTACAGATGTGAGCGCTACACCTTCATCGCGGCAATGGCCTCAAGCCGCGCCGCTTTCAGGACCGTCACCGGATCGCCCACGGGCGAGAACTCCATGCAGATATAGCGGTTGTAATGTAACTCCGCCAGCTTGCGGTAGATATTGGTATAGTTCACCTCGCCCGTACCCGGCTGATGGCGCCCCGGAACGTCGGCTATGTGTACCAGGCCCACCTGGTCGATATTATTCTCCAGCTTTTCGATCAGGTTTCCCGCCTGTCGCTGCTCATGGTAGAAGTCGTACAGGACCTTCACCCGCGGGCTTCCTACGGCGCGTGTAATCTCAAAGGCTTCAGCCACACTGGTGACCGCCTCCTGTTTATGTTCCAGTAGATCGATCGGCTCCAGCACGATCTCGATCTGGTCTTTTTCCAGAAGGTCTGCGGCGTACTTCAGCGTATCGACGATCGCCGCTCTCTGTTGCTCCGGGGTCTGCCCCGGAACACGGGTGTACGCGGTGTAGATAAACTGTTTGCAGCCCAGCTCCTTCGCGCCGGGAATGGCGGCCATCAGGTCGTCGCGCAGAGCGGTACGCTTGGAGTGATCGGCCAGCGCATTGCGTCCGGGCACTGCGCTATCGACCTCGATCCCAAGAGCATGTTTTTTGGCAAGGTTCCGCTTCCACTCCTCGGGAGTCCACTTTTCATACTCTTTACCCACCTCGACACCGTTGAAACCGGCGGCTGCCGCCAAATCCAACTGCTGCTCGAAGGTAAGTCCCTTCGGCAACGTCCACAACATGATGGAAAACTTGTGCCCGCCGTTATCGTCAGGGGCGGCAGAAGCCGGTGCGGCGAACCCATGGCGTCTGGTCAGAAAGGGCATAAGCCACGCCGCCGTTGATATTTTTTGGAACTCTCGACGATTCATCTGGTCTCCTGGTACTAGCGAGCAAGTATAAAGGTAAACGACGTTTTTATTGCACGCGCAAGTTCAAGTAGCGCTCGTTGGGCGCGGAGTTGGATCGAGTGAAGAAGCTATTCCTGAAGTTTATGTATGCGGCGGTCCTGTGCGGCCTCGGTGCAGTTACGCTGCACGCGCAGTTCCCGCAGTCCCCGGTCGATCCAGTGCGTTCCGAGAGCGGATCGAAGATCTACGCTGCCAGCTGTGCGCATTGCCACGGAGACGATGCGCGCGGCACCGCCAACGCGCCCGACCTGCTGCGTTCGGTGCCGGTTTTGCATGACCGGCGGCAGATGCTCTATGGCAAAGAGCTCGCCCCGCTGCTGACAACCCTGCCCGGCCATAACTTCAAGTTCGGCGAAAAAGAGCTTGGCGACCTCTCGCAGTTTCTTACGGCTTCCATCAACGGCATCCTGCGGAGCGGCTACAACTCCCAGCCGACGAATCTGCTCAGCGGCGACGCAAAGGCAGGCGAAGCATACTTCAATGGCGTGGGAGGTTGCAGCAAGTGCCACTCGACGACCGGCGATTTTGCTGGGTTGGGGAAGCGCTACTCCCCCTCGGCCTTGCAGCAGAAGTTCCTCTTTCCCGGCTCGGGGCTGTTCGTCAAACGCAAGGTGCAGGTAACCGTTAAGCTGGCCTCGGGAAAGACTTATACCGGCGATCTCGTCCGCATCGATGACTTCACCGTGACGCTTCGCGAAAAGTCAGACGAGACCCTCTCCTTCAACCGCATACCCGGAACCAAGGTGACGACGGTCAATCCCTTTGCCGCGCACGAAGGTCTGCTGGACAAGTACACCGACACCGACATCCATAACCTGACGACATACCTGGTCACGCTGAAATGAAGCTGCTTACTGCATCGGCAATTGCCCTCTTTCTCTCTTCGACTGCGCTTTACGCACAGGCAAAGCCCGACTCGGCTTCCAATCTGGCGAAGCTGACCGATAGCTGGCCCACGTACAACGGCGACTACTCCGGCCGTCGCTACAGCCCGCTGAATAAGGTCAATACAACGACGGTCAAGCAGCTATCGCTCGCCTGGAGCTTCCGTGTCGAGACAACAACTGCCGGCGGCCGGCGCATCTCCGCCACACCGCTTGAGGTCAACGGCGTCCTCTACTTCACCGTTCCCAGCCACGTCTGGGCGGTCGATGCCCGCACAGGGCACAAGCTTTGGCAGTTCGACTGGGCCAGCAAAGGCGGAGAGAGCATCGGCAACCGCGGTGCCGCCGTCCTGGGCGATACAGTCTACTTCGAGACGGAAGACTGCAACCTGGTCGCTATCGACATCCACACCGGCAAGGAGAAGTGGCACGCTTCCATCGGCAACCCGGACCAGTTCTACTTCGGCAGCGTAGCCCCGGTCATCGTCAAGAACCATGTCATGGTCGGTATCAGCGGCGACGACTTCGACATCCCTGGTTACATCGAGGCCCACGATCCCGAGACCGGCGCGTTGCAGTGGCGCTGGTATACGCACCCCAACCCCGGCGACCCTGAAGCCAAGACATGGCCCAATGACGAGGCCATGCTGCATGGCGGCGGCATGACCTGGGTTGCAGGAACCTACGATCCCGAACTGAATCTCTATTACTTCGGCACCGGCAATGCGCAGCCCGTCATCAATGGCGCCGCACGTCCCGGCGCGAACCTCTACACCTCGACCATCTGCGCTCTGAACCCTGATACCGGCAAGCTCGTCTGGTACTTCCAGCCGAACCCGCACGATACACATGACTGGGACGCCGTGCAGACCCCTGTTCTGATTGACGGTATCGTCGAGGGCAAGAAACGCAAGTTGCTGGTACAGGCTAGCCGCAATGGCTGGTACTTCCTTCTCGATCGCACGAACGGTAAGGCCCTGCTGAGCACCCCCTTCGCCAAGCAGAACTGGACGCTTGGCGTCGACTCGAAAGGCTCACCGATTCCGAATCCCGAAAAGATGGCGAAGCCCAATGGGGCGCTCGTCGCTCCAAATCAGGCGGGAGCGGCCAATTGGTATCCTCCCAGCTTCAGTCCCGCAACTGGACTGTTTTATGTACCGGCCTACGACGCCTACAGCGTCTACTACATCTACGACAACAATAAGAAGCCCGAGGGCTGGGCAGGGAACGACCGTGGCGGATGGTCGCGCGCCTCGCTGCGCGCGCTCGACTACAAGACCGGCAAGGTGCGCTGGAACCACGAGTGGCCCAGCGCCGGAGGCCGCTCAGGGATCCTCACTACAGCCGGGAACCTGCTCTTTACCGGCGACACAACCGCAAACCTGGTTGCCTTCAACGCAACGACGGGTGCGATCCTATGGCACGCGGGGCTGGGCAGTATTGTAAGCAATGGCCCGATCACCTACGAGCTTGACGGTCTGCAATACGTCGTCGCGGCCGCTGGCGACATGCTATACGGGTTTGTGCTGCGATAGCCCATCTGCTTATTTCTTCGCTGGCCGCTTTCTCGTCTGCGTCAGTTCGCCGACAACAGGCTCCGTCAGTGCCCCCATGGCATCGGAGATCTGACGGCTCGCATCCCGCAGAGCGTCAACAATATCGGTCGAGTTAATCGAATCCTCGATGCGCTTGATGTAGGGAATCGTAAGGCCAGCGATTGCGTTGCCCTGCGAGTTCAGCACGGGAAAGCTGAAATTGACGACCCCGGTAATCTCGTAGCTGGCCCGCCGTTCATATCCCCGCGCTCGAATCTTCGCCAGGTGATCGTCCAGGTCGGCAGGCTTCTTCTTCTGCGTCTCGCGTGCCCATTCCTGAATGGCCCGTTCGCAGGAGTCCTCCGACTGGTGGGCAAGAATCACATGACCCGTCGCCGCGTGCATCAGGTCAACCTTCGAACCTACTTTGACGTAAAGTCCGGTGGAGTCGGGCGAATCCACTTGCGCCAGTATGACGACATGTCCCCCGTCAAGCACACCCAGGTGGCACGACTGCCGTGTCTGTTGCGCCAGCGCGTGCATGATCGGCAAAGCCTCGGTGACCATTCGTTTTGTTGGCGGGTGCTCCTGACCCAGCCGGAAGAGCCGTAGTGTCAGGTGGTATCGTTCCCGGTTGGCCGATTGCGCCAGATATCCGCGATGCTCTAGGCACAGCAGCATGCGAAAGATCTCCGACATCGTGCGATTCAGCCGCCGCGCAACTTCGCTGACCGTCATCCCTTCCGGGGTGCTGGCAAAGAGCTCAAGAATATCCAGTCCCTTCTCAAGCGCGGGCGTTGGATAATATCGTTTTTCCGTCGATTTTGATGGTGTGGATCGAGGGGTCGCGGAACGCATTGTTCACAAAGGTAACAAATGCACTCTGCCCTGTCGACGCGCATCTACTGCTGCGCCGGCGGCGCATAGTGTTTAATGGCGCCTGTCCTTGAGTTCCGTATGTCAAAACTTCCGTCGCCGCTTCCCAGCAATTCTAGGTAACTTCCTGCGTCAGTTTCTAGATTGGCAATGTAATCGTCCGCAGTGTTCAGCTCCTGCCCGCCATCCTCAGAGAAGTGAAGCTGCCACAAGGTCTCCAGTCCGGGAGCGCTACCTATCGTCTCCATCGCGGGTGCAGAGCCGCCTTTTCTGGCTCCGTTTTCCATGATGGCCACCCTCGCCCCCAGAGCGTTGACCATGGCTGGGCTTGAGCTCAGGTTCATCCCGTGGTGCGAGACGATGTAAATATCAACACGCCCCAGCTTGTTGACCGGACACACCAGCTCCATCTCCTTGTCCCAGGTCAGATCGCCGAGATCCAGCAGCTTCAGCTTGCCGAAGACAATCTGTATCCCGACGGAACGCCCGTTCTCGGAGTTGTCCGGAGGCCTCACCTCTGCGTCCTTGCAGTACGGGTTCTGCTCGCCTCCGCCCTCCAACGGGGTGTCGATCAACTTGCCATCGGAGCTCACCACGGTGGCCTTCATGCCGACAATCGGTAGAACGTCTCCCGGTCTGGCGAGAATGCGCTTCAGCTTTTTGGCAGTAATGGCTTTTTCAAATGAGGCATAAGTCCGTTGCGTCACTGCGTCATCCTCACGATTAACGCCATGGTCGATAACGGCCCCTACCTTGACCCGATCAAGCAACTGGGCCACACCCCCAGCATGGTCCAGGTGGTAATGCGTAATCAGAAGGTAGTCGACCTTTTGGAGTCCTGCTTCTTTGACCGCCGCAGCAACACGGTTTGCATCCCGCCCATCGTTATCCGGCCATCCCGCATCGACCAGGAGAGATTGTCCCGCTGGCGTTACAAATAGAGTCGCCTGCCCGCCTTCCACATCGATCACGAAGACCCTGAGCTTTCCCCCACCCCCCTTTGGACTCTGTGACCAAACAGCGCAAGGCAGTGCAAGGGCTCCCATCATGGCCCATGCTCCCAGCGCGTGCTTCCATCTCGGCCAACGACCCACCATACCCCCACCCTGTTCTTCGTGCAGTGATTCTATTTGAGTTTTCATCCCGGGATCGTTGATAAATCTGCTACCTCTTCCGCGATATCATGGGAGTCCAATATGAAACTCCGCCGATCTGCCCTCACGCTGGCCTCACTGGCCCTGACAATTCCCTCGATCGCGCAGGCCCACTGGACAAACGAGAAGGCAAACGCCTGGTATGCCAGCCAGCCATGGCTCGTCGGCGCCAATTACATCCCTTCGGACGCCATCAACCAGTTCGAGATGTTTCAGGCTGCAACTTTCAATCCTGCGATCAACGACCGTGAGCTGGGCCTTGCCGAGGGCATCGGCATGAACACGATGCGCGTCTTCCTGCAGGACCAGCTCTGGCAGCAGGACCCCAAAGGATTTGTCCAGCGCCTCGATGCCTTCCTTGCAATTGCGGCGAAGCACCATATCCGCCCCATACTCGTTCTTTTCGACTCCTGCTGGGAGGCCGATCCCCACACCGGACCTCAGCATCCTCCGATCCCTGGCGTTCATAACTCAGGCTGGGTGCAGAGCCCCGGCGGGCCCGAACTCTCCAACCCCGCCTACGAGCCTAAGTTAAAGGAGTACGTCGTCGGCGTCGTCTCAGCCTTTGCCAACGACGACCGCATCCTCGCCTGGGACATCTGGAACGAGCCCGACAATACGAATGGCGAACGTTTCGCCGAGCCGAAGAACAAGGTGGAGCTTGTAGTCGCCATGCTGCCCAAGGCCTTCGCCTGGGCGCGCTCCGCTCACCCCATACAGCCTCTTACCAGCGGCGTGTGGAACGGCAATTGGTCGGACCCTTCGAAAGAGAATGCGGTCACAAAGATTCAGCTTGCCGAGAGCGACGTCATTACCTTCCATAACTATGGTTGGCCGGAGGAGTTCGAGGCCCGGGTTCGCGAGCTTGAACCACTGCATCGCCCCGTCATCTGCACCGAGTACATGGCGCGAGGCGCAGGAAGCACCTTCGACACCATCCTGCCACTGGCGAAGAAGTTAAATGTCGGGGCGATTAACTGGGGATTGGTTGCAGGTAAGACCCAGACCTGGCTTCCGTGGGACTCCTGGCAGCATCCCTATGTTCTCTCTCAGCCAACCATCTGGTTTCACGAGGTCTTCCGTCACGACGGGACGCCCTACCGTAAGCATGAGACCGAACTGATTCAGCAGCTTACCGGCAGAGGAGTAGTACAGCGCGCGAATTAGCTCTCCTCGCAGCGTGGCTTTGTGACGAACAGCCGAATTCCGGTGACGGATTGCGTACGCGTCCTGTCCAGCTTATTGATCCGCTGTCAAACTGTACAAGGCTGATAACAGAACCGTATCTGCCTCAGTCCATTTATCACCGGATTCTGGCCCCATCATATTTTTTAAGCAGTAAGAGACAACGGTCTCTTCTGCCGCAGATTAATGGACTGCAAGCCGGCTGTAGCTGGATAAACATTCTTCGGGAGGAGAGTATGCACTCTTTCAGTTGGAAGCAATCTATCTTCGTCTCAGTTCTGCTCTATGCGGCAGTGGCTTACGTTCCATCCGGCCACGGCATCGTCCGGCACCCCTCTCCGGCCAGAAGCAACGTCTGTTCGCAAGTGGCATTCTGAGGTTTGTTTGCGTCGTGGCAGGGGCGAAGCAACTGTCGATTCATTGAGGAAGGGGAGGTCCACTCACCTGACATTCTCGCGTTGGAAAAAAGAAACGAACCAGCCGTGGTTGATGCACCCCCTGGTCTTTATCTCCGGGGCCACCTCCCTTGGGTTTCTTTTTGCCTTGCAGGAGTGGATCCACGCGCGACTCTGGAACATGCACCTCACGCTCGGTCTTCTGTTGAAGGCCTGGGGCGCGCAGTACTTCATCTGGGGTGTGCTCTGTTGGGTCGGCTGGTGGACGCTTCGATCGCACATCTACAACGCCGGTTGGAAGAAGTTGCTCCTGCTTTTCTTTCCGCTAAGCATCGTTGTCAGTGTTTTGGAAGAAGCGATCTGGGTCTCGCTCTTTCCCCAAATCCCGATTGGTAAGCCACCGATGCCGTTTTTGCAACGCCTGTCGTTCCAGCTTGACGCAGAGTTTCTCGACAACCTCGTCATCTTCTGGTCGGCCTTCGTTCTCTTTCGCAGCATCGGCTATTACCTTCGCTATCGCGAGAAGGAACGCATTGCAACGCAACTTCAGTCTCAACTGGTACATGCGCAGATGCGCGCGTTGCGGATGCAGCTCAACCCCCACTTCCTGTTCAACACGATGAACAGCGTATCCAGCCTCATGCGCACTGACATCGCGGCCGCCGATCTCATGCTGGAACAACTCAGTCGCCTCCTCCGTATTACATTGCATCGCGGCGACGCGCAGTTCATCCCATTAAGCGACGAGATGGAATTTATCGAGATGTACCTGGCAATGCAGGACCGAAGATACGCGGGGCGTGTAAGGCAGACGATGAACGTCGATCCCCGCGTGCACGATGCGCTTGTGCCCTCGATGATTCTGCAGCCGATCGTCGAAAATGCTTACGCGCACGGTCTTTCGCGGCTCAGTTCCAACGGCCTGCTCTCAATTGAAGCAGAACCGCGCGGTTCTGCTCTTCAACTCACGGTAACGAACAACGGCGTGGGAATTCTTCCTCCATCTTCCGCCAACGGCAGCGGCGTAGGGCTCTCCAACGTGCGGGAACGCCTGCTGATGCACTATGGCGGTGAACACAGCTTTTCTATGTCCCAGATCGATGACAACCGCGTTCAGGTTGTCATGACGCTTCCGCTGCGCTTTGCGGCAAGCCCCATCGAAAAAACAACAGGGTATGGTGTGTGATGATTCAGGCAGTCCTTGCCGATGATGAGGTGCTGGCGCGGCAGAAGTTACGCCAGCTTTTGCGAGAGATTCCCGAGATCGAGATCGTAGGCGAAGGCGCGACCGCCGGAGAGACCATTGACTTGGTGCGCGCTACCAAGCCTGACCTTCTCTTCCTTGACGTTCGTATGCCCGACATGGATGGGTTCGACGTCGTCGGCGAGCTTTCGTCGCCAGGCACGCAACTGCCATGCATCATCTTTACTACGGCATACGATCGCTATGCTCTGCGTGCGTTTGAGATTCACGCCGTCGACTACTTATTGAAGCCCTTTACTCTCGACCGTTTCCGCTCCGCGACACAGCGCGCCATGGACCAGATCAAGGCCATCAAGCAGGACCCGCAGGCTGCCCTTCGTAAACGCGCCGACGCGAACCAGTACACCACGCGCATCGTCTTCAAATCCAAGGGACGCATCCTCTTTCTCCCCGTCTCGGAGATATGCTGGATCGGCGCGGAAGAGAACTACGTGCGAATCTGTACGCAGTCCGAGACGCATCTGCTGCGCGAGACGATGACGCATCTGGAAGAAAAGCTGGACCCCAATACCTTCCTTCGTGTCCATCGCTCGTCCATTGTCAATCTGCAATATGTCAAAGAGGTTCGCCCTGAAACAGACGGAGAGTATGGGGTTCACCTGCTCAACGGCCAGAGAATCGCAATGAGCCGCGGCTACCGCTCGCGCATAAAAAACTGGCTCGAGCGCTAACCCGAGCCAGTCTCACAGTATGAGTGACAAATCGTCGCTCTGAGCGCAGCGAAGAATCTCAGTAGTTCGATTTTGACCTCTGACTCCTTTACGAATTATCTCCGGGTGCCGGCTGCCATCGGTGGCTCCAGAAGACTATCCACGCACTGCGCAGGCTTGTTGACCGGATTGCACCGCGCAACCAGTCCATCGGGAAACTTCACCACGAACGACGTCCACGGCGAAGGCTCCGACGGAGGATAGTCGGTGCTGATCATCTGCGCTCCGCTTGAAAGCGCCAGATCGCGGCGCGTGGTGTCGTTCGTTCGCGCCTGTTCCGTGCCTTCATCCGTTCGCGTGCGAACCAGGTAGCCCTTCTTCACCAGCGCGTCGATCGCCTCGCGCGACCCGTTGTTCTGCTCGATGAACGCGGTCTCCGGCTGCCCCGGATCGGAGTTGGTAAACAGGATCCGCCCCTTGAGCGATGGGTGTCCTTCGGCATAGACCGGGCCTGCCTTGTGCTGGTCCATCAGAAAGACGACCTTGCCCCGTGCCTTGGCCAGCGTCGGCCAACTGCCGGCAAGCACGGCTGCTTCAAGCGAAGCGGCGTCTCCGCGGACATCGTCCGGTGTAATCATTTCGTTCGATTTGAAGACCGAGCGTATCTCAGAGTCGAGCCCGTCGAACACTGCCGGCGTAAATGGCTCCGTCTTCACCGCGTCCGGCATCTCCTTCATCTCGCCCTCCTTCGTCTCCACCAGAATGAAGATCGGCAGATGCTTCGGGTGTTGCTTCGACCAGGTCTTCACCATCGTCAGGCACTTCACGAAGGTGTGGCAGGTGCTGCGCTCGTCAACATCCTGCATATGCATGACCTTGAAGCCCGGCTTGTCCATCTCGTGCTCGGGATCGAACTCGGGGTCGGCGGGCAGACCGGCCTTGACAGTAGCTGCGTCGATCTTCGGGTGCGCGAAGCGGCCACCCTTGGCATCGGCAAAGACATCGATCTCAATCTGACGAACGCCGCCGCTAAGTTGGTCCGGCAATGGGGCATGACTGTAGTCGAGTGAACGCAGCGCGCGAGGGTTCTTCATCTCCATGTACTTCCGCTCGCTGGGAGCAAACCCGGCGTGATAGCTGTTGTGCGAGCCGATCACCTGAATCTGGTTCAGGCGCACGATCTTGTCCTGCACTGACTGCGATAGTTGCTGGGCCGGTGCGCTCTGGCTAGCGGCGAAGACGGCGGAGACAACCGCTACGATGGAAATGCTTCTCAACATTTGAAGTTCTCTCTTTGGCTTGACGAACGCCCGGTTCAAAAATGAAGGCGCCGTTCGTAACAACACGGCGCCTTCGCAGATAAAAAATAGCTTCGCTTAGAAGATAAACTTCGCAGCAAGCTGTAGTTGACGTGCGGGGAACGCAGTGGTGATCTGTCCAAAGCTGGAGCTGCCAAACGTAGTATTGGAGCCCATGTAGTTGACTTTGTTCAGCACGTTGAACGCTTCGGCACGGAAATCGAGGTTCGAGCTGTCGCTCCAGAGTGGGAACGCCTTGTGCAGGCCGAGGTCGGCCTGGTAGAAGGCATTGGAACGAGCCAGGTTACGTGAGGAGTTGCCCCACGGATCGGCCGAGGTGATCGACGCATCGGTGGGAAGGAGGAACGCGCTGCCGTTGAAGTAACCCGACAGTGCCGTCGCCGTCTTGGTCTTGGTCGTGCCGTAGAGCGGCTGACCGGCTACGCGGTAGGGACGGTAATTGACCAGGTCGGAGACATACATCGGGTTGCTGTTGGCCAGTGAGTAGGTGACGTTGAGCGGGAGACCGCTGGTCATGGTGTTGATGAGTGTGAGCTGCCATCCGCCAAGAACGGTATTGACCAGCCGCCCCGATGAGCCGCCCCATTGATGTCCGTGACCGTAGGGAAGGTCATAGACGACGGAGAGAGTATCGGCCAGAGGCTGATCGTATCCACCCGGGCCGTAGTCGCGGCTTGGGTTGGCGAAGTTGACGCGTGAGGTGTCGCCGTTCGAGGTCTCCAGATGGCCCGAGGAGATATCGAAGTAGCGGCTCCACGTAAACGAGTTCAGCAGGTAGAGGCCCTTCGAGGCGCGCTTCTCCAGCTTGAACTGCAGTGAGTTGTAGTTGGCAGTGCCGCCACCGTAAGCAACCTCGATACCGGCAAAGTTCGAGATCGGACGGCGAGGTTGCAGCGTTGTAGCGCAACCGGCGCCACGGCAAGGAGTGCCCTGGTTGTAGTCACCCAAAATCTGCATGTGAGTGCTCTTGTTGCCGACGTATGCCAGATCAGCAGTGATGCCATAGGGCAGCTGACGCTGGACACCGAACTGATACTGCTGCACGTAGCCCGTCTTGAAGTTCTTCGGAATGTAGCGCGAGAGCACGTTCAGCGGGTTGAAGTAAGCGGCTGTGGTCAGGTTCGACGCATAGCCCTGCTGCGTCTGACGGAAGCAGGCGGACTGTAGCTGTGTGTCGTTCACGCAGAGCGCGGCTGCTGTTGGAGCAACCTGAGGAGAGATGTTCGCGTTGACGACATCGGGGCCGTTGTAGGTGAGGTTGTTCTCGCCGCCAGCACGGTTCCACTGCGTGTAGACGATGCCGTAGCCTCCACGAATGACGGTTTTGTCATCTGCCGAGTAGGCGAAGCCGAAGCGAGGCGCCCAGTTGTTCAGTGGTGTGTTGACCAGCGAACGGCTGTAGACGCCGCCGTTGCGGGCGTGAATCAGCGACTTGGTCGCCGGATCAAAGTTCGAGAGACGATTGTCCTTCTCGTACTGCGGCGTCACGATCTCGTAACGCAGACCGGCGTTGATGGTCAGCTTCGGCGACACCTTGATGTCGTCCTGGAAGTACATGAAGTTGTAGCGCTGGCGCAGGTTGACGACAGCGTAGGTGGTGATGGAGTAGGCCGAACGATTGCCGAACATGAAGTCGGCCAGGTTCTGTGCCTGCTGCAACTGAGAGCTAAGCGACGGCGCGCCTGCGGCAATCGTGGTGCTCGCCGGATTGCCGCCGTTGGTTGACTTATCAGCCGCGTACTGACCTTGATAGTTGTCTTGGCCATAGCTGGGATTGAAGTCGTTCAGTACCGTGTTGACGGCCTGCCACTCGTAGCCGAACTTCATGGAGTGCTTGCTCTTGATCCAGGTGAAGTTGCCCTTCGGGTTGTAGATCGTCGGATTCTGGAACTGAGGATTCGACGGCTGCGCTCCAAACTGCGAATAACCAGTCACGGACTGCGCATTTAGAGAACGAACGACCAGCGGGTCGGTTGGCAGGCCATCGGTGATGCCATTCTCCACGAGCATCGAGCTCTGTCCCTGACCGATGGGGAACTTGCCGCCTTCGTTCTTCGACCAGCCAAAGCGGACGTCGAGCAGCTTGTTGGCCGCGATCGTCCAGGTGACGCCACCGGCAATGTTCTTGTTCTTGATATTGACGTTGCCGTTCGAGTTTCCGCCCGCGCGTCCGGGGATGCTGGGAGGATCAAAGATGTAGCCCTGGTGCTGGCTGTAGCGGCCGAAGATGGTCCAGCGATCGTTGAAGGTGTGATCGACGCGGCCGTCACCCTTGTCGTCGTTGATGATGCCGCGCGGCGTGATGGCGTAGTTGTTCGACAGAATGGCCGAGTTGTTGGCCGTTGGCAAGGCTCCAATCACAGCACGTGCGAATGGCGTCATATCCGCCGTGGGAATCTGGCCCAGGTACTTCTTGCCTGTGATGGGGTTCTGCAGCGGGATTGCATTGCTTGGGTTTGTGGCGTTGTCGTTGAGATAGAACAGGCCGTTGCGCTGGTTGTTGGAGGGCAGTGTGGAGCTGGCACTCGGGTTGTTGAAGATCTGACGCACACCCTCGTAGTCGGCGAAGAAGAAGGTGTGGTCCTTCCAGATCGGGCCGCCGAAGGTTCCTCCAAACTGGTTGCGGATGAACTTGGGCTTGGTTGCGCCAGTGGCAAGGAACGGCCCAATGGCGTTGAAGCTGGTGTTGCGGACGTAGTCCCAGGCGCGGCCGTGGAACTGATTGGTGCCACGGCGGACCGATGCATTGATCACGGCGCCAGGGCTGCGGCCGTACTCGGCCGAGTAGTTGTTGGTCTCAACGCGGAACTCGTTGACGGCGTCAGGTGACGGCGGAATATTTTCGTTAGCGAAGCCCTGGTTCGACGTGCCGTAGTTGTTGTTGTCCAGACCGTCGAGCAGGTAGTTGTTGAAGGCCGAGCGCAATCCGTTGATGTTGAATGAACCCTCGCGACTGGAGGTAGTCGTGTTCTCGATCAGGGACTTGCGGGCGCCGGGAACCAGCAGAACGAGGTCGGCGTAAGAACGGCCATTCAGCGGCAGGTCTTCGACCTGCTTGGTTCCGATGACGGTGGAGTGCGAGCTCGTCTCCGTGTCCAGCAACTGCGCCGCCGAAGTGACCGTTACCTCGGAAGTCACCGAGCCGGCCTTCAGGTTGACGTCCACGCGCTGACGGGCATTTGTCTGCACGGTGAAGGTTTCGGTGCGGGCCTTATCGAACCCCTGTGCCTCGGCGAGAACCTGGTAGTTGCCGATCTGCACGCTCGGGAACTCGTACTTTCCTTCGGCATCGGTCTGCTTGACCTGCTTGATGCTCGTTCCAATGTTGGTCAGCGTAACGTTCGCTCCGGGCACTGCCGCGCCGGAGGCGTCACGCACATAGCCCAGCACGGACGCCGACTCAAACTGCGCAAGGGCAGGGATGCCGCTCAATGCCAGTACTGCAACAACTGTGAAGATCCACATCGCCGCATCGCGTGTTGCTCGATACATGCGCGCCAGAGGACCGCTGGGAGATGATTCATACTTCTCGGATGACGATGAAGTGAAAGTTCGATTGAAGTTCATAGCTTGCCTCTCAAATTTGCTACGTCTGCTGCTTCCCGTATCTCTGATCTCAAAGGGTTGAAGTCGTCCCACAACTTTCATGTCTCCAGGTAACGAAATCCTGGAAGGGGCATGGTTGGGTCTGTTTTTCGATTCCACGCGCAACACTACCGATGTCGAATGAGCGCTGTCAATACAAATTCGTCAACGGTAACGATAACGTAGATTTATGAGTTGTTGAATTTAACTATTGAAAACAAAATACTTATATATTGAATACTGCAAGTTTAGCGAAAACGTAAATTTATGACCAAACATGAAGCATTTGTCTAGAACCATCTTGCCGTAGTGAGATAAACCTCAGGTAAATAAGCGGTAACTCGGCAACCCAATCGAGCGGTCATCGAAGCAAAGCAAAAGGCCCTGGATTTCAAGTCCAGGGCCTTTCGCCGTTAAGTGGTCTGGTTGGCTACCAGGCGATCTTCTCCGGAAAGAACTCGGCAAACAGGTCGCTGTAGTAGGGCTTCAACTCCTTGAGGTCAGGTTTGGTGTGGCCCTTCGAGTAGAGATCATACGGATTGAACTGGTTCACCCAGTACAGACTCTCCTTGTCCTTCTCGTTCATCAGGTGTTTGTACGCCCCGTGCCGGTGCCAGGCGTAAAAGGAGTGGTAACGCAGCATCGCCAGGGCCGAATCGGGAAGGTAGTTCTTCGTCGCCTCATAGATGTATCCGTCGTGACCGAACGACATATGCACGTTGTCCAGACCGCAGTTCGGCTCGTAGATGCCGTACTTCGTGCTGTAGACCGGGTGGTTCAGGTCGGGATTGGCCTTGAAGTACTCAGGGAAGACGATCTGGTCGGAATAAGCGCAGCCCACCGGGAAGGTATCGCCCACGACGCCCCACTGCGGCTCGCCGTACAGGCACAACACCTTGCCCAGGTCATGCACAAAGCCCGTGAGCACAAACCAGCGAGGGTGGCCGTCCTTGCGGATCGCCTCCGAGGTCTGAAGCAGATGCTCAATCTGGGTCAGGTCGGTATCGGGGTCGCTGTCGTCGACCAGGGTGTTCAGGAACTCCGCCGCCTCCCAGATGGTCTTCATGCCCTTGGTCAGGCCGAAGTACTCCTTCTCTTTCGCCATTACATAGTCGTAGGTCTGGTACTGGTGGTTCAGGCGGTAGAACTCGGCGACGCCGGGTGTCGCCTTCTCGTCGTACTGGCGGAATTCCTCTTCCCCCTTACCTTCCTTGTAGCGGCCTTGTAGAAACTCGTCCCACTCCTCCATGTCTTTTCCAAGGGGAGCATTCGGTGCGACTGTTGTTGTAGACATCTCATCCTCCATACAGGCCTGCTGCAAGTTACCGCTAACTATAGGCCTCGCAGGATATTGCTGGCAAGTAGAAACCGAACTTGGAACAAATGTTTTTTTGATACTTCCGTGGGAACTCCCACAGGAAGCCAAACAGGCTGTCATTCCGTGGTTTGAAAAATTTCGCGCGTCAGCTCAGTGCGCCTGTCCCTTCTGCTGCCGGGCCAGTTCTGCTTTGAAAGCCCCTTCACGATCAATCACATAGCGCTTGTACCCTTCAGGGTCGAAGAAGGCAGCTGGTGCACCCCGCTTCATGCGAGCGTATTTTTCTTCCAGCCCGTAGTACGCTCCATGAGCGCCCAGGAAGATATCGCAATGCAATGACTTGAGGATGTCGAAGGTGCGTGCGAAGTCGGTAGCAATCTGCGGATACTCCGCATTATTCACCAGCTTGTAGCCGGTATTGACGTTTGGGCTGCCGACGATCACCACATCGAAGGGGTGGCCGCCGTCGTTGATCGTCATGGTCCAGGTCGTGCATCCCCTGGTGTGTCCGGGAGTCTTCCGGGCTACCAGCGTTGCATCTCCCAGTGTCACGATGTCCCCATCGTGGAGCACGCGATCGACCTTCGCCGGTTTGTACCAGTTGCTCGGTTGTTTGCCGTAGAAGAAGTCACTTTTGCCTCCGTCCTCCACCACGGGAACGTCGGCATCCATTACCAGATATTTAGCGCCTGTTAGCTCTTTGATGGTCGCGCTGCCGGCATCGTGATCGAAGTGGGCATGGCTGATAAGCAGCACCCTCGTATCGCTGAATTTGAAGCCCAGTTGCTCGATACTCTTTTTGATCAGCGGCACCGAGCTCTCAAGGCTCGAATTGATCAGGATGTTCCCCTCCTTCGTCACGATCAGATACGACGCCAGCTCTTTGCTGCCGACGTAGTACAGGTTGCCGACGATGCGGTGCGGAGGAAACGGCTCCGTCCAACCCGGATTGTTCTGGGCAAAGCTGCTACGCGAGAGTCCCGCGATGAGGAGCACCAACAATAGGAAGGGGAAGGTGAGATGCCAGGCGCGACGGTTCATCTGCCAAGCATGGCACTGTCGCGGCGCATTTTCCATCTGGAGCGAGGAGGAAATTCGGTGTCCATCTGTATACCTCCGCCGCTCGTCACAATCCCGCCTGAAAAGCAGTGACCTGCGCTACACAGACCACCGCGCCTCTCTAAACTGTCACACGGACTTTGAAACTCTCTTCGAGGAGGTCAGAAATCGCATGAGAAAGCTAGCTTTTGCACTCTTGTTCGCCACGCTCCCCGGCATACTCGCCGCGCAGACGCCGCAGCCCAAGCCACCCACGACCCTGAAAGGCGTTTTGCTGGAGCAGCTCCGCTCCACCCATAACGCCCAGGAGTGGTTCGCCTCCGGCAACACCGCCATCGCCGGTCTCACCGCCGAGCAGGCGCGCTGGACCGATGGCAAAGGCAATCACTCCGTCGGCCAGCTCACCTACCATCTCGTCTACTGGAACAAGCGCGCACTGATGCAGTTCAAGGGCGAGAAGCCGGCGCAATTCAATGGCAACAACGACGAGACGTTCAACAACTTCACCCCCGAGCAGTGGAACGACCTCGTCAAGCAATTCGATCAGGTCATGGCGGAGTGGGAGAAGGCCGTCGAAGCAGCCGACGACGCGACCGTAGCACAAAAAGCCAGCCTCATTGCGCATGTCGGAGCACACAACGCCTATCACATCGGCCAGATTGTCTTCGTCCGCAAGGAGCAGGGATCGTGGGACCCATCGAAGGGCGTGAAGTAGCGGCACAACGGGGTTTACCCTCCGGCGATCGCGCCAATCACCAGCAGCGGCTCCTTGCCCTCAGCGACTTCAAGAGGCAATAGCGTGTCCGGCGATTCGTGCGATAGATCGCTTTCGCACGCAAACAATCGCATGAATGCGCGTCGTTGCTGCGTTGTGTGATCGCGGATCGTGCCGCTGAGCATTGGGTAGGCCGCTTCCAGTGCGTTGAGCACGGTGCGCTGCGTCACCGCGCCATCGACCTCCACCTTGACCTCGCCCTGTACACGCGCCAGTACGCGCAGATGCGCCGGAAGCATCACGCGCACCGTCATGGCAGGGTCTGCACCTCGACCGAGAGCACGGCCGGAAGGTCGCGCACGATCGGTGTCCAGTTGTCGCCGGCGTCGGGAGACATGTAGACCTGACCGCCCGTGGTCCCGAAGTACACGCCGCATTCATCCAGCTTGTCCACGGCCATGGCGTCGCGCAGCACGTTGACGAAGCAGTTCTCCTGCGGCAGCCCCTTCGTCAGCGGCTCCCACTCGTTGCCGCCCGTGCGGCTGCGATAGACGCGCAGCTTGCCGTCGAGAGGGAAGTGTTCCGAGTCGCTCTTGATCGGGACCACGTAGATCGTCTCCGGTTCGTGCGCGTGAACGTCGATGACGAAGCCGAAGTCCGTGGGCAGATTGCCGCTGACCTCTGTCCACAGGTCGCCCGCATTGTCCGTGCGCATCACGTCCCAGTGCTTCTGCATGAAGAGCACGCCCGGCCGCTCCGGGTGCATGGCGATGTGATGGACGCAGTGGCCTACCTCGGCCGCCGGGTCGGGGATGTACTGCGAGCGGAGTCCCTGGTTGATCGGCTTCCACGTTTCGCCGCCGTCGTCGGTGCGGAATGCTCCGGCAGCAGAGATGGCGATGTACATCCTCTTCTCGTCGCTTGGGTCGAGGATGATGGTGTGCAGGCACATGCCTCCCGCGCCTGGCTGCCAGTGCGGGCCGGAGCCATGCTTGCGCAGACCCGGCATCTCCTGCCAGTTGTGTCCGCCATCGTCTGAGCGAAACAACGCCGCATCTTCCACCCCTGCGTAAACGACATCGGGATTCGTCAGCGAAGGCTCAAGATGCCACGCGCGCTTGAACTCCCAGGGGTGCGGGGTTCCGTCGTACCACTGGTGCGTTCCGGGGACGCCGTCATATACAAATTTGTTGCCTACCGTCTCCCAGGTCACGCCGCCGTCATCGGACCGCTGCATTACCTGGCCGGACCAACCGCTCGACTGCGAGACATACAGGCGGTTGGGGTCTTTGGGAGATCCCTTCATGTGATAAATCTCCCAGCCGGCAAAGTGAGGCCCGCTGACCTCCCAGTTTTTCCGTTTTCCGTCCGAGGTGAGTATGAAGGCGCCTTTGCGCGTTCCAACCAGAACTCTTACTTTGCTCATCGTCCGTACCGTCCTTCTCGTCTGAAGTATGCGTGCGGTTGATTCAACTTGCGGAACTGATTCAGGCAGGATTTGCAGAACCCACGGTCGAGGCACGCTCCACCAGGGTTGGGGGAACCAGAATACTCTTCGGAGGCTGCTCAGGGTTGGCTACCAGCTCGAGGGCCAGCTCACCCGCGATGCGTCCGAGTTCAGCGGTGCCGTGATCGATGGAAGAGAGCGGCACCTTCAGATAGTCGTTGTAGCGCATGTTGCCGCACCCGATGAAGGCGATATCTTCCGGCACGCGAAGCCCAGCTTCCAGTGTGGCTTCAATGGCGCCAATCGCGGTCAGGTCGTTGTAGCAGAAGACGGCATCCGGAGGCTCGGGAAGTTCCAGCAGCTGCCGCATGGCCTTGGTGGCCGTCATGTCGCCAGTCTCTTCCAGCCGGTTGCACAACACGACATAGTTCTCTGGCGCAGGCAGCCTGGCTTCGGCCAGCGCGTTGCGGTAGCCGCGCAGGCGGTCGTAGGCGGGGCTGGTGTTCTGGCTGGCGATGTGCGCGATGCGCTTACGGCCGAGCCCGATCAGGTGGTTCGTCGCCATCTCGCCCACAAGGATGTCGTTCGACCCCACAAAGTGCGCCGCCAGGTGAGGGAAGTTACGGTCGAAGAGGAGATATGGTGTGCGCTCGTCGCCAAGCTCATAGAAGTTGCGCAGGCTGGGTTGGCAGGATGCAATCAGCAGAACATCGATCCCGCGCCGCAGCAGCGTCCGGATCTCCTGCCGTTCCACTTCGGGGTCTTCTTCAGACGAAGCCAGGATTAGGGCGCGATTGCTCGTTCGCAGGACGGCGCTCAGCGACTTGGCGAACTCCGCGAAGAAGGGGTGAACCAGGTCCGGCACCACGAGCCCGACGGTGTATGTCTTGCCGCTAGCCAATCCCCGGGCCAGCATATTGGGCTGATAGTTGAGTTCCTTCATGCGCTTCAGCACGCGCTTGCGGGTTTCGTCGCCGATGTCTTTGTTGCCGCGCAACACCTTTGAGACGGTAACGACCGAGACGCCGAGGTCGCGCGCAATGTCTTTAAGTCTTACAGCCATAGCTCAATCATCCTACAGAGGCGCCTTTGCGTGAAACAATCTTATCGTTGCGATCAACTGAATCGCGTCCTGCGCCACAGACACCATCCGCCAACGGCGAGGCTGACAATTAGTACCACCCCCAGCACTCCAACCCACGCCATATTCATATATAGCGGCGGAACGGTGGCGCTGAGACCAAGCCACAGGAAGACTCCGGTAGCCGCTGCAACGATGGCATAGTCCCACCAGCGCCGCTTTTCGTCGCGGTCGCCGAACTCGTCCCCCGCCTGTGCTGCCAGTGTGCGGTTGTAATCCAGGCCATAGCGGTCGCACTCGCGCAGAACGGCTTCGTTGTTGGAGGTCTGTTCGCGCGCCGAGGCCACGGCCGTCCCAATCGCAAGTGCTCCCAGAATCATGACGAGCGAGCCTCCTAGCACCAGCAGTCGGTGTCTTGAGTCTGCTCCGGCCAGTTCGCCGAAGACCAGCGCCCCCCACGCCAGCCCCCAGAGCTGGTTCGTATTCGACAGCGGAATGCCGCGGCCAATGCCGAGATACTTTGCCGCGAACTGCTGGAAGAGGTCGCCGATGACCCAGACAAAGCCGCCCAGGAAGAGCCAGAAGACCAGCCCGCGATGGTGGAAGAGGTCGAACGATGGCGAATGAATTCCACCGTCCAGCGCCAGCGTCAGGGCGAGTACGGTCCCAAGCTCGCCTACCGTGAAAGCGGTGACAAACGAGAGCGGGTTCATCCCGCTGATATACGCCTTGCGGTAAGGAACATACATCGTCCCCCACATAAAGCTCGCTCCGATCGCGGCAAGAATCCCTCGTACTGCATGGGAGGATGCGGCGCTTCCGCCATGGATCGTGCTGAAGCCGAGCATCACAGCGGCGATGACGATTGCCACGGCGCCCAGCACCACCTTGCTGATGTTTCCCGCGTTCGCGCCCTGAAGCTCCTTGAAAAGCACACGCCCCCAGAACAGTCCAATCAACGAGTTGGCGTTCCACAGCGGGAAGGCGACGGCCAGGCCCACATCGCGGATGGCAAAGACGGTCAGCGTATTGGCGACCGCCCACAGGGCCCCGGCGAGCAGCGCCCATACGATCAGGTGTTTCTTCTCCATCAGGTCGGCAAAGACGTAGCCCGTGCCCTTGAGCAGCGTCGGAAACGTCCATCGTGCCGTAAAGACCCCGGCGACCATGCAGAGCGACACGGCAAACGGAGACAGCCCCGTGTTCACCAGCTTGGTAGGGGCCTCCGCCGCGCCCAGCCACACCCCTGCGGTCAGGCCGCAGATCACACCTAAGCCATGCAGCGATAATCCCTGCTTCTTTACTTTCTCGGCCACGCCTGCCATTCGCTCTCCCTAGTGAAGCCATACCAGCAGCACAATGCCGGCCACCAGCACAAAAAACGGCACCAGAAAGTGGCTATCTGTCACTACAGCTTTGGTCTTTCCTGCAACACCCATGAAGGTTCCTTCAACTTAAAAATAAGATAGTTAGCGGTTACGCCAGTGCTAAACCCTATCGATCGGCACCGTCGGCTGTCAATCGAAATGACGGTTCTTTGCTCCGTTCGACCACTCGATCATATTCGTTCTGTCCGCTCTCGAAAAAACTTCCTAACCGCGCCTCGCTTCTCCTGTCTAATGCGCTGAATGGAACGGAGCGACGACCAGATCGTCCGGGCAGTACTTGCCGGAGACAAGGACGCCTACGGCGCGCTCGTCATTCGCCATTCGCATAGCGTCTTTCGCGCCGCCTTCCGTATTACCGGCGACGAGGCCGACGCCGACGAGGTGGTTCAGGAGGCTTTCATGCGCGGCTATCAACGATTGGAGAGCTTCGAGTCGCGCTCCGGATTCGGAACCTGGATCTACCGTATCGCCGTCAACTGTGCACTCAATATGGTCAACAAACGCAAATCCGGAACCAACTACCAGATCGCTGAAGATGCCGATCCTTCGCTGCAGCAGGTTCAGGTTGCCGACCACTCCGCCGGGCCCGAGCGCACCCTGCTAAGTCGCGAGATCGAGGCGCTTCAGGCCACCGCCATGCGCGGGTTGACCGCCACCGAGCGCACCGCCTTCATCCTGCGCCACATGGAGGACCGCTCGACGACAGAGATTGCCGCAGCCCTCAGTATTGCCCCTAACGCTGCTAAACAGGCTGTCTTTCGCGCCGTGCAGAAGCTTCGCCGCAGTCTCGCTCCACTTCGGGTGACTCCATGAACCACTTCACGGAAGAAGAACTGATCGACTACCACTACGGGGAATCCGCTTCTGCTGATGCCGTTGCCCGGCACCTGCGTGAGTGCGCCGACTGCGCGCGCAACTATGCCGCCATCGAGCGCGACCTCGCCGAGATCGCCGTTCCTGTAACGCCGTTGCGCAGCGAAGACTATGGCCAACAGGTGTGGGATGGAATCCGCGGATCGCTGCGCGCGTACCCTGCGCCTGAGCGAAGGCACTGGTTCCGTTTCGCTCCAGGAAACCAGTGGAAGGGCCTGGCGGCTGTTGCCGCCTGCCTGCTCGTTGTCGCAGGGGCCTTCTTTGCCGGGCGCTTATGGGAGCACCGCAACCCGCAGCATCCTGTTGCGAACAATGCCGCTGGAGACCAGGGGAGACAGAAGGTGGTGCTCCTTGTCCTCGGTGATCATCTCGACCGCTCCGAACGGCTTCTTGTTGAACTGAAGCACGCGGAGCCATCGACGGAAGGTTCGATGCAGGCCGAGGCCCGCGACCTTCTCGCAGCCAATCGCCTCTATCGCGAGAGCGTGAAGTCCAGCGATCCCACGCTCGCCAATGCGCTCGACCATCTGGAGCGCGTTCTGATTGAAGTTTCGAATGAGCCTGCGGGTCTCTCGCAGGCAAGGCTCGACGAATTGCAGAAAGAGATGAACACCGACGGTCTTCTCTTCGAGGTCCGCGTCCTCCGCTCCCGGGTGCAGGATGACGTGGATCGCAGAGAAAACAAACCGGCGGCAACGAAAGGGGTATCTATCTAATGAAAGCCAAATTCTTCTTCCCGGCAGCCTTGTTTGCATCTGTCTTGATTGCGCCCGCAGTGGTCCATGCTCTCCAGCCAGTCACACTGGAGCTGATGGCTAATCCCGCTGAGGTATCGGCAGCGGATGAGCGCGATAAGGCGTATGCCGACGGTACGCGCGCCATCAACGAAGCGCGCTGGGCCGACGCCGCAACCATCTTTTCGAAGATCGCCACACAGCGTGGTGACCGTGCCGACGCCGCAATGTACTGGAAGGCCTATGCCGAGAACAAAGAGGGCCAGTCTGCTCGCGCGATCGAGACCTGCACCTCTCTTGGGCAGACATTCGCAAAGAGCCGCTACCTCAGCGATTGCGATGCCCTGCGCGTTGAGATTCAAGGGCCATCGGTTCACGTCGATGTCCTTCCAATTCCGCCGATCCCTCCAATCCCGCCCATGAATATCGACGTGCGAAGCCGCATCGACGCCGCGCGAACTATTCGGGGGTGGCGCGATGACGCGACACCTGCCAATCCTGAAGAAGATATAAAGCTTCTCGCACTGCAGGCAGTCATGCAGCAGGACGAAGCTCGCGCCCTGCCGGCGATTCAGCAGATTCTCAACGGCAACGGTTCAGACAGGCTGAAGGAACGCGCGCTCTTTGTGCTGGCGCAGAGCAAATCTCCCCAGGCACAGCAGACCCTTGGCCAGATAGCGCGTGGACAAAGCAATCCGGCGCTCCAGGTGAAAGCTATCAGGATGTATGCAGCGGTCGGAGGAAAGAACGCAGTCGATACGCTGGCCGATATCTATCAGCACACCTCCGATGCGAACGTGAAGCGTACCATTCTCCAGTCGTATCTGATGACTGGCTCATCCGACAAGCTGCTCGCAGCGGCGCGTGGGGAGCAGAATCCCGAGTTGGTGAAGTCCGCCGTCCGCTCGCTTGGAGCCATGCGCGCAACCTCTGATCTTTCGACTCTCTACACCGAGGCGAAAGACCAGCAGGTCAAGCTCGACATCATCAACTCTCTTGTTGCTTCAGGCCCCAAGGGTGCGGAGGCACTCAAGTCCATCGCTACCAGCGAGCAGAATCCCAATCTTCGCAGCAGGGCCATTCGCAACCTCGGCGTCAGCGGAGGAGCTTCGGCTGCGCCTACTCTCGTTGCGGCATACCAGGGAAGCGCGGACGCGGAATCGAAGCGGGCCGCTCTCGACGGGCTCTTTATCTCCGGCAACGCGCATGAGCTTGTCACCCTGGCGCGCGCCGAGAAGGACCCCGCGCTCAGGCAGATCATCGTCTCCAAGCTCAGCGTCATGCGCAGCAAGGAAGCCACCGATTACATGATGGAGATCCTCAACAAGTAGCAGCGTCTCGATAAAGGAGTACCGCCGTGAACAAGCATCTCGCGATTGCTTTAGCCCTTAGTGTGTCTGCTGTCGCCTATTCGGCGCAGCAGCCGCGAGTCTCCGAAACGCAGTTCAGCACTGAGCCCGCTGGCGCAGGACTGTCCGCGACGGTGACGCGATTTCAGCACTCAACCCAGCAGCTATGGATTGGATATGAGGTTTCATCTCTACCGCGACACAATTCGTCTTCGTGTTCTGGTTCGGACGGATCGTATGACGATGGATGCTGCGGTGAGTATCGACTCGAAGGACCAGGAGTCAGCGTAGACAGCGGCAACCAGAGCACGGCGCCCGGCAAGAGCTATGTTCTGCTGCGCCTCGACAACGGGGCGATCACAAAGATTCGCCCGGTGAATGCCGGCTGCCGCCTCAATGCAGGTGGCGTAGCCTTCACCTGGCTCACAGGCGTTCAGCCCGAAGACAGCATCCGCTATCTCGCCCAGCTTGCTTCGCAGCAGTCGAATGAGAACCGCGTTATCGACGGTGCGCTGGCTGCGCTTGCAATGCACCTGAGCCCCACAGCGACCAGCGAGCTCGCTTCATTAGCGACGTCATCGGGCACGCCACGTCTCCGCGAAAAAGCCGCGTTCTGGCTAGGCGCTGAGCGCGGACACGATGGCCTGCTCGCCTTGCAGAAGCTGCTCAAAACGGAACAGGACCCAAAGCTCCGCGAGAAGCTGGCCTTCGATATCTCCATCAACAAAGATCCCGCGGCAACCGATGAACTTCTCGCTCTTGCACAGGGCGACTCGAATCCTGGAGTTCGCGGGCAGGCCATCTTCTGGCTCGCGCAGAAGGCGGGAAAGAAGGCGACGGCGGCCATTACCAATGCCATCGAAAACGACCCCGAGCAGCAGGTCAAGAAGAAGGCCGTCTTCGCGCTCAGCCAGCTTCCAAAAGACGAAGGCATTCCTCAACTGATTCATGTGGCAGACACAAACAGCAACCCTGCCGTTCGCAAGGACGCCTTCTTCTGGCTCGGCCAGTCACACGACCCGCGCGCGCTCGCCTATCTGGAGTCTGTGCTCAAACGCTGATTCATCGAACTTCACTGGTGTCTCCTGGTCCTCCTCAGCGGAGGGCCTTTTTTTGCGTTAGACTCCGTGTGGCCGCTTTCGCGCTGAAATCTCGTCACCCCAGCGAACAGAACCGCAAGCAGAATCAAAGGAGCCTTCCGTTGATCGCCTTGAGCCGTTTCTCCAGACCGCGCCCTCCGATGAAAACTCTCTTTGCCATTTCTCTCCTGTTGGGAATCCCGTCATGCCTTCTCGCGCAACGGGGAGCGCGCACGATCCCCGAGATCGTCAAGCCTCTGCCGGCTAGCTCGCAAAACACCATCGAGCGGCTCGGCCACTTCAGCGAACTTCCCGCCGTCGAGTGGCGCTATCATGCAGGCGACCTCGCCCACGGCGAAGATCCAGCGCTTAACGACTCGTCGTGGGAAGAGGTGAAGCCGCGCAGCAAGGCACCCAACGACGCAGTCTGGTACCGCCGACTCATCGAAGTTTCAAAGACGCTGAACGGTTACGACCTCACCGGAGCGCGCATCTGGTTCCAGTTTCGTGCCGGCGCCAACGGACCCGTACCTGAGATCATCTACTTCAACGGCCGCCGCGTTGCGCTTGGTGACGACCTCGAACCCATCGTTCTCTTCGATCAGGCCAAGCCCGGAGAGAAGATTCTGGTTGCAGTCAAGCTGCTTCACACGATCGACAGCAAGACCTTCTCCGGCGTCTCCACGCGCATCGAGTTCGCATCAGGCCGGCCCAACCCCTCCGACCTCCGCCTTGAGTTCATCTCCTCGGCCGCACTCGTTCCTTCGCTCTCAAAAGATGTGACGAAGGACATGGCAACACTCAACGATGCCATCGGTACGGTAGACATCGCCGCTCTCGACAGCGGCGACCAGTCAAAGTTCGATGCGTCGCTAACAGCGTCTCATCGGAAACTGGAAGCGCTGCGTCCGTTGTTGCAACAAGCCACGTTGCACCTCACCGGCAACTCGCACATCGACGCAGCATGGCTGTGGCCGGTCTCCGAGACCGTCGACGTCGTCAAGCGCACCTTCTCCACCGCGCTCCAGTTGATGAACGAATACCCCAACTACACCTACACGCAATCCGCTGCCGCCTACAACGAGTGGATCGCCACCAAGTACCCCGCGATGAACGAGGAGATCAAGAAGCGCATCAAGGAAGGGCGCTGGGAGGTCGTGGGCGGCATGTGGGTCGAGCCCGATCTCAACATGCCCGACGGCGAATCGCAGGTGCGCTCGCTGCTGCTCGGCAAGCGTTTCTTCCAGAAAGAGTATGGCGTTGATGTGCGCATCGGATGGAACCCCGACTCCTTCGGCTACAACTGGCAGCTTCCGCAGATCTACAAGCGCTCCGGCATGGACTACTTCGTCACGCAGAAGATGCAGTGGAACGACACCAACCAGCTCCCCTTCAAGCTCTTCTGGTGGAAGTCGCCGGACGGCTCCAAAGTGCTTACGTATTTTCCGCATGACTACTCGAACAACAATCTGAACCCGGTTCGGCTCGCAGGCGATCTGGCGATGGCGCGTGAGCACTCACCCGGCATGGAAGAGATGATGGATCTCTACGGCATCGGCGACCACGGCGGCGGCCCCACGCGCGTCGTCCTCGACGAGGGCGACCACTGGGCGCAGCCTGGCATGGTCTTTCCGAAGATGCAGTTTGGCACGGCGCAGAGCTACTTCAGCAACATCGAGACGAAGCTCTCCTCCAACTCGCCCGAGTGGAACTATGCCTCCATTGCGAAGGGCTACAAGCCGCCAACGCCGGAGCCCGGCAAGATCGGCATTCCTACGTGGGACTCCGAGATGTACTTCGAGTATCACCGCGGCGTGATGACCTCGCAGGCACAGCACAAGCGCAACATGCGCGAGAGCGAAGAGCAGACCCTCAACGCGGAGAAGTACGCGTCGCTCGCGTGGCTTACCGGCAAGCCGTATCCCAACACCGAGTTAACCGACGCGTGGAAGAAGATCACCTTCAACGACTTTCACGATCTCGCCGCAGGCTCCGGCATCGGCATCATCTACAAAGAGGCGCAGGCGGAGTTCGACCAGGTGCGCCTCGAAACCGGCGAGATATCCGCAAACTCCCTCCATGCGCTCGCTGCAAACATCGACACCCGCGCCGCTGGTGAGACTCCGGTCCTCGTCTTCAATCCGCTCGCATGGCCGCAGACCGGCGTCACCACCGTCTCCGTGCAACTGCCAAACGCATCGAACGACGGCATCGCTCTTCTCGACGAGCACAACAACATATTGCCGTCGAAGGTACTCTCCAGCGACGCGAAGACCGGAGCCTACAAGGTGATCGTCCAGGTGCCCGACGTTCCCTCACTCGGCTACCGCGTATTGCACGCTGTCTCCGGCGAAAAATCATTCAAGAGTGATCTCAAAGCCAGCGGCACAACGATGGAGAACGACTTCCTCCGCGTCGACGTCGATCCGAAGACTGGCTGCATCACCAGCCTCTACGACAAAAAGACGAAGTTTGAAACTCTCGCCAAAGGCGCCTGCGGAAATCAGCTACAGACCTTCAAGGACACACCGAAGCAGTACGACGCCTGGAACATCGACCCCGGCACCTACGACCACATAACCCCGATCGACAAGGCCGACTCCGTCGATCTCATCGAAAAGGGCCCTATGCGCGCCGTTATCCGCGTCTCGCGCACCTGGCAGTCGTCGAAGTTCGTGCAGGATATTCAGCTCTATGCCAATGCCGACATGGTTGACGTCATCAACGACATCGACTGGCACGAGCAACACGTCCTGCTCAAGGCGGCTTTCCCGCTCGCCGCTTCAGGCCCCATGGCCACCTACGAGATTCCCTACGGCTCGATCGAGCGCACGACCACGCGCAACAACTCCTGGGAGAAGGCGCAGTTTGAAGTCCCCGCGCTTCGCTGGGCCGACCTGGGCGACGGGCACCATGGTTTCAGTCTGCTGAACGAAGCCAAGTATGGTTACGATGCGGAAGGCAATACATTGCGTCTCACACTACTGCGCTCTCCTACGTGGCCCGATCCCGTCGCCGATCAAGGCCACCAGCACTTCAGCTACGCTCTCTATCCGCACGCCGGAAGCTGGAAGCAGGCCCTCACCGAGCGCCGCGGCTACCAGTACAACTACGAGCTACGCGCGCAGCAGGTAGTGCCACACGCCGGAGCGCTCCCGCTCGAGCACTCCTACGCCTCGGTCGCGCCCGAGAACGTCGTCCTCACCGCCGTCAAAAAGGCTGAGGACGACAACGGGTTGATCTTCCGTGTCTTTGAGTGGGCTGGCAAGGCAGGCGAGGTCACCTTCACTGTTCCCGCAGGTGCAACTGCGGCCACCGAAACCAACCTGATGGAAAAACCAGAAGGCCAACCCCTCACGGTCAGCAGCAACAAAGTAACCGCCAACATCAGCCCCTACCAAATTCTCACCGTAAGGGTCGACTATCCACACAACTAACAAACGAAGGTGACCCGCCCTTTGCTTGTGATTTTGACCTCTGACTCTTGCCGTACTGTGGTACCGTAGTGCTCTCCCCAAAATTCTTCTTGAGGAAAACAGCTTGATCTGGCGTTTGCTCAAGCTCGCTCTGTTCTGCGTGGTCGTGGGCTCAACGCCAGCCGCGTGGGCGCGGCACGAGACCGGCTTCCTGGATCGGACCGTCACGTTCGCCGGCGTTGAATACCGCTACGAGGTCTATGTACCCCGCGACTGGACACCTCAGCGGCGCTGGCCGGTGATGTTGGCGCTGCACGGCGGAGGCGAATACGGGACCGACGGCTTGCTCCCCACGGTCGGCGCATTGGCCAAAGCCATTCGCCAGCACCCGAACCGCTTCCCAGCCATAGTCATCTTTCCGCACGCGCACCCCGGCGGCCTGGGCTGGCAGGGCACCAACGGAGAGGTGGCCATGAAAGAGTTGGATGGGGCTTTGGCAGAATTTCACGGCGATCCCGCTCGCGTCTACTTGACGGGCTATTCAGCGGGCGGCAATGGCGCGTGGTGGCTGGCCTATCATTACCCGCACCGGTTCGCCGCGGCGGTGATCATCTCTAGCTTTGCAACCGCGTTCCGCGGCAAGCAATCAAACATCGACTACCCCCAAATCGCACCGACATCAGCCGCGGATCCGTACGCCGAACTCGCCCGAGGCGTCTCCCCCATGCCGATCTGGCTGGTGCACGGCGACGAGGACAAGAACGTTTCGGTGGAGGAGTCCCGCCACATGTACGCGGCCCTGAAGGCGGCCGGTGACGACGTGCACTTTACCGAACTCCCCAGTGTCGACCACGCGGCCTGGGACCCCGCCTACCAGAACCCAGACATCGCAGTGTGGTTGTTCATGCAGCGGCAACGATGATCGCCCATCATCCGCGCCCAATCCGTGGTCGAAAATCGGTGTCATCGGTGCAGATCGCTGTTAAGCCTTTTCCGGTAATCTGGTTCAAAGGATCGCCGATGACCCTCGTCAAAACCCAAGACCCCAAAACCTTCACCCCCGAGCACGGCATGCGCCGCCAGGTGCTCGCGAACACCGACCAGCTCATGCTGGTTCGTCACTATTTCGACGCCGACTGGGTCGGGGCACGTCACAGCCATCCGCATCATCAACTCGTCTATGTCGTCAGCGGAGCCATCCGCGTCGATGTGGGCGGCAAGGTCTTCGACGCTCACGCAGGCGACAGCTTCATCGTCGATGGCGGTGTCGAACATCAGGCATCCGCGCTCGAAGCCTCCGAGGTCCTCGACGTCTTCACTCCCACGCGCGAAGACTATCGCGCGCTGGTCAAGTAAGGCTATTCCACAACCTCTGCCGCGCGCTTGTTCGCGGCAAGATAACGAAGCCCGTACACCGCAAGCCCGGCCAGAAGAATGATGCCCGCCGTCCGTATCTCGCGATGAAAGTTTGGACGCGAGAACAGGATGAAGAGGAATCCGCTCAGCGCAAGTAGCGCGGGAATCGGATACAGGGGCATCCTGTAGCCGCGCACCTTGCGCTCGCGCCTGTGTTGCGGCAGCAGCACGGCAATCCCTTGCAGCAGAAACTGAAAGAGGATGCGGATCACGACCAGCGCCGTGATGACCTCCTGCAACCGGAAGATGCAGCAGATCATCGTAATCGTTCCCAGCCACAGCAGCGCATGATGCGGTATGCGAAGCCGTGGATGGATCGCGCCGAACCACTTCGGGAAGTTGCCGTCCTGCGCCGCGGCAAACGGTATGCGCGACTGCCCCAGCAGCAACGCCAGCACCGAGCACAGCGCCGCCACCGCGATCAGCACGACCGTGACCCCGGCCACCGTATGGCCGTAAAGTCTCTCCATGAACACGGCCATCGTGAACATACGCGCATGGGCGTTGCCCGTGTCGTGGGCCATCTCGCGCCAGGGCAACACGCCCAGTACGCTGATGTTCATCAGCAGGTAGAGTGTGCCCACGATGACGACGGAGCCAAGTACCGCCCGCGGGATCGTTCGCTGCGGATCGCGGACCTCGGCGCCCATAAAGCACACGCTGTAGTAGCCGCCGTAGTCGTAGGCGGCGACCAGCAGCCCTGCTCCCAGGCCCATGAAGAACGAGGTATTCAACGTGAACGCGCCTGCCGGAAAGTCGAATGCGATCTTCGGGTCGAAGTGCGTGAAGCCCGCGAAGATGATGAACACCAACGTCAGCACGACGACGACGCCCAGCCAGCGTACGATCTTGTCGATCGCCAGGATGCTGCGGTAGAGCACAGCCAGCGCCACCGCGCACGCGCCCATCGCAATCAGCGTCTGCCCGCTCAGCACAAAAGGAACACTCAGCAGCCTGACGGAGAAGATCGGCTCTGCCGCATTGGGAACGAAGAATGAAACATACTGCGCGAACCCGATGCACCCCGACGCGATCGACAGCGGCGAGCTGAACAGGATCTGCCACGCATAGAGAAACGAGAAGACGCGCCCCAGCTTACGTTCGCCGTAGACATGTTTCAGATAGGCATACGATCCGCCGGCCTCCGGGTACGTCGTCCCCAGCTCGCTCCAGACCATGCCGTCGCACAACGACAACGCGGCACCAAGCACCCAGCCCAGCATCGCCTGCGGACCGCCCATGGCGGCCACGATCAGCGACAGCGTGACAAACGGCCCCACACCGACCATGCCGATCACATTCAGACCAAGCGCCGACAGCGTCGAAAGCCCGCGCTGTAGCTCCGGGGCCTTCGACGTTACAGGTTCCGTGAGAGGCAGTTGGCTACGATTCATGGTGTTCGTCCGAAAAGACCCGTCGCAGCAGGGAACTGCACTCCCGCATCATCATCTCTTTCGCCTCCGCCAGCTTTCGTTCCGTCTCGCTCAACCACAGCGCGTCGGCGGAACCCTGTTCCTTCGCGCGCAGAATCTCCGGCTCCAGGGCCTCGGCGGCCGGGCCGCCGGGAATCCTTCGCACCGCGACAAAGTTCTTCGCGCTCAGCGCGCTGCGTATCTCCTCACGCGAGATCGAAGCGGCTTTGCCCATAGCATTCAACTCGCGGAGAACGATCTCGGTCATCGCCGCCGCGTCGTACCCGGCGCTCAACTCGCGCACAGCCTTGCTCACAATCCCGTGCGAGGCATGAAAGCTCATGCCTGTTGCGCGAACCAGCGTGTCCGCAAGCTCCGTCACTGGAAGGAAGTTTCCATCTGCCGCGATCGCCATGCGCGCCGTGTTGAACTCCGCCTCGCTCAACGCTCCCGCCAGCAGGCGCAGGCTCCGCACTCCGTCGTCGAACGCCGTGTACACCAGCGGCTGAAGGTCGTCTTCGGCGTCGTTCATATCGGCGAACGGCGTGTTGTGCAGGCTCCCCAGAACGGCCTGAGTCTCCGTCAACGCGCGGCTGGCCAGTACGCGAACGTGCTCCAGAGGAACAGGATTCCGCTTCTGCGGCATGATGCTCGAGATCTGCACATAAGCGTCACTCAAACGCAGGTAGCCGAACTCGGCCGTGCTCCACAGCAGCAGGTCCTGCGCGAAGCGGCCGAGGCTCAGCATCGCCGTTGCCAGCACGCCGCAGCTCTCGACCACGTAGTCGACGGCGGCGATCGCGCCGTACGAGTTGACCTGCAACCCATCAAATCCTAGAAGAGCCTCCGTGAAATTCCTGTCGATCGGAAACCCCGTCGTCGTAATCGCGCAGGCGCCTAGCGGATTTCTGTTCACCCGCGCATAGGCCTGCCGTACCCGCTCCGCATCGCGCTCCAGAATCTCAATGTAGGCCATCAGGTAGTGGCCAAGCGTCGTCGGCTGCGCCGGCTGATTGTGTGTGTACGCGGGCATCAGCGCCGCGCGGTGCTCCCATGCCAGGTCCACGAGCAACCGCCGAAGCTCCAGCAACGCGGTCAGTGTTTCCAGCAGTCGGCGCCGCAGCACCATCCGGTACATTGTCAGGTCGATATCGTTGCGGCTGCGCGCCGTGTGCATCTTCCCGGCGACCTCTTCTCCACACGCCGCGGCGAACTTCTTTTCAAGGTAGAAGAACAGGTCTTCAAAACTTCCGTCGTACTCTGCCGTTCTAATCTCATCGCGGTCCAGCGTGTCCAGCGCGCGAAGGCACTCAGCGGCCTCGCGCTCGGGCATGATCCCCTGCCGCGCCAGCATCAGCGTGTGCGCGTATTCAATCTCCAGCAGCGGGTCGAGGAAATACTTTTTCGCGTCTGCAAACACCGGAGCCAGCACCGTATCGCGATACACCGGAGCCGGAAATTTCGTCGTCACCCTCGACGTTGTCATTGCTGTCCTTTGCTGCATCTGTTTCAAGACAAAAAAATAGGTGGCGTAAACCATTATGGTTTACGCCACCACGGTTGACTACCAGCGTACAGCGATACCGTACTGCACGATGCGTGCTTCCAACACCGAGCTGCGGTTCGTGACGACACCCGCAGTTGGTGCGCCGGCGGAGTTTACAGCCTGCGTCGGCGCCAAGCCAGTCACGTTGGTGTGGTTGAAGAGGTTGTTGGCTTCCAGCAGGAACGAAGGCGCAATGCGATCGAACAGCTTTGGGAAGGTGCGGGTATAGCGAGCGTCGACCTGGTAGACGGTAGGAGCGCGCATCGAGTTGCGGCTGACAAACAGTGGGCGCGTGACACCTGCCACGGAGGAGTCGCCGTTGAGCGAGACGCCCGTGGTGATGTTCTGCGTGTCGCCCGAGGTGAGGTTGGCCAGGACAGCCACCATGTTGTGGTTGGCAAGAGTGTTCAGGAAGCCATGGCTTAGGCCGAACGTGGGCTCAAGCACCGTGCTCATGTTGAAGGAGTGCGGATGATCGACGATGCTGCGTGCGCGATCGCGCTTGAGGTTGGTGGTATCGGAGATGGGCAGATTCTGCTCGAAGGTGTTGACGTCCGGGCCACTAGAGATCGACTTCGACCAGGTGTAGTTGGCGTTGACCTGCAGACCGCGCCAGAGCGAACGGGTATAGCTGGCGATGAAGGCGTTGAAGCTGGAGTTTGCGCCGGACTCGACCTGGTTGATCTGGTTGAAGTTTGTATCAAGGCGTTGAGAACCGAGAACCGGTCGACCATCGGCGAGATAGCTCGTAATGTTCGAGGGAACATTGAGCGGGTTGATGTTGTGCAAATACTGGAGATTGCGGCCGCTCGTCATGATGTAGCCGAGTACCACATTGTCGTAGCGCGTGAAGTCATGCGAGATCTGGAGGTTGGCATTCCAGGTGTACTCGTTCTTGAACTTCGGCGAGACGGTTAGAACACTCTGCTTAGCGGCAACGCCAGTCGTTGAAGGAATATTGGGGAAGCTGGGAGCGCCTGCTGGAATTGTAGGCACTCCCGCGTTGTTGCGCGTGATCGTGTAGCTGTAGGTCGAGGTGCGGTTGGAGCCATCCTGATTCAGAGCGTTGAACCAGACATTGGTTGGGGTCTCCTGGTAGAACATGCCAACCGAGGCCTTGACGACCGTGTTGTCATCAAGCCGATAGCTGAAGCCGACGCGCGGAGAGAAGTTGGTGTTAGGCGTGTTGAACTGACGCGAGTTGACGAATGGCGCATTGGGATTTGCCTTAGGACCCTTGAAGCGGTCATAGCGTCCGCCATAGATCAAGGTCAGGCGCGGTGTCAGCTGCCAGGTGTCTTGCGCGTACGCTCCGAAGAAGAGCGAGGCGTAGCCGACGCCGCTGTTGTCTGTCTGGCTGTCGAACTGCGTATAGGCATATCGATCGGTGCCGTTGACAGCAGCCAGGTAGTTGTCGACTGCACTGCCGTTTACTGTTGCGCTGAAGGTGTATCGGTTAAAGCTCAGGGTGCGCTGGCGATTAATACGTTGGGCCAGGCTGAAGCCGGTCTTGATGGTGTGGGCTCCGCGTACGTAGCTCACGTTGTCGCTGCCGCTGGGGACCTTGTCGGTGAACTGGTCACCCGCGTTCGCCGTCGCGCCGAGGAAGGCAGCTCCGGTGATCGTAATGGCCGGTCCGGTCGTGGGTGTGGTCGGTGTATGCGCGTTGTTGCGGAAGGGCCAGGAGAAGCGCAGCTCGTTGAGCAGGTGGTCGTTGATCGTCGACGTCAGTTGGCCGCCGATGACATGCGCGCGGTCCAGGAAGTCTGCGGCTGTGCTATGGGCGTTGAAGCCGCCCACCTGCGTGTTGTAGGGGAAGTTGTTCTTGAAATAGTTATAACGAACGAACATTGTGTTCTTGCTGTTGATGACCCAGTCGCCGCGGCCCATGACGAAGGTGCCGTGTAGCAGGCCGGGCGCGGTGAGGACGTCGTTGGCGCTCAGACCAAGGCGCTGGATATTGGCGGCGGTAATGGTTACAGGAGCGGGTTGACCGCGGACCAGGTGCTCATAGGCGCCGAAGAAGAAGAGCTTGTCCTTGATGGCGTGACCGCCGGCGTTCGTCGAGAAGTCCTGAAGCTGAAGATTCGGCTTTGCTTTCGTCTTATCGGCAAAAAATGGATAGGCCGTCGCGTCCTGCCAGCGACGAATCCATTGGAACATGCCGTGGAAATCGTTGGTGCCGCTGTTGGAGATGACGTTATAGACGTTGCCCGAGGTCCCGCCGAACTCCGGGCTGAAGCTGTTGGAGACGGTCTGGACCTGCTTGACGAAGATGTTGCCGATGGGAAACAGGCGCAGGCCGATGCGGTCGCTTTGCGAGTTGACCATGCCGTCCATCTGGTAGTTGATGCGGTCCAGCAGGCCGTTGGTGTTCAGGGTGCGTGGGATTCCAAGCTCCTGGTTCGGATGGCCGCTCACGCCGGGCTGGAAGATGATGAAGTTATACGGATTCCGGGAGGTGAGCGGAAGGTTCTCAACCTCGCGCGAATCGATGGTGCGTTGCAGGTTGAGCGTCGAGGGATCGATATTAGTGAGTGCGGCAGAGACCTCGATCTGCTCGGAGGTGTTGCCAACCTTCAACGAGCTGTCGAGCACGGCTTCCTTGCCGGCTGTCAGCACGATCTGGTCGAACTTCGCAGTGCTGAAGCCCTCTTTGCTCACGGAGACCGAATAGGTGCCCAGCGGCAGGTTGACCAGGACATAGTAGCCATTGCCCTCAGTCGTGATCTTTCTTGTATAGCCCAGCTCAGCGTTGGTCACCGTGACCGTTGCGCTGGGGATTGCTGCGCCGCTGGCGTCGGTCACCTGGCCGCGAATCGTGCCGTTGATCGATTGAGACTGTCCCCATGATGGGATGGTTGTTACAGAACCTGGAAGTGCCGCCAACAAGGCGGCGCTGAGAAGAGAAGTGCGAAGACGACGAAGGGTCAGCAAGATGTGCCTCCTGAATATCCTGAAGCTGTATTTCTAAGATCGCGAAAGCCGTTATAGGGCGCTTTGAAACTTAGTAAAATCTATTTAGTAAGTATCGAGATGCCCCGAGACTAGTGAATCACTGTCCGGCTTGTCAATATAAATTGTTGGTCCTGTTACGCCAGCAGTTGCGCTTCTGTGGCAGACAGACTCAATGAGATCGCACCGTGAAGCTGCGCCTGGGTCCCCAGTGAGCTCGACCGAACCTGCGGTTTGGCGAACTCATTTTGCGCAAGCAGCTTCGCGGCGACTCTACAAAGCTCCGGGTGGGAGCCTACGCCTCCGCCCAGAATCACGACGCCCGGATCCAGCGTCAGAGCCATGCCGACGATGCAGTCGACCAGGATTTGTGCCGTATATTGAACGACTTGCCCTGCCAGCCGGTCGCCGTCCACCGCAAGGTCGAAGATTTCGGTGGCTCTCAACCGCTCCAGCCCGGCCAGGTTTGGCCGTCGCTCGCGCTCCAGCAGGCGCTTCCACTCCGCTTCGATCCCGAGGCCGCCGATCGCCCGCTCCAATTGGCCCGTCGCGTGGACCTCAAGGTTCTGGCGCGGTTTTCCGGCAACGTTTCCATAGCCGATCTCGCCAGCGCTCCAATTGGCGCCATGATGTAGTTTGCCGTGGATAAAGATGCCGGCACCTACACCCGTTCCCAGCGCGATGAAGATGAAATCGCCCACACCGGTCGCGGACCCGCGCCAGTGCTCGCCCACCGCGGCCAGGTTCGTGTCGTTCTCGATCAGGGCCGGTATTCCCAACTCGCGTTCGAGCATTGTGCGCAGGGGAACGTCGTTCCAGTCGTAAAGGTTCGGCGCTGAAAGCACCACGCCGGAGCTGACGTTCGTGATGCCCGGCGCACCCGCAGTGATGTGCAGCACCTTCCGAAGCGATGTCGACCCCTCCTGGCACATCACCTTCAGTCCTTCGTGGACCAGCGAGCAGACCGCCTTTGGCGTCCGCTGTTTCTCAGTGAACTGCGTCGCCCACTGCGTTACAACACGTCCGTTCAGGTCGGCAAGGACCATGCGCAGCCGCGTTCCGCCAATATCGACCCCTGCAACGTAGCCGTGGCTGGCGTTGAATCGCAGCATCTCCGGAGGACGTCCGCCGCTCGATTCGCCGTCGCCCAGGTTCTCAACCAGGCTTAGCGACTCCAGGTAGGCCACAGCGCTCGACACCGTTGGAGCGCTCAGCCCAGACAGACGCACGAGGTCCGCCTTCGAGCAGGGGTTGTGCTCCTTCAGCAGGCGCAATAACCCGCGCGCGTTCGCCCGGCGAAGATGGGCCGGCCGCGATGGCGCTATAGCGGCGTCAGTCAAAGTATGGGAGGTGGAATCTGGTCGCATTCGTTTCGGCTGTCGCAGGACACATCATACCCTAAATTTCTTAATAAACTTTACAAAGTTAAAACTATCGTGGTATCCATTACGCAATAAAGAATCGCCATCCTGCGACTGCCCCGTGCAACTCTTCAATTGGAGCGCCGCATGTCACCTTTATTTTGTAAGGACGCTTTCACAAGGAGCCTCTTCGTTCATGCGACCCGAACTCTGCCGCGGCACTCTCGCCTCGCTTCTCACGCTCTCCCTCTCGCTCAGCGGAGCTGTCGCAATCGCGCAACAGTCAGCGCCCGCCGCGTACCACTCCGCGTATGCGCGTCCCCTGCCCATTGATCGCGGCTCTGCCGGTCTGTCGCAGACGCTTAAGAAGCTGCACACCCGCGCCTCGCTCGCCATGGTTACCGCTCACCCCGACGATGAAGATGGCGGCATGCTCACCTACGAGGGACGCGGCCATGGAGTCGACACCACGCTGCTTACGCTCAATCGCGGCGAGGGCGGACAGAATGTGATGACCGGCGATTACTGGGACCAACTCGGGACCCTGCGCACACAGGAACTGCTCGCCGCCGGCAACTACTACGGCGTCCATCAGTACTGGACCCGCGTCGCAGACTACGGCTTCTCCAAGACCATCGAAGAAGCCCTCAAGACCTGGGGAGAGGATCGTGTGCTCTACGACGTTGTGCGCGCGATCCGCATCCAGCGCCCGCTCGTCGTCACCAGCGTCTTCGCAGGCAACGTCTCCGACGGCCATGGCCAGCACCAGGTTGCCGGCTATAGCGCGCAGAAAGTCTACGTCATGGCGGGCGACCCGAAGGTCTTCCCTGACCAGATCAAAGCCGGTCTCCAACCCTGGTCGCCGCTCAAGGTCTACGCTCGCGTTCCGTTCGCGCGCGTGACGGAAAAGGGAATCTACGACTACGCCACCGGCCACTGGGAGCCTGTCCGTTTCCGCAACTACGTCGATGGCACCTGGATCGAGGGCGTTCCCAAGGCCACGGTCGAGATTCCCAGCGGCAACTACAACCCCATGCTCGGCAACTCCTACATGCAGATCTCGCGTGAGGGCCTCAACGAGCAGAAGACGCAGAACGGAGGCATCGCAATCCCGCTGCCGCGCCTCGCCTCCAGCCCCTATCACCTCTATGCCTCGCGCGTAGGCTCTTCTGAGCACGAGAAGACCTTCTTCGACGGCATCGACATCTCGCTCGCTGGAATCGCCTCCTACGCGCCCAAGGCCGAGCAGGCCGGATGGACAGGCAAGCTGAACGCCCTCAACGCCACCGTCGAGTCCGCGATCGCCTCCTACGACGCGGCGAATCCCGCGACCATCGCGCCCACGCTGGCAAAGGGCCTGGCGCAGACCAATGCGCTCATCGACGAAGTTGCCAAGAGCAAGCTCTCCGCCGAAGCCCGCTACAACATGACGCATGAGCTCACGGTGAAGCAGCAGCAGTTCAACCTCGCGCTCCAACAGTCGCTGGGCTTGACGCTGCTCGCCAATACAACCGAGGGCGCTGCTGGCCCCACTCGCATGGGACCCTTTGGCGACCTCTCCACACAGACCCCCACCTCGCAGACTGTCGTCCCGGGCAATAAGGTCGACGTCGCTGTTCACGTCGCCAACCAGGGAACCGAGTCCGTCGCGCTGACCTCCGCGGGCGTCGTCTCCGAGGCGGGCAGTGGATTTACCGTTACTCCCAAGGCTGCAAACGCAATGGTCCAGCTCGCTCCCGGAGCCACCAGCGACCCCTCCTTCGAGGTCGCCGTTCCGCACACCGCCGAGCTCACCAAGCCTTACTTCTCGCGCCCCACGCTCGAGCAGTCGTACTACGACATCAACGACCCGCGTTATCTCAACCTTCCCTCGCGGCCGTATCCGCTTCTTGCAGCCGCTACGGTTACATATCGTGACGTTGCCATCCAGCTCTCCGGCGTCGTCCAGACCGTGCATCGGGTCAACGGCGAAGGCCCCGTACTCGAGCCGCTGCTCATCGCACCGGCCATCTCGCTCTCCGTCTCGCCTTACGCTGGCATTGTTCCCATCAACGATGGAGACCTCAACCTTCACGTCGCCCTGCATAGCTCCGTCAAGGGCCCTGCGAAGGGAACGGTTCGTCTCGATCTCCCCAGGGGCTGGAAGTCCACGCCTGAGGTGGCGGACTTCAGCACCATGCGCGAGGGCGAAGACCAGAACCTCACCTTCAAGGTCACTCCCGAGCACGTCGAGCAGAAGCCCTACACCATCACCGCCGTAGCCGAATTCAACGGCGAAAAGTTTACCCAGGGTTTTGAGACTGTCGGCTATCCCGGCCTGCGGCCCTACCCGCACTATCGCCCTGCCACCTACAGGACCACTGGCGTGGACGTAAAGACCGCGCCCGGCCTGAAGATCGGCTACATCATGGGGACCGGCGACGACGTCGCCACCTCGCTGGCCGATATCGGCATCCACCCCGCCCTGCTCACTGCCGGCGATATCGCTTCAGGAAACCTCTCGCAATATGACGCCATCATCCTCGGCATCCGCGCCTACGCCGCGCGGCCTGAGCTCAAGACCTTCAACAACCGACTGTTGGAGTATGCGCGTAACGGCGGCACCGTCATCGTCCAGTACCAGACACAGGAGTACGACCACAACTACGGTCCCTATCCGCTGACCCTCTCCGGCGATCCCGAGAAGGTCGTCGAAGAGGACAACAAGGTGACGATCCTCCAGCCCAACGACCCCGTCCTCAACTGGCCCAACAAGATCACCACCGCCGACTTCGACAACTGGGTCGAGGAGCGCGGTCACGGCTTCATGCGTCAGTGGGACTCGCACTACATCGCCCTCACCGAGATGCACGACACCGACCAGGAACCCCAGAAAGGCGGGCTTCTCTACGCCCGCACCGGCAAGGGAGCGTATGTCTATATGGCGTACGCCTTCTTCCGCGAGATGCCCGACGGCGTTCCCGGCTCCTTCCGCATCATGGCCAATCTCGTCAGCATGGGCAAGAACCCCGGCCTTGCCTTAGGCAAGGAAGCCTCAGCCGGCACAACAGGGAAGTAGCTTCTCCACAGCGGTGCAAGGGGTGGCCTCTTGCACCGCATTTTTTACCTGAGATTCGGTCATTCGCCCGAATCCCGTCATTCCCCTTATATCCCGTCATTCTGAGCGCAGCGAATCCCCTCTTCAGCCGAAGGCCGCGGCAAGGATACTCGCAATTCGCCATTGTGTGGCACGCCATGAACAAAGCGGTCTGCCATTCGCGATACCATAAAACTCATCCCCCGCGAGTGCCTTCCGCCCTCGCTCCAGTTAAACTGGTATAGAGGTATAGACAAGCTCATGACTACCGCACGCAACTTCCCCCACGCCATGCTTCGTGAGATCTTCGAGCAGCCCCAGGCTATCGCTCAGACCCTCGCGGCCTACGCCGACGGCACCAGCCTCCGCGAAGACGTCTTCGCCGCCGCACGCCAGGCGCTCGTCGGCCGCGAGAGCATCCTGATCTCCGCCTCCGGCTCCAGCCGCCACGCCGGTCTCTCCGGCGAGATCCTCTTTGAAGACCTCGCCGGTATTGCCGTCGACGTCGAATACGCGAGCGAGTATATCTACCGCTCCACGCAGACCCTCAAGAACCCCTGCTTCCTCGTCATCTCGCAGTCCGGTGAGACGGCCGACACCTCCGAGGCGTTGCGCGAGGCCATCGCCCGCGGCTCCTCCACCATCGCCATCACCAACCGGCCCGAGTCGTCGATGGCGAAGCTCGCCGGCTGCTCGCTTCCCACGCACGCCGGAACCGAGCGCGCCGTCCCGGCGACCAAGAGCTTCACCACGCAGCTCGTCGTCCTCCAGCTCCTCGCTCTCTACGCCGCCCGCATCCGCGGCCGCATGACCCGCGCAGTCGTCGAATCGCACCTCGCTCATCTCTACGAGGTTCCCGCCGCGCTCGAGGCCGTGCTCCCGCGCTGGGAAAAACAGGTCGCCCAGCTCTCCGACTCTCTCCAGACTGCCGAGACCTTCCTTTTCCTCGGCCGCGGCGTCCACTACCCCATAGCCCGCGAAGGTGCGCTCAAGCTCAAGGAGTCGGCCTACATCCAGGCCGAGGGCTACCCCACCGGCGAGCTCAAGCACGGCCCCAACGCCCTGGTCAGCCGCCACAACCCGCTCATCGTACTCGCCACCTGCGATCCCCAGGCGCCGGACTCCGTCCTTCGTTACGAGAAGACCGCCAACCTCGTCCGCGACATGAACAAGCAGGGCGCCGACATCATCTCCATCGTCAACGAAGGCGATACCCGCATCGCGGAGCTGAGCCGCCTCGCCATCGAGGTCCCCAGAGCGCCCGAATACATCTCGCCGCTCTACGAGGTCGTGCCGCTCCAGCTCCTCGCCTACTTCATGGCTATCGCCCGCCACATCGACGTCGACAACCCCCGCAACCTCGTCAAGGCCGTCGTGCAGGAGTAGCCACGCCTCACCCGGTTGTCATTCCGACCGGAGCGCAGCGGAGTGGAGGAATCTGCTTTTCTATCTCCACCCGCACACGCGCGCCGAAACACGCCAGACTGAGGGAAGCCAGGAGCGCACGCAGTGCTCATTCGGGCACAAGCCCTACAGCATCCCCAGTCCGCGAATGATAGCCACCGCGAGTGCCGCGCCGATCACAGGCCCGAGGACAGGAACCCAGGCATACTTCCAGCCCGAGTCGCCCTTGCCCGCAACCGGCAGTATCGAGTGTGCCAGCCGTGGCCCCAGGTCACGAGCAGGGTTGATTGCATAGCCGGTCGTTCCTCCGAGCGAGAGGCCGATACCCCAGACCAGCGCGCCTACCAGGATCGGGCCCAGCCCGGGAGCCACTCCCGCCGGAGCGATGCGTTTTGAGAACAACGCTGTGGCGATCAGTACCAGCAAAAACGTGCCGATGATCTCGCTCAGCAGGTTCCAGAATGGTTTGTCGACGGCTGGCGCGGTGCAGAAGCAGGCCTGCTTCGCACCTTTGTCTTCCGTCAGTTCCCAGTGCGGCTTGTAGTGCAGCCAGACGGCGATGCCGCCGCAGAGGGCACCAAGAATCTGCGCTGGAATATATGTCCACAGCCGTTCAGCGTGGCCGGTCATCATGACCGACGCGACTGTAAACGCGGGGTTCAGATGTCCGTCTGAATCGCCCAGCGCGGCGCTCACCGCAACGCCGGCAAATACCGCAATGCCCCAGGCGGCTGTGATCGAGATCCAGCCGGCGTTCTCAGCCTTCGAGCGTTTCAACAGGGCGCCGGCAACGACGCCGTTGCCCAGCAGTATCAGGACAAACGTTCCAACGAACTCTCCAATTGCAGGAGACAGTGACGAACTATCCATAGACCTCACTCACCTTCATAGACATAACCGCGCGCGACTGTACGGAACGATTCAAGATCCCGCGCCTTCCAATCCTCGCTGCGTCCAAGCTCGCGGGCCAGAATATCAGCTACGGCTGGAGCAGCTTCCATCGCTGCCCGGGCATCCAGAAACAGAGCGCGTGTCCTCCGCGCCAGCACATCCTCAACTGTGCGCGCCATCTCGTGCCGCGCGGCCCACACCACCTCGCGCATCCGGTAAGGCAGCCGCGGATGCAGCAGGGCATTCAGCGAAGGGTCTCGGTCCGACAAAGCGACGATCTCCGGAAGGTCGGAGCCATAGACACGCTCCGACTCGACCTCGGCGACCTCCTGCGTCCAGCCATGCAGATGCAGCGACCGCGTGCGCGAAGGTTCCTTCGGTAGCCCTGCCACATCGGCCGCGCGGTTGATGGCGTCTTCGCCCATGCGGCGATACGTCGTCCACTTGCCTCCGGTGACTGTAACCAGCCCCGTCGGCGAGATGACGATGGTGTGGTCGCGCGAGAGCTTCGAGGTCGCGCTGCCACCCTTGCGAACCAGCGGCCGCAGCCCCGACCACATGCTCTGAATCTCTTCTGTCTTCGGGCGGCGTCCGAGATACTTGCCGATGTGGTCCATCAGGAAGCTCTTTTCCTTGGCCATCGCGTGCGGCTCGACCGAAGGCGTCTCCACGGCTTCGTCCGTTGTCCCCACCACGGTCGCGCCGTGCCACGGGATGGCAAATAGCACGCGACCGTCCGAGGTCTTCGGAATCATCATCGCGTGGTCGCCTGGCAGAAAATCGCGCGGCAGAACGAAATGAGAGCCCTGGCTCACAGAAAGCAGTGTCTCCTTGTCGTTATCCATCGCGAGAATCTTCTCCGTGAAGACGCCCGTCGCATTGATCGTCACCTTCGCACGCAGATCGAAGAGTGTGCCGCTCTCAACATCTCGTGCGTGCACGCCGGCGGTCTTGCCGCTTCGTTCGATCAGCCCTGTCGCTTCGACGTAGTTGATCGCAACGCCGCCCATGCTCTCGAAGGTTCGCATCAGTGAGACGGCGTAGCGCGAATCGTCGAACTGGCCGTCGTGATAGAGCACGCCGCCGCGTAGTCCGCTGGAGATCACTCCCGGCAGCATCGCCAGTGTTTTCTCACGCGAGAGCATCTTTGAAGCGCCGAATGAGAGCCTGCCCGAGAGCAGCTCGTACACCTTCAGCCCGAAGCCGTAGTACGGCAGGCCCAGCAGGTCGAAGACCGGCACCACGAAGGAGAGATTGTGGACGAGGTGCGGAGCGTTCGCCAGCATGTGGCCGCGCTCCTGCAGCGCGTCCAGCACCAGCGTGATGTTCATCTGCTCGAGATACCGCACGCCGCCGTGCACCAGCTTGGTGCTGCGGCTCGAGGTCCCCTTGGCGAAGTCGGCGCGCTCGATCAGCGCCGTCCTGTAGCCGCGCGACGCAGCCTCCACCGCTGCACCCAGACCGGTTGCGCCGCCGCCGATCACCAGGACGTCCCATTCGGCCTGCTCACCCAGCCGGGCGAGAATCTTCGCGCGCTCGCTCAAACCGCCTTCTCCTCTTCTCGCGCCCAGTCCTGCGCTCGTTCGAGCGCTCTGCGCCATGTTGCGCGGACTCGCTCGCGATCGCCCGCTTTCATGGCAGGCTTGAAGACGCGGTCCATCTGCCACTGCCGCGCAATCGTATCCTTGTCAGGCCAGTAGCCGACCGCGAGCCCCGCAAGATACGCCGCGCCGAGCACGGTGGCCTCCGCGTTCTTTGGCCGTACGACCTCGATGCCCAGCACGTCCGACTGAATCTGCATCAGCAGATTGTTGGCGGCCGCGCCGCCGTCGACACGAAGCTGCGCCAGCGGCAGGCCAGAGTCTGCCTGCATGGCCTCGAGCACGTCGGTCGCCTGCAACGCAATGCCCTCGAGCGCGGCGCGGGCGATGTGGGCCCGCGAGCTTCCGCGCGTAAGTCCCAGCAACGATCCTCGTGCGTAAGGGTCCCAGTGCGGAGCGCCCAGACCGGCGAACGCAGGCACCAGCACGACGCCGTTCGAGTCTTTCACGGTAGCCGCAAGCTGCTCGATCTCGGCTGCGGTACGGACGATCTGCAACTCATCGCGCAGCCATTGCACCACCGCGCCCGCCATCAACATACTGCCCTCAAGCGCGTACTCGACCGTGCCGCCGATCTTCCATGCGACGGTCGTCAGCAGTCGGTTCTTTGAGGCCATGGGTGTAGTTCCGGTGTTCAACAACATAAAAGCGCCAGTCCCGTAGGTGCACTTGGCCATGCCCGCCGAGGTGCACATCTGCCCAAAGAGTGCAGCCTGCTGATCTCCCGCGATTCCAGCAACTGGAACGCCCGCGATCAGGCCGGTCGTTGTAGCGCAGGCGCCGCTCGAAGCGACGACCTCCGGCAGCATGGAGCGCGGCACGCCGAGCAGCTTCAGAAGTTCGTCGTCCCAGTCCATCGTGTGAATGTTGAAGAGCATCGTTCGCGATGCGTTGGTCGCGTCCGTCACATGGCGCGCGCCGCTGGTCAGCTTCCAGATCAGCCAGCTATCGACGGTTCCAAAGGCGAGCTTGCCCGCCTCTGCCTTCGCGCGTGCCCCTTCGACGTTGGCGAGAATCCAGTTGACCTTACTGCCGGAGAAGTAGGCGTCGGGGATGAGGCCCGTCTTCTGCTGGATCGCCTCGCCTGCCTGTGCGCGAAGCCTGTCGCAGAACTCGGCCGTGCGGCGGTCCTGCCACACGATGGCGTTGTAAACGGGCTCTCCGGTCTCGCGGTTCCACACCACGGTCGTCTCGCGCTGGTTGGTGATGCCGATGGCGGCGATGTCGCGATCGGTGAGGTTTGCCTTTGCCAGCGCCTCGGTGGCCACGCCGCTCTGCGACGACCATATCTCGGTGGGCGAGTGCTCCACCCATCCCGGCTTTGGAAAGATCTGTTTGAAGGGATGCTGCGCAATCGAGATAACCGCGCCTGTCTCATCGACGACCATCGCGCGCGAGCTAGTCGTGCCCTGGTCGAGTGCCAGAATATATCGCTTCGCCACTAGAGATATCTCTCCTTCTTGACAGTGAAACCACGAGCCACTTTACCTCAAGAACAATAGGCATCTCATGAACTTAATCGCTCAGAAGACGCAGAAAAGCCGTCCCCAGAGCGCAAAATTCAACAAGGCTCTCATTAGAGAGAGCAGTTGCAAATTTCTTTGGACTGGGGACGGCTCTTCTCTTGGATAATGCCGCTCGATTGGAAAGTAGCAAGATCGAATTATCTTGTCAACCATGACCACATGCGCGGCGGATGCGTTTTCACTCAAAGGACCCAGAGATCGGGGCGGCTGAGCGACACGGCGTCGACTCCCGCCTGAACCAGTTTCTCGACCTGCATCAAGTCGTTGATCAATCCACCTGCAATAACTTTTAGCGAAGGATGCGATCCCCGGATGCGATCGATGACCAACGGCGCTGCGACGGCGGGCAACAGTTCAACGGCATCGGGCTGAAAGTTCGCAAGAAACCTTCGTCCTCCTTCAACTGCGGCGGAGTCGATCATGAAGGTACGCAGTACCGTGATCAGCCCCTGTGCGCGGCCGGCCTGCAATGTCCCGTGGTGCGTGGAGATGATGCCGGAGACGCCGCAGTGCGCCAGGTACTCCACCGCGAAGGCATCGCGCGAGAAGCCTTGCAGTAGATCGGCATTCACCAGGACCAGCTTTCCCCGCGCACGGGCTGTCGAGATCATCTGTGCCAGGTTCATCGGGTTCCCGAAGAGCAGATAGAGCAGGCGCACGGGCGACGACAGGGCGCTCTCCAGGTTCTCCTCGCTACGGACGGCGGCAATGATCGACGAGTCTTTCAGCGCCTCGTCCCAGGCTTCCTTGTCGCGCAGAGGTTTCGTTGCTTTCTTTTCCAATCTTCCTCACGATCTATTTTGCCTATTTTGCAGCGTGGTCCTCAGGGAGCCGCGGTCCATCCCGTCTTCACGTGGTTGGCCGCATTTTGCTGCTTCAACCATTTGTACAGCGGATCGAAATATTCGAGCATCGGCCCGGCGTCGAGGTGGTCATCGCCGGTCATCGCCTTCAGCGTCTCCTGCCACGGCTTCGATTGCCCGGCCTCGAGCATCGCGTTCAGCTTCGCGCCCGCTTCCTTGGAGCCGTAGAAGTCGCAGCGGTTCAGCGGCCCCTTATAGCCGGAGGCATCGCACATCGCCTTGTAGAACTGGAACTGGTAGATGCGCGCGAGGAAGTAACGCGCATAGGGGACGTTCGCGGGGATGTGATATTTCGCGCCGGGATCGAAGTTTGCTTCGTCGCGTGGCGTCGGTGGAGCGACGCCCTGATACTTTTCGCGCAGCGCCCACCAGGCCTTGTTATAGTCCGCGGGTTTGGTCTCTCCGCTGAAGACCTGCCAGCGCCACTTGTCGACAAGCAGGCCGAAAGGAAGGAATGCAATCTTGTCGAGCGCGGAGCGAAGCTGGAGCGGAATGTCCGCCTCAACCGGAGGCGCTTCGTCGATGAGCTTGAGCTTCTTCAGGTAATCGGGCGTGATGGAGAGCGCGATGGAGTCGCCGATGGCCTCGTGGAAGCCGTCGTTCGCTCCGTTGCGGAAGAGGAAGGGCTGCTTGCGGTAGGCGCGCTGGTAGAAGTTGTGACCCTCTTCGTGATGCACGGTGGTGAAGTCGTCGGCGTCGACCTTGATGCACATCTTGATGCGAAGATCCTGGTCGTTGTCGACGTCCCACGCGCTGGCGTGGCAGACGACGTCGCGGTCGCGCGGCTTGATGAACTGCGAGCGCTCCCAGAAAGTTGCCGGCAGCGGCTCGAAACCCAGCGAGGTGAAGAAGCCTTCGCCGTAGCGGGCCATTTTTTTGCCGGCCTCAAGCTCTGAGACGGGACCGATCTGCTTCTTCAGCGCGCCTTCGAGGTCGTACATCTTGTAGGTCGACTTGGGCGCGACGATGTCGTAGATGTTGCCCCATTCCTGCGCCCACATATTTCCCAGCAGGTATGCGGGAATCATACCGTCGGGCCGGTCTGCCGCTGCGCCGTATTTCTGGATGAGCTTAAAGCGCACGTAGGCGTGAAGCTCCCTGTAGAGCGGCTCGAGCTGCGTCCATGTTCGTTCGAGTTCGGCGGAGAACTGCTCGGGCGTCATGTCGTAGCCGGAGCGCCAGAGGTCGCCTGTGTCCTCGAAGCCGAACTCCTTCGCGCCGCGGTTGGAGAGCTCGACCAGTCGCGCGTACTTGTCGCGCATGGGCGGGGCGATGCGATGCCAGCCCTCCCACATGCTTTCAAGTTCTTTGGGATTGCGGGACTTTGCCATGAGCACGTCGATCTGCTCGATGCCGAGGCATGCGTCGCCTGTTTTGCCGGGCGGGCAGTACTTGCCCTTGCCGTACATGCCATCGAGCGCGGTGTTGATCTGTGTGAGCTCGGCGACGAGCTTCGGGTCGGTGGGTGAGCCGTTGAGATTCAGCAGCTTGAACTGGCGGGCGAGATCGGGAGGGAGCCGGAGATCCTTGAAGCGGCGCGCGGCGATGACGAGCTCGTTCTGCCGGGTGAGGTATCGCTCGTTAGCCTTGGCGGCGAGGGCCTCGGTGTCATCCGTGATGTAGGTCTCCTGCACCCACTGTGCTCGTTGCGCTTCGTTGGAGAGGGCCAGCAACTCGGCGTTGGCTTTGTCGAGAAAGGCGTGTGCCTCATCTACAGTTGGAGCGTTGGAGTGCGCACAGGCAATGCAGCTGAGGAGGAGTATGGAGGCGGCAAGCTTGAGCTTCATGCGGGCAAGTGTATCGGAAGGGGTTTGCGCTGGTCGCTGATTAGAATATGTGGTCTGACCAATTTGATGTAAGATTCACGCTGAGTCTTTCAGAAAGAGGAAGTTTATGACGAACCGCATCGCTCTATCGCTCGCAGCCATGCTTTTAATGGCGGCGTTGCCGGCCAGCGCGAAGGTCTGCGACGCAAAGGCCTACGGAGCCAGGGCCGACGGCGTTACGAAGAATACGAAGGCCATCCAGGCGGCGATCGATGCGTGCTCGGGGGCGGGCGGCGGGACGGTGAAGCTTTCGGGAGGGACGTTCGTCTCCGGGCCGATCGTGCTTCGCAGCCAGGTGACGCTGGACATCGACAAGGGCACGACGCTGTTGGGTTCGCCGGACCACGCGGACTATCCTGCGATCACAGAGTTCAAGGCGCCGGGAACGCAATCGCTGGTCAGTGCAAAGAACGCCGAGGACATTGCCATCACCGGCAGCGGCACCATCGACGGCAACGGCGAGAGTTGGTGGGAGGAGGCGCGCAGGACGAAGGGGGCAGGCATCGTCGGCGAGGTCACCTTCCGCCCGCGTCTTGTCGTCTTCGATCACTGCAAGCGCGTGAAGATCGAGGGCGTCACCATTCAGAACTCGCCGAGCTGGCAGGTGGTGCCGTACTACACCGACCAGATGGTCATCAGGAACGTGCGCATCCTGGCGCCGCAGCACTCGCCGAACACGGACGCGATCGATCCGTTCAGCTCGTCGAACATGGTGATCGACCATGTATACGCCGACGTGGGCGACGACAACATTGCCATCAAGAGCGGCATCATCAACTCGCCCGGGCCGGATGAGCCGAGTCGCAACATCACCATCACCGACTGCGAGTTCATGCATGGTCACGGGCTTTCGATCGGCTCCGAGATCGCGGGTGGCGCCAATACCATTCACGCCGAGCGTATCCACTTCAAGGGCACAGATCAGGGCATCCGCATCAAGGCGAACCGCGACCGCGGCAATCAGGTCTACCACATCTCCTTCAAAGACATCACCATGGAAGATGTAAAGAACCCAATTCTAATCAGTGAGTATTACCCGAAGGCGCTGCCTGAGGGTGAGGTGGCCTCAGCGCCGATCACGCGTCTGACGCCGTTCTTCCACGACATCACGATTGAGAACGTAAAGGCGGTCAAGAGCGGAAATGCGGGCATCATCGTTGGTCTGCCGGAGTCGCCGGTGAAGAACCTCGTGCTGAAGAACGTCAACATTGTCGCTGAGACTGGTATGACGGTAGCTTATGCCGAGGTTACGGGGTCAGATGTGCATCTGATCGTCGCCAAGGGAGAGGCGATGAAGGTTGCACCGAATGCGAAGGTCAACATCAAATAACGATCAGGCGTCTTGATCCGGAGAGAGCGCGGCATGTACCTCGGCCGCGCTTTTCCCTGTAATGCGCAGGGTCTTACTTCTGCTGGTTGCGCCTGCAACCAGAGCTACCTTTGAACGCGGGAGCCGAAGCTGCTCAGCCACAAACGCGATCAACGCTTCGTTCGCTTTGCCATCGACGGGCGGTGCAGTCAGGGCGATCTTTACTGCGCCAGCGTGAAGACCGGTTACGGCGTTGCGCTTTGCTCCGGGGTGCACTCGCACACTGAGTGTGCAGCCATCAGGTGTATCGAACGCGAACTGGACCGCATCGCTCATGAAGCCGGATAGATTCGCTTCCCGAAGATGGCTGTTCCCACGCGCACACAGGTGCTGCCTTCTTCGATGGCGACGGCGAAGTCGTTCGACATTCCCATCGAGAGTTGTGTAAGTGCAGGGTGTTGCTTGCGCGCTTCATCACGCAGGTGCCGCAGCTCGCGGAAGTAGGGCCGCGCGGTCTCGGCGTCCTCCGACCATGGCGGTACGGTCATCAGGCCGACTGCTTCCACGGATTCGAGGGGAGCGATGGCGTCGAGCAGGGCAGGCAGCTCGGCGGTTGCGATACCGTGCTTCGACTCCTCGTGGCTTAGCTTCACTTCGATCAGGATGGGCAGCTTCTTGTTGAGTAGTTTTGCGGCGTTATCCAGCCGCTGTGCGATCTTCAACGAGTCGACGGCGTCGATAGCGTCGAACAGTTCGGCTGCCTTGTTCGTTTTATTCGACTGTAACGGCCCGATCAGGTGGAACCTCGCGCCTTCGAGTCCCGCGATACGTGGGGATTTTTCCTGAAACTCCTGCACACGGTTCTCGCCGAAGAGGCGCTGGCCGGCGGCATAGGCTTCGAGGATCGCCTCAACCGGGTGGACTTTGCTGACCGCCATCAGCTCGACCTCACCTGCATCACGGCCTGCTTTTGCACAGGCGCGAACGATCTCATCTTTCAGTCGTGCAATGTTTTCTGCGATGCTCATCTCTAGTTGCATCTTACTTGCTGCGGCGATTCCATTTCACGGAGAACGACAGGAACATGCGGACCATCCTTCTGCTCATCGGCTCGAATATCTTTATGACCTTTGCCTGGTATGGGCACTTAAAGTACAAGGAGGTCTCGCTGTGGAAGGTGATCCTAGTGAGTTGGGGCATTGCGTTCTTTGAGTACTGCCTTCAGGTCCCGGCCAACCGCATCGGCGCGCGGACGTTTACGCCGGACCAGTTGAAGGTGATTCAGGAGGTGATCACGCTCACCGTCTTCGGCGTGTTCTCAACCTTCTATTTTGGTGACAAGCTGCACTGGAACCACGCGGTGGCGTTCTGTTGCCTTGTTGGCGGGGCGTTTTTTATGTTTCACAAGTTTTAGTCGAACAGCGATGGAGTCTCCTGCAGGAGGTCTTTGAGGTATTCAACGCGATTGTTGACGAAGTAGCGAACGATTTGGAGCGGTGCGGTGTCCTCGTAGTCGATCTGCTGAATCGGGCTGCTGTCGAAGGATAGGATTTGGGCGCCGGGATAGCCGAGCAAAACGGGCGAGTGGGTCGAGATGATGAACTGCGCGTCTTTGTATAGGCGAAGGGTATCGTGCATCAGGACAAGGAAAGCGAGCTGACGCTGCGGGGAGAGAGCGGCTTCGGGCTCGTTGAGGAGAAACAGCCCGTCGCGGCGGAATTTTGTGAGTAAGAAGCGTGAAGAAGGTTTCGCCGTGTGAGCGCTGATGAAGACTGATGCCTCCGTAGTAGGGAAGGATAGGTGGACCAAATGCCTCTTTGTCTAACTCATCTATATGCGACGCAGTATTGAAGAAACTTTCTGCCCGCAAAAAGAATCCAGCTCTGGTCCTCCGGTCAAAAGACAATCTCAGAGCTCGTACGAGAGGATCGGTCGAGTGATTGTGTTCTGTAGTGTCGTGTTGGAGATTTCGGTTTCCGCCTTCCGGCCCGAAGCCATAGTGGGCGGCGATGGCTTCGAGCAGAGTGGATTTGCCGGTGCCGTTTTCTCCTGCGAAGAAGAGGACGCGAGAGCAAATGTCAACCTCGGTGAGCGCAGCGATGGTTGGGACGGAGAACGGGTATGCCGTCCAATCTTCGACGCGGTCTTTCAGCAGGGTAATCTTCTTGAGCATAGAAACTCAGGCCAGCCGAGGAATATCGGCTGGCCTGAGAATATCGCAATGAAGAGTCTCTTATCGCCCGTGTTCTTCCAGATACTTCTCCACCTCAAGCGCGGCCATGCAGCCTGATCCTGCTGCGGTGATGGCCTGGCGGTAGCGGCGGTCCTGGATGTCTCCGCAGGCGAAGACGCCGGGGATAATCTCGCCGTTGAGCGTGGTGAAGACGTTGTTCGTGGTCTTGATGTAGCCATCGTCGTCGAGGTCGAGCAGGCCGGTGAAGGCCTTGGCGTTGGGCTCGTGGCCGATGCCGAGGAACATCGCCGAGACGGGGAGAACGGATTCCTCGCCCGAGACGCGGTTCTTCAGGCGCAGACCCTTGACGTCCTTTTCTTCTACGCCCAGCACCTCTTCCACCACGGTGCTGCTCAGGAACTTGATCTGTGGGTGAGCCACGGCGCGATCGAGCATGATCTTCGAGGCGCGGAAGTGTTCGCTGCGGTTGATCAGCGTGACCTTGGTGGCGAAGCGCGTGAGGAAGAGAGCTTCTTCCATGGCCGAGTCGCCGCCGCCGATGACGGCGATCTCCTTGCCGGAGAAGAAGAAGCCGTCGCAGGTCGCGCACGAGCTGACGCCGTGGCCGATCAGCGCCTGTTCGCTGGGTATATTCAGCCAGCGTGCGCTTGCACCCGAAGCGATGATCAGCGTATGGGTATGAATCGTCTCCTTGCCGATGTTCAGGGCGAAGGGCCGTTTGGTGAGATCGATGGAGTTCAGGTGGGCCATCTTCAGCTCAGCGCCGAAGCGCATGGCCTGCTTCTTCATGTTCTCGATCAGCTCGGGGCCTTGGATGCCCTCAGGCCAGCCGGGGAAGTTTTCGACCAGGGTGGTGATCGAGAGCTGGCCGCCGGGTTCGTGGCCTTCCAGCACCAGGGGCTTCAGGTTCGCCCGTGCGGTGTAGATGGCAGCAGTGAGCCCGGAGCATCCGGAGCCGAGGATGACTGTATCGCGCGTCGTGTTTTCACTCATATGGACTTCCACTAGTGTAAATGCGGGACGGAGGAAAAGGATGCAAAGCCCTCCGGCGTCTGTCCGCCTTCAGGCGTCCATCTACAATCGAAATATGGCAAATCTAACGCTGGTCTACGGAATGAGGCTGCTCCCGGCCGACGAGATCGCTCGGGTGGGCGACGCTCCGATTGAGCTGAAGAATGGGAATCAGGCGCAGGTGACGATGCACGTGCTCGAAGGCAGCCGCGAGCAGATCGAGGCGCAGCTCAAGATGAGCCTCGACGCCTTCTTCGACTTCTACCCTGAGATTTAGCCGAGGCGGCCTGTCTTTTATCGGGAAACGTGAAAACCAGACACTGATGCCTCATTTCAGGTCACACTTCTGCCGAAGAGGAGAGTGTGATCCGGCGATCCAGGACGACTCTTGTGGCCTACGCAGCCTTGCTGCTGGCGTTGGGGCTGCCGTCGGCCTTGTCCGCGCAGGACACCGCACCCACGCCGCAGACCATTGAAGATGCGTTGCGTCAGATGTCGGACGCGGCAGGCGTGATCTTCACCGGAGAGGTCACCGCGATCCGTCAGCGGGCGGGTGAGAACGGCGCGTCGGGAGTTGTCGAGATCGACTTTCGCGTCGACGAGGCGATTCGCAGCTGCTCAGCGGGAGGCACATATACCTTGCGCGAGTGGGTGGGGCTGTGGGCTGCAAATGACACACGCTACCGCGTGGGGCAGCGGCTACTGATGCTGCTGCACGCTCCGGGTGCTGGCGGCATGAGTTCGCCTGTAGGAGGGACCGACGGCGCAATACCCCTTCGAGCGACGGCCAGCGCGCCGCAGGCTACATCGGCCTCGACGGGTTCGACTCCACTCATAGCCGACCTGCGATGGGTAGGCACTCGCCTTGAGCGCAGAGTGGCCTACCAGAGCTTGCCGGTCGTGACAGGAACAAGCCAGCAGCCGTCCGCCGCAGATGTCTCGACCGCAGCGCAGCAGGCGCCGGTGTCGGTCGTTGTGCAGATGCTGCGTTCGTGGCAGCAGGCCAGGCCATGAGGGCGCGCAGAGCGCTGCGCTTCTGTCTGCTGGGTGCGTTGTGTTTTGCGGCAGCTACCAACGCTCGCGCCAGCGGACCACGCTGGGTTACGGGTGCGCCTTACTTCTATCCTCCCGGATACCCCATCGCCTGGTACACGGACAGCCCGCAGTATTTCACCGACGCAGGGGATCTCAGCCCGTATGTCAATCATGCTGCCGCCGATGCCATTGTGCAGGCCGCGGCTGGAGTATGGAACGTCCAGACCTCGCGTCTGACATTGACCTACGGCGGCACGCTTAGTGAGCACGTAAGCTCGTCGAACACCTATCCGAGCACAACCGGAATCGTATTTCCCCTGGATGTGCAGGCGTCAAACTACCTGGCTAAGCAGATCGCGGTCATCTACGACAGCGATGGCTCCGTCACGGATATGCTGCTCGGCGCCGGGGCAAGCAGTCCGTCCGGGTGCAGGCAGAACGCTGTTACGGAAAGCGTCGACTCATTCAGGAGCAGCGGCTACATTCAGCATGCGGTGCTTGTGTTGAACGGCCGCTGCACTGGACCTGCACCAGAGCAGCAGCTACAGATTCGGTATCAGCTCATGCGCGCCTTCGGACGGGTTCTGGGGCTGGGATGGTCGCAGACAAACGACAACGTATTTACTGGAAGTCCGCGGCCGACTTATCAGCAGGCCCTGTACTGGCCTGTCATGCACCCCATCGATGTGATCTGCGGACCATATACCTACCAGTGCATGCCCAATCCTTTTACGCTTCGCGATGACGACATCTCAGGCCTCGGCCTCTTATATCCCGCGGGTTGGACTGTGCCGCCGGGCAAGACGACGACGCTGGCGCGCGCCACGCAGGTACGGGGAACGATCACGTTTCCCAACGGACAGGGGATGCAGGGCGTGAATGTGGTTGTGCACCGGCTGGAAGCGTTCTGGTCCTATCCCGAAGACTGGGAGTCGGTATCGGGAGTTACGGGCTATCTCTTTCGGCGTAACAACGCCAATCCTGTCTCGCTGCATCTTCCGGCTTCTCCGGCGGGTGGAATGGGATCGGTCGATCCATCATTGGAAGGTGTATTCAATATCGCCCGCGTTCCGCTCTACGACTGGGAGGGATGGCAAAACCTGGTGATTTCGACTCAGCCCATCAATCCGCTTTACATCGGGGCCTATGCGGTTGGTCCGTACGAGGCAAATGCCGTTCTGCCGTCCGGGAGCACGAATACGCAGACTGGTTACGTGATGGGCCCGCTCGGGGTCTATCAGTACACCAATGCAATCGGCGATGCGGCTGGCCCCTGCAATACTTCGGCAGATGGTACCGAGTTGTCGCCCGCTCCTGCCCCTGCCACGGGGTGGTGGGCGGGCAATCTCTGCTCCTACGGTCATAGCGCCTGGACGCAGTTCACGGTCAAGCCGAAGCGGAGCTTCACGGTTGAGGTGACGGCCGAGGATGAACTCGGGCAGACGACTGCCTCCAAGGCGCTCCCTGTCATTGGTCTCTGGAACTCGTCGGATGCTGTCGGCGTGCAACCCTCTATCGCTGCGGCAGCTACGGCGTTCAATAGCTCCATTAACGGCATGACGACGCTGAGTGCACAGCCCGGTGCGGGAACGCCGTCGTCACTGCGCATGGCAATTGCCGATCAGCGCGGCGATGGCCGTCCTGACTATGCGTATCGGGCGCGCATCCTGTATGCGGATTCGATCGCGCCGGCGAACGTGCCTTCTTTTGGCGGTGCGGTGACGATTACTGGCATGGGTTTTCGGCCCGGCAATACGGTCCTGATCAACGGCGTTGCAGCCACTGTCACAGGCTGGACGGCGAATACGATAACAGCTGTTGTGCCTTCGCTTAACGCCTCTACCGCGGTTTCTGCAGACGTCACGGTGTGCGACCTGGTGAGTGGAGCGACGACGACGATGACCGGCGCCCTGAACTATGCAGCGCCTCAGCCCGCATTGGTGCTCCTGTCTTCACCGTCCGGACCGGCCATCACCGGCTCTCCGGCAAGTGTGCCACTTGCCGTTCAATTGTTGCAGGGCGACGGTGTAACTCCTATCGCAGGCGCGGTTGTCAACTTGTCGCTTGTGACAGGGCAGGCCCGCTTCGATACCTGTGGAGCAGGCTCCTGCACGCTCTTGACCGATGCCCAGGGAAAGATTTCGACTACGGTCACCCCGCTCGTTGCTGGGGTCGTGACTTTTTTGGCCAGTAGCGGCGCGGGCGGCACGGTTTCATCCAGTTTTACTGCGTTGACCCGGGCCCAGTCGCTCATCGCGCTCAATGCAGACCTTTACGTTGCGGCTGGCGGACATGTCGACTGGCCGCTCCAGGCGCTGGCGGCGGACAACGGAGCGCCGGTCGCAGGCGTGCCCGTGCAGTGGTCTGCAAACACGGGCGGCATCGTCCTCTCCACTGTGTCGGCTGTTGTTGATGCGGACGGGCTGGCGCAGACGGTTGCGGGCGTGGGGCCGCTCGGCGCAACTGCAACCGCTTCTATAACTGCCTGTGCGTGGAGCTCTGTTTGTGCCGGCTTCAGCGCTCATGGGGTTGCACCCGATCAGTGGGGTCTTCAGGTTGTAAGCGGCTCAGGACAGTCGGTGGCAGCGGGAAATGCACTGGCTCCGATTGTGTTTCGGGTCGTCGACCCAGTTGGGCATCCTGTTGCTGGAGCGCCTGTCGATATCCACCAGACATTGGAGCCATGGTTCGATCCGTGTTCGAACACAGGCCGTTGTCCTGTCGCTCCGGTCTATGGCAGATCGAGTACGACGCTGATCTCGGCCATCGACGGCACCGTAACGGTGATTCCGTTGGACGTTGCCGGACAGCCCGTAGTCTCCAATATCGTTGCTGCATCGGGAACGCAGGGATTCGCCTCACTGGCGGTGGAGCGGCTTCCATAACGGCGCGACTGCTATCGTGTGATGCAGGCCGCCTATCGATGTTGGTGACCGGATGGCGCTCGAGAGCATCAAAATGATGACGAACAGGAGCGGGCGATGGTAACTGTGCCAAATGGAAGTGTGCGGAAACGAGTGATTGTCGTTGGTGGAGGCTTTGCCGGAATGAACGCCGCGCTTGGTCTTGCCAGGTTTCCCGTCGACATCACCCTGATCGATCGCAGGAACCACCACACCTTTCAGCCGCTGCTCTATCAGGTTGCCCTCGCCGTTCTGTCTCCGGCGGAGATTGCGCAGCCTATTCGCAGCATCCTGCGCGACTATCGCAACATCGAGGTGCTGATGGATGAGGTGGTCGGCTTCGACTTGCCTCAGAAGCGCATTCATCTCAAGACTGGCGCTGTGCTGGAGTATGACTTCTTGGTTCTTGGCACCGGCTCCACGCACTCTTACTTTGGCCGTGACGACTGGGCGCCGCTCGCTCCCGGACTGAAGACGGTTGAAGATGCCACGGAGATACGTCGTCGCGTGCTGCTGGCGTTTGAGCTGGCGGAACGGCAGATGCAGGAAGACGGCTCTCATCCTCCCCTGAACTTCGTCATCGTCGGCGGCGGCCCCACGGGAGTCGAGCTTGCGGGTGCGATCAGCGATATCGCGCGACTGTATATGGCGCGCGACTTCCGGCATATCAACCCGGCCACTGCGCATGTGCTGATCCTTGAGGGGTCTCCGAATGTGCTGGCTGCCTATCCTCCCGACTTGCAGCAGAAGGCGGTCGAGCAGTTGGCGAATATCGGCGTGGCGGTACGTACAGGCGCTCGCGTCACGGACATCCAGCCGGGCTACGTGATGATCGGAGACGAGCGGCTGGACTCTGCGGTTACGTTGTGGGCTGCTGGAGTGCAGGCGTCTCCTCTGGGCAAGATGCTCGGCGTGCCGCTGGATAAGCGCGGATGCGTGCTGGTCGATCAGTTTCTCAATCCTCCGGGGCATCCCGAGATATTTGTCTGCGGCGACCTTGCTCACGTCGAAGAAAACGGCCGCCCGATCCCTGGAGTCGCCCAGCCTGCCATGCAGATGGGAACGTATGCAGCTAAACGGATCGGCAGGCTGATCGGCGTAGGGCTGGGAAGCGATGGCACGGGTCTCAACGAGCCGTTTCACTATTTCGATAAAGGAGACATGGCCACTATCGGCCGTAAGGCAGCAGTCGCTAACATCAAGTGGCCCTTCAAGGGACATTGGAGCGGGTTGCCGGCCTGGCTGACGTGGCTCTTCGTCCATATCTTCTTTTTGATCGGCTTCCGCAACCGCATCGCGGTCTTCCGGCAATGGGCATGGACCTACCTGACCTTCTCCGATGGAGCGCGGCTTATTACAGGTTCGGTGGTGTTGCCCGGCTGGGATGCCGAGTACGCCGCGCAACATACCGATGCTGTGATCGACCCGGTCGAAACCCCTATGGAAAAGGGATAGAGGCCTTACAGCCGTAGCGTCTCTCCTTCGACCAATACGCGGATGCGGTCGTCGATACCTAGACCCGTGGCTTCGGCGTGCAGCCTTGCGACGGGCTCATCCATCGGCTCCCGGCCCAGGCGAAAGGTGCCAAAGTGCATGGGGACCATCCGTTGCGCGCCACTATCGACAAAGGCGCGAACAGCTTCTTCCGGGCTGACGTGGACGGCGCGATAACTGTCTGGAAAGTAGGCCCCGATGGGCAGCAGGGCCACCTTCGGGTGGAACCTGTTGCCAATTTCGGCAAAGCCGTCGAACCAGGCGGTGTCGCCGGAGTGATAGACGGAATGATCGCCCGACGAGATGACATATCCGCCATAGCCGCGATGCGTGTCGTTGAACAGGCGCGCGCCCCAATGGCGGCATGGCGTCATGGCGAGCTGCAACCCGGCGATCTCTTCCTGCTGCCACCATGCGAGGGTGTGGACGCGGCGAAAGCCGAGGGAGGCAACTAGATCCTCGACTCCATTTGGTACCACGATCTCAGGGGCGATGCCTCGTCTGCGCCGTGTGGAACGCGCGATGCGACGCAGCGATGCAATATCGAGGTGGTCCATGTGCGCATGGGTGACGAGCACAAGGTCGATAGGCGGCAGTTGCTCAGGTAGGGAGCCGGGGTGGCGCTGGCGTCGCAGCAGAATGAGTCTGCGGGAGAAGACCGGATCGATCAATACGTTGCGGCCGCCGATCTGGAGGAAGAAGGAGGAGTGGCCGATGAAGGTAACACCCAGCTCGGTGGGGGCTACCATCTCTGGGGCACGCGATCGCCCCTGCAAGGGCTGCTCGTGGCTCTCGCGCACCAGCCGCCAGAGCTGTCCCATCTTGGTTACTGCAAATGGCCTTTTGCGCCAGACGCGCCGGACGCTGTCTTCAATTCCCCGCACATCCCGTTAGATGCTTGCGGCGGCCCGGCGGCTTCTGGCAGGTGTCTCGGGCTAAGAATGGACAGGCCTCTCCAGCGATGGTCAGGCTACAATCTTTCAGCGCCCATGAATCTTTACACTGCTGTTATTGCTGCGATCGTTCTTATCCTGCTGACGGTATCGCTTGCCCGGCTGGGCAAGGTAAAGACGAAGGCGGATTATCTGGTGGCTGGACGGACACTGCCTGCCTTTGTGCTGGTCTTCACGCTGCTGTCCTCGTGGATAGGGTCAGGCTCGCTGCTTGGCGGCGCGGAAAATGCGTACAAGCATGGTTTTGTGGCGCTTTGGCAGGCGGCAGGAGGCTGGGCGGGGCTGCTGCTGATCTACTTCATCGCTCCTCGTGCGAGGAAGTTTGCGCAGTACACTATCCCGGATCTTCTGGAGGCACGCTACAACCAGACGGCGCGCGTTCTGGGAGTGATTGCCATTCTGCTTACCTACACCGCCATCACAAGCTACCAGTTCATCGGCGGCGGCGACATCCTGCACCTCATCTTTCCGGACTTCGTGACGCCGATCCTAGGCCGATACATTATTGCGGCCTTCGTCATCATCTTTACGGCGATTGCCGGCATGTCCTCGGTCGCTTACATGGACCTCTTTATTGGCCTGCTGGCTACGGTGACGATGTGCCTCGCACTGCCTGTTCTGGTGCATCGTGCGGGAGGGTGGCAGGCAGTCCACGCTGCGCTTCCGGCATCGCACTTCACCGTCTTTGACGACCTGAGCCTTATCCAGTGCCTGGAGCTGTTTCTGCCTACCTGCCTTCTTCTTCTGGGCAACCAGTCGATGTATCAGAAGTTCTTTTCCGCAAAGTCGGAGAAGGATGCGCGCCGGGCAGTGGTGGGCTGGATTATCGGGACAATTCTTCTTGAGACGGTGATCGTCGCGATTGCGGTTACGGGTTCGGCGTTGTTCCCGACAGGAGAGGTGAGCAAGGCCCCGCGCGAGATTCTCGCCTACTGTGGTCTGCACGGCTTCGGCGATGCTTCAGCCCCGCTACGGTTGCTGGGTGCCCTGTTGATGGGGGCCATCTTTGCCAAGATCATCTCTACGGCGAACAACTGGCTGTTTTCACCGGCAACCAACCTGGTCAACGACATTTATGTCCGTTACATGCAGCCTGAGGCCTCGAATAAGAAGGTGCTGATCGTTGGAAGGCTGATGGTCGTTCTGCTGGGCTTGTGGTCGTTGTTCCAGTCGCTGGGGACCGAGTCGGTGCTTAAGAAGGCGCTTTACGCCTACACCATCTATTCGGCTGCCCTGACGCCGGTGATTCTGGCTGCGTTCTTCTGGCGCAGGGCGACGGCGGCGGCAGCGGTAGCGAGTATTGCGGTGGGAACGGTGGTGACCGTCTCGTGGGAGACGGTTGCTCCTCATCTTCCGGGGATGATCGGACAAAGGGATGCAATCTTTCCGGCCCTGCTGGTTTCATTGGTCTGCCTGATAACGGTAAGCCTGTTTACCGCATCTCCAGACCGGGCAACGCTGGACGAACCGGGAAGCGTGTAGGCGCTGTACAAAATTTCACAATTTTCAACTTTGAAGCTGCATAATGAACAATTCGCTACGACGACAGGTCCGCAACCAGGATCAAGCTACTGATAAGCGTTAAAAGAACATCGATGAATATTCAGCTTCTCCCAGACCTGGCCGCTATGGCCACATTGCTTACCATCCTGTACTTCCTGCGAAGGAGACATCGGCAGGAGGATGTGGGGCTGTGGATTACCGGTATGCTCTTTATCTTTCTCGAGGCGATTGCGCACGTCTTTTATATGTCCTCGGGGCCGCGGCATATCCCGGCGCATGTCGTGGCTTTGGACTCGTATCTTGCGGCCGGCATGATTTTTTTGTGGGCTGCGTCGAAGAGCCTCTTTCCCCGCCGTGCGGCCCTGACCTACCTGCTCATCAATGCTGTTCCGTTTGCAGCGGTGCAGACCATCTACGCGCTGGATGTTCGCAAGGCGGGGCCTTACCGCATGATTGCAGCGTGCGGTCTGGTTCTTGGGCTAATGGCTCCTTTCCTTGCAGCGCGAAGCCTGAAAATCGGGAAGGCATGGTGGCTTGTCGCATTGCAGTTTGGGGTGTGGGGTCTAGTGTGGACCTTCGGTTCGACGGCGATGTACCGCGATGCGGTCTACATTCCCTTGTTCGTCATCTACTTTACCGTAGCTGTTTTATTTCAGTTCAGCCTGCCGCGTAAGAGCCTGGGAAAAGTGGCGATTGTGATGGGTTTCGCGGTCTGGGCACTGGTGTTTTTGCTGCATTCCTGGGTCTCGAACCGTCCGGAATATATCCCTGTCGCCGCGGAGGTGTGGGACTGGCAGAAGTTTCTGGTGACGATCGGGATGCTTCTGGTGATGCTGGAGCGGCAGGTTACAAGTAACGAGTGGCTCGCGTTGCATGACCAGTTGACCGGCCTGCCCAACCGCAGGCGTTTCGAGGAGCGGCTGGCGCGATCGATCCGGCACTCTCAGGGGAATGGAACGCGCACGGCCGTGATGATGATCGACCTGGATGGCTTCAAGGCGATCAACGACTCGCAGGGGCATGATACCGGCGACCTGCTGTTGCAGCAGATTGCCCATGGCCTGCGCCATGCGATCCGTTCGGGAGATACGCTGGCGCGCCTGGGAGGAGATGAGTTCATCATTGTCGCCGGCGACCTCCCGATCGATACACCAGTCGCTCAAATCGTAAAGGCCTGCACGGCACGTATTGACGAGGCCCTCAGGAAACCGTTTACCATAGCCGGTCAGAAGCTGGCTGTCAGCGGCAGCGTGGGGGTTGCTGTTTTCCCAGACGATGCCGCAGACGAGGTGCTTCTGCGGAGGCTGGCCGATCAGCGTATGTACGAGCAGAAACGCGGGACAGCTTTACTGGCCGAATCGCCATCTTAGGATGGGTGAACCCGAAGCTTTGTGCGCTCCTCCTTTGCCTCGTATAGGAGCGAAATTTTCTCAAATCCTGTTTTCAACTTTAACGCCAGGCAGAAATACAATAGTTCACAGGAGATTTGTTCATGGCCACAGAGCCCATCACTCAGGAAACTATCGATCCGTTGCAGCCCCTCGCCCCATTTGTCTCGTCGCCGCAATTTTATTTTGAGGAAGTTCTCGCCGCGCCATCTAGCGTGGATGATGACGACGATGACTACGAAGATGACGACGAAGACGATGATGACGAGGATCACGACGACGAAGAAGATGACGACGAAGACTTCGACGACGAGGATGATGGCGACGAAGAAGACGATGACGATGATGAAGACGAGGACGAGGACGACGAAGACGGCTACTACGATGACGATGATGAAGATGAGGACGATGAAGAGGAAGATGAATACGACGATGATCTTCCCCGGGTGCCTCGCACACGCCGCATGTAGCTGACCTTTCCGATTGCCAGGAAAATTGCTGAAGCCGCGTCGATCCAAGGCGCGGCTTCAGTGTCTGAATCAGTAGCCGATGTCAGTGACGATGTTTTCCAGCGGCTCTGCGGCAATGAAGCGGCGAACCTGGGCCGCGGCGAATCGGAATGCACGGTGGATAAACTCCGGTGTCGATCCTCCAACATGCGGAGTAATCATGCAGTTCGGCGCGGACCACAGCGGGTGGTCCCTTGGCAGAGGCTCAGGGTCGGTCACGTCGAGAACGGCCTGAATACGATGCGACTGTAGAGCTTCGACAAGCGCGGTGGTCTCCACGACTGGGCCGCGGGCCGCATTGACGAGCAGGGCGCCGTGCTTCATCGATTCAATCTCTTCCGCTCCGATGAGACCGCGTGTCTCCTCGGTCAGCGGAACGATAGCGACGACGATATCGGCTTTGGGGAGAAGCGTCTTGAGTTCGGCGACAGGGAAGACCTCCGGGGTCTGTTTTGCGCTTCTCGCTACCCGAAGCACCTTTGCCTCGAAGGGCTTCAGCCTTGCTTCGATCGCCGAGCCGATAGAACCGTAACCGATAATCAGCACCGTCTTCCCTGCGAGATCGTCCCCGAGAACGCGGTACAGCCCTGCCTGCGCTCCGCCCTCGTTGAGGAAGCCATCCGTCACAGAGGACTGACCTCTCCATTCGTGGCGGTTCTGCATATCGCGGTAGAGCGGAATGCGCTTGACGGAGGAGAGGATGGCAGCCATCACCCACTCTGAGGTCGAAATGTCGTGAATACCCCGGCCATCGCACAGCGTGACATTTGGAGGCAGCCAGGGAAGGATCCAGTCGACGCCTGCCATCAGCGACTGGATGACCTTGACTCCACGAAGCCGTGAAAAGGTCTCTGCTGCGTCTTTGCGGGCGAATGGGACGATCCAGAAATCCACATTGAACTCTGCGCTGGAATGGCGCGGGATGCGGACGATCTCGGCCTCTTTTGGAAAGCCGGCCAGAAGCACTTCCGCTGCGTTTTCATCGACACCAACTCGAATCATTCTCCGAGTGTGCATGAAACTGGCCCAAAAAGAAAAATGCGTCTTGAACCTTCCCGGCATCTGTAGATCGGATATAACTTTGCGGTGACGTATGATGACTAGCGGAGGGTATCGAGACGATGAATCCATCCGGTGCTCAATCACTGGAGAGATTGCGCGGGATACGAAAGATTGACTTGACGACAGCTTCGCTGGCTACCAGCGATCTGGCACGTGAGATCAATCGAGACATCGTCCTCGAATTTATCCGCTTCCGGCAGCCGATCTCGCGCGTGAATCTGGCACGGCTCTCCGGCCTGCAACCCAGCACGATCTCCGCGATTGTCGACGATCTTCTGAAAGAGGGCTGGATCAAGGAGGGGGCGATTGTGCGCGGCTCGCGCGGGCGCCCTTCCACCATGATCTCAATCAACGATGAGCTTGTGATCCTGGCGGTGGACCTGCGCCCGGGCCGCGCCATTGTTGCCGTCATCGACCTCTCGGGCCGTTTTCTCTCGCAGGAGACAATCTCGATCGGTTCTCGCCCCGAGGCTGCGGTCAGCAAGATCATCGCCTGCATTGAGATGTTGCGCGAGCGGTTTTCGAAGATGACCTTTGAAGGCGTTGGTGTGAGCATTCCCGGCAGGGTCGACCCGGTGACGCAGCGGATCCTGATGGCGCCGAACCTGAACTGGCACGATTTCGATTTAAAGAGCGCCCTCGAAAAAAAGCTGAAGTTGCAGGTGGAACTGGACAACGATGCCAATGCCTGCCTCTCTTCGGAGATATGGCATGGACGCCTGGAGGGAGTTCGCAATGCGGTGTTGGTCGCAGTGGGAGAAGGTGTCGGCGCTGCAATCTTTTCCGGCGGTCAGGTGGTCTATGGCTTCAACGGCCTTGCAGGAGAGATGGGACACATCCCCATCGACCCGGCTGGCCCCTTGTGCGGGTGCGGTCAGCATGGATGCTGGGAGGTTTTTGCGTCTTCGCGTGCCGCGCTGAAGCGCTATTCCGCGCTCAAATTGGGGACAGAGGTGAACGACATCAACGCTCTGCTGCGGCTGGCGGAGGAGGGCAATCCTGCTGCCCGCAAGGTTACCACGCAGCAGGCACTCGCCCTGGGAAGCGGTTTGCGGCTTGTAACCGCAGCACTTTCGCCGGAGCTCATCCTGATTGCCGGCGAGATTACGTCGGCGTGGAACCTAATCGAGCCTCAGATCAAAAAGGAACTTGCCGACAAGATGTTGGCTGGACGCCCGCCAAGACTTGAGCCTGCTGGCGATGGCCAGTCGGCACGTCTTAGCGGGGCCGCGGCAATCCTCCTGCATCGGCATGTTCGCTTTCATCACTCCACCCATGGCATCAAGTCCAGGGCTTCGAAGAAATCGCCTTCGCGCAAGAAACAGTCGGCACAGTAGCCCGATTCGTCCATTGACAAACGTGAAGATCGATATTTATTTTGCATACAGAAAATAATTGTGTATGCTTTTCCAGCAGACGAGGCGGGATCGCGAAGAATGTATCTGGGAGTTGATTGCGGGACGCAGGGAACCAAGGCCCTCTTGATCGATGAAGAGGGTACAGCTCTCGGTCGCGGTTATGCCCCGCATGCTCTGGTCGAGCGGGAGACGGGGGCACGCGAACAGGACCCCCAATGGTGGGTGGATGCCCTTCGCTCGTCCGTTGGGCAGGCTCTCGCCGCCGCGAGACGCAACGACGTTCGCGCCATAGGTATCTCAGGCCAGCAGCATGGACTTGTCATTCTGGACAAGGACCAAAAGGTGATCCGCCCCGCGAAGCTGTGGAACGATACCGAGACGGCGCGACAGAATGCCGAGCTTGTCGAGATTCTTGGAGGAGCTGAGGCCTGTATGGAACGCTTCGGCATCCTTCCCCTGACCGGTTACACCGTGTCGAAGCTCCTGTGGCTAAAGCAGTCTGAACCTGAGAACTTTGCGCGTATTCGACATATCCTTCTGCCCCATGAGTATCTGAACTTCTGGCTGACAGGACAGATGCGGGCCGAATATGGCGACGCCTCGGGTACGGCTTTCTTCGATCCGCGCACCCGAGCCTGGGCAAAGGACGTGCTGGACGCGATCGACGGAGGCTCAGGACAACTTTTTGCGGCTCTGCCTCGTCTGATCGGCCCTGACGAAATTGTGGGTCCGCTGCGGTCTGAGGTGGCGGCTGAACTCAATCTTCCGGTCACATGTATTGTTGCGCCGGGGGGCGGCGACAACATGATGGGCGCAATCGGCACCGGCAATGTGCGCGACGGTGTTGTAACGCTGAGTCTTGGGACCTCGTCCACCGTCTATACTCATACGTCGTCAGCGTCGAAGGATCGCAGTGGCAGTGTTGCTCCGTTTTGTGCGTCGTCGGGGGGGTGGCTGCCTCTGGTCTGCACGATGAACGCTACGAATGTAGTTACGCAGACGCTGCAAGTGCTTGGCCACACGGTGGCCGACATTGAACCTGCACTTGCCGGTACGGAGCCTGGGGCAGGAGGGCTTACCTTTATTCCGTTCCTTCATGGCGAGCGAACGCCTGATCTCCCCGAAGCCCGAGGCTCGTTGCTGGGAGTTTCGGCGAATAACTTCACGACCGACAACCTGATTCGCGCCGTGATCGAAGGAGTGAGCTTCGGGGTGCTTGCCGGGCTCGATCTGATTCTTGAGGGTAGAAAGGCCGAAGTGATTCACGTCATCGGCGGAGGATCGCGCTCCAGGGCATGGCGTCAGTTGCTGGCCGATGCTACTAAAGCACAGATTGAGGTTCCCCTTGAAGAGGAGGCTGGGAGCCTGGGGGCTGCCATTCAGGCGATCTACGTCGACGGCGTCCAAAGCGGACGTTGCGCAAGCTATGAGGAGCTTGCGCAACGTATCGTTAAGGTTGATCCATCGCGGTCGGTAAGGCCGCAGGCGGACAGGTATCAGCAGTATCAGGCGGCGATGGAGTTGTATCGTCTCCGCCTTCGTGAGCTTTATCTGCGAACTTAACCGTTGCGCAGATAAGGTCGGGGGTTGAGTTTTTAGCGAGCTACTTTTGAGGTTTCGATAAACACATGGCACGTCAGATGACTTTTGGATTGATCGTTGGCAACCGCGGCTTTTTTCCCAGCCACCTGGCTGCAACCGGGCGTACAGAGATGGTGGCCGCGATCGAGAAGCAGGGGCACAAGGTCATCGTCACGTCGCCGGAGCAGACGGCCTTCGGCGCCGTTGAGACTTACGAAGAGGCAAAGACCTGTGCGGCGCTCTTTAAGAAACATGCAGCGGAGATCGACGGCATCATCATCACGCTGCCCAACTTCGGCGAAGAGCGTGGCCTCGCTGACGCCATCCGCCTGGCGGATCTGCGCGTGCCTGTGCTGATCCAGGCGACACCTGACGACGCGGGCAAGATGAGCATCGCCTTCCGCCGTGACAGCTTCTGCGGCAAAATGTCGATCTGCAACAACCTGCGGCAGTACGGCGTTAAGTTCACACTGACCACACTGCACACCGAGGCTCCCTCGTCGCCCGAGTTCGAGAAGGATTTGCAGTCGTTTGCGGCGACCTGCCGCATCGTTCGCGGTTTCCGTAACCTGCGCATCGGCGCTATCGGCGCTCGCCCGGCGGCATTCAATACGGTTCGTTACTCGGAGAAACTGCTCGAAAACAGTGGAATTACCGTGGACACGCTGGACTTGAGTGAAGTCTTCGGCCGCATTGCGAAGCTACCGGACTCCGATGCAGCCGTTCAGGAGAAACTCAAAGCAATCAAGAGCTACCTCCCGCTCAACAACACGCCTGAAGCAGCTTTAATTAAGATGTCCAAACTTGGAGTCGTCATCGATGGCTGGATGAAGTCGAACGATCTCGACGTGACCTCGGTGCAGTGCTGGACCTCAATGGAAGAGTTCTTTGGTGTTGTGCCATGCACGGTGATGAGCATGATGAGCGAGAAGCTGCTGCCCAGCGCCTGCGAGGTGGACACGATGGGAACGGTCTCGATGCACGCTCTTACGCTGGCCAGCGAGACGCCCTCGGCGCTGCTGGACTGGAACAACAACTACGGCGGCAATCCAAATAAGGCCGTCTGCTTCCACTGCTCGAACCTGCCGAAGCACTTCTTCCGCGAGGGTGGCGTGAAGATGGACTTCCAGCAGATCATCGCCGGCACCGTCGGTAAGGAGCAGACCTACGGTACTCTCGACGGCAAGGTGAAGGCGGGCGCGATGACCTTCACTCGTTTTTCGACCGACGACTTTACCGGAACAATTCGAGGCTACGTCGGCGAAGGCTACTTCACCGACGATGCGCTGGAGACCTTTGGTGGGGCGGGGGTGGTCGAGATTCCGAACATGCAGAAGCTGCTGCGGTACATCTGCGAGAACGGCTTCGAGCATCACGTTGCTGCAAACTTCTCGCATTGTGCGGGTGCGGTTGAAGAAGCGGCAAAGAACTATCTCGGCTGGCCGATGTCACGTCACTCGTAGTCGCAGGTTCTCTGCTCCCGTGCTGTCCGATAATGGACAGCCTTTCTTGTGCGTGGACAGTTTCCACGGGATCGCCAGCTCCAAGTTATTGATAACAGGTGGATTGATTTGGCTTCCTGAGTGCTTTGATATAGAGCGCAATGGATATTCAACGACCAGACATTAAGAAGAAGAAGCAGCGGCAGCAATGGATCGCCGGAGCAGTTGCTCTCGTCGTTCTTGCGGCTGCTGCGTTCTTTGTCTCCCGCCTGAAGCCGGCTGCGCCTACTGTGGATCGCGCCACGGTTTGGACCGACACGGTAAAGCAAGGACCGCTGTTGCGCCAGGTACGCGGGCCCGGCTCTCTTGTGCCGCGTGAAGACCGCATCCGGTTGATTCCGGCCGAGACGGAAGCGACTGTCGTTCGCATCCGTGTCTTGCCTGGGGCGAAGGTTGAGCCGAATACGGTATTGATGGATCTTGTCGATCCGACGGTCCAGCAGGAGTTGCTGGACGCGCAGTTGCAATTGAAAGCTGCGCAGACAGATTTGATGAACGTCAAGGCCAAGCTGCAGAGCGACCTGATGACGCAGCGGGCGGGCGCGGCGACGGTCACAGCGGACTACAACCAGGCGAAGTTGCAGGCGCAGACCGACAAGTCGCTCTTTGACCTGGGAGTAATCAGTGGTCTTACGTACAACGCGTCCAAGGGCAAGGCCGATGAGCTGACGACGCGCGACAATCTTGAGAAGCAACGGCTGGTTGTGAACGAAAAAGCAATTGAGACACAGGTTGCCGTGCAGCAGACCAAGGTGGAGCAGGCGCAAGCTCTGCTGGCACTGAAACAGAAGCAGCAGGACGCCCTGAGCGTGAAGGCCGGGATCAGCGGCGTTCTCGTCGATCTGCCACACCAGGTGGGAGAGCACGTCGCTCCTGGGACGACGCTGGCGAAGGTGGTGCAGCCCGACCAGTTGAAGGCCAGTCTGAAGATTGCAGAGACTCAGGCCCGGGACATCCAGATTGGCCAGCCGTCGGAGATCGACACGCATAACGGTGTGATCGAAGGCAAAGTGATGCGAATTGATCCCGCGGTAGTGAACGGAACCGTCACCGTCGACGTAGAACTGTCAGGCGCGCTGCCGCAAGGGGCGCGGCCCGATCTAAGCGTAGATGGAGAGATTGACCTGGACCGCCTGCAGAACGTGCTGTACGTAGGCAGGCCGGCGTTCGGCAACGAGAACAGCACGATCAGCCTGTTCAAGTTGAGCGCAGATGGCAAGGGAGCTGTACGAGTTCCGGTCAAGGTCGGCAAGGCTTCGGTCAATGCCATTCAGGTGATCGAAGGTTTGCAGGCTGGCGATACGGTCATTCTTTCGGACATGAGCCGTTGGGACAACACAGACAGAATTCGCCTCGAGTAGGCAGAAAGACAAGGAGCGGGCAGATGGCAGACACGATTATCGAGATCGAGCAGTTGACGAAGGTGTTTTATACCGATGAGATCGAGACGCACGCGCTCTCTGGCGTGCACATGCAGATTGCGCGCGGCGAATATGTGGCGATGTCGGGGCCTTCAGGCTGTGGCAAGTCCACCCTGCTATCGATTATCGGGCTGCTCGATACGCCGACAAGCGGTCGCTATCAACTGAACGGCAAGGAGGTTGCCAACCTCGACTTTGCCGACCGTTCGCGGATTCGCAACCAGGAGATAGGGTTCATCTTTCAGAGCTTCAACCTGATCGGCGATCTGAGTGTCGCGGAGAATGTCGAGTTGCCTTTGACCTATCGCACGGGTATGCCCGCGGCCGAGCGCAAGAAGCGCGTGCAGGAATCGCTGGAGCGCGTGAACATGGCCCACCGCATGCGTCACTATCCGGCGCAGCTCTCCGGAGGTCAGCAGCAGCGCGTCGCCGTTGCTCGCGCGCTGGCTGGGTCGCCCTCAATCCTGCTGGCGGACGAGCCTACGGGAAACCTCGATTCAAAAAATGGTGAGGCTGTTATGAAGCTGCTGAAGGAGTTGCACGACGAGGGAGCGACGATCTGCATGGTGACGCACGATCCTCGCTTTGCCGCGCACGCAGAGCGGCAGATTCATCTGTTCGATGGCAAGGTTGTGGCGGAAGGGGAACTTAGCCAGTTGCTGGCGGAGGTGTAGTTATGATGCGTGTTGCGGTTGAAGGACTGAGACAGCTTTTCCGGGAGACGCCGGGCGCGGGCGCGGCTTTACTGGTGGCGATTGTGCTTGGCATCGGCGTTCATGCAGCGATCTTTTACGAGGCAGACGGAGAAGATCTCCGCCTGATTACGAACCATAGCGTTGGACGGATGGCGAACGAAGTTGAAGCTGCCGATCCGTTTTCTCGGATGCGCGCGCGTATCCATTGCCCGGACAAGGTTCCCGGCTTCACCGTGATCGTCGGTCTGCGCGAGTACAACGTCGAGCTTTCGGTTCCGGTAGCGGGCCTTCAGTCGCTGTTTGAAGTCCCGAGACCGGCAGCGGCGACTGCGATGTTGCCAGTGAAGACGCGGACCGCAGCGTAAGGAAACAGTCGAAGGGGGTATGCAGTGAACCGATTGGCCCAGGACATCAAGTTTGCGCTTCGACAGTTGCGTAAGGCCCCCGGCTTTACATTGACAGCGATCATAACGCTGGCACTCGGCATCGGGGCCAATGCGGCGATCTTCACGCTGGTGCACGCTGTCCTCCTTAAGAACCTACCTGTTGCTGATCCCAAGATGCTGGTGCGGGTAGGCGACAGGGGCGATTGCTGCGTCAACGGCGGCGTTCCGGGCGAAAACAACTACTCGATCTTCGCGTCGGAGTTATACGAGCATCTTCGCGACAATACTCCGGAGTTTGAGCAACTGGCAGCGATGCAGGCCGGGTTCTGGAAGGGGAATCTTACTGCGCGCGGAGGTGGCAGCAATGCTCTGCCGAAGCCTGTTGCCGGTGAGATGGTCACGGGCAACTACTTCGATGTATTCGGCCTGAAGCCGTATGCCGGCAGATTGCTACAGCCCTCCGACGACAAGCCCGGCGCGCCGATGGGCGTGGTGATGAGCTATCAGGCATGGCAGCGCGACTATAACGCCGACCCATCTGTTGTGGGCAGCACCTTCATCCTGAATACCTATCCGGTAACGATTCTCGGCATCACACCACCGTCGTTTTATGGCGACCGCATGACGGACAATCCGCCGGACTTCTACATTCCGATGGTGCTTGAGCCGCAGTTCGGGCCGGCGCATCCGACGTCGCTGCTGCATCACAGGGGCGCGAACTGGCTCTATCTGCTGGGCAAGGTAAAGCCCGGCACAGACGTTGGACAGTTGCAGGCAAAGATGAGCGGATTGCTGCGCAACTACCTGGCGACGATTGACACTTATCAGAAGGCAGACCAGAAGCCGAATCTCCTGAAGTCGCATGTGGTGCTTACACCCGGAGGAGCCGGGATCGCCAACATGCAGGAGGAGTTCGGGAAGGGGCTGCGGTTGTTGATGGCCGTCTCAGGGCTTGTGCTGCTGATCGCTTGCGCGAACATTGCAAACCTGGTGCTGGTGCGCGGCATGGCGCGGCGCGCGGAGACGTCGATCCGCATGGCGCTTGGCGCGCAGCGGAAGCGGCTGATCCGGCAGATGCTGACAGAAAGCGTCGTGTTGTCGTGCCTGGGTGGCATCGCCGGACTTGTTGTTGCATTTGCCGGCACGAAGGCGCTGCTGGCGATGGCGTTTCCGCATGCGACTCATCTGCCGATCGATGCGAATCCGTCGCTGCCCGTGCTTGGCTTTGCATTTCTGCTCTCGCTGCTGACGGGACTCCTGTTTGGCGTTGCGCCAGCGTGGGTTACGTCGCATTCGCAACCGGCAGAGGCGTTGCGCGGCTCGAATCGTACGACGCAGGACCGCTCCGGCTGGGTGCAACGTTCGCTTGTCGTTCTGCAGGCGGCGCTTTCGCTGGTGCTTCTGGTCGGCGCAGGATTGATGGCGAAAAGCCTGATGAAGCTTGAGGGCCAGGACTTTGGTGTCATCACGGAAAACCGCACCGTCGTTCACTTCAGCCCGGAGAATGCAGGGTTGAAACAGGAGCAGTTGTCTGGCATCTATGACCAGATCGACCAGGAATTGCGCAGGCTGCCCGGTGTCGAGAAGGTCGCTCTTTCGCTGTATACACCGCTGGAAGGAAACAACTGGGGTGAAGGCGTCTTTCTGCAGGGGCGTCCGGAGCCTCACGCTGGAGACCAAATCGGCGCCTCGTGGCTTCGCGTGGGGCCGGACTACTTCGATATTGTCGGCCATCGTATTCTGCGCGGCAGGGGAATCACAATTCACGACACGGCGACGTCAGCGCCAGTTGTGGTTGTCAACGAGACGTTCGTGAAGAAGTTCTTTTCTCATGGAGAGAACCCCCTGGGAGCGCACTTCGGCGTTTCGGGCATGGAGAGCGCAGGCGACTGGGAGATCGTCGGTGTGGTCTCGGATGTGAAGTACAACGATATCCGCAATCCTGTGCGTGCGATGTACTTCCGCCCTCTGTTACAAGTCGCGCACACCAAGCCTGACGATGACCTGCGCTCGCTCTACGCCGGCGCGATCATGATTCAGACCAAGGGTAGGGTAGATGGTTTGGAGGCGCAGGTGCGCCACACTCTGGCGAGCATCAACCCGAATCTGACCGTCACGCGGTTGATGACCTTCGACGAACAGGTTCGCGGGCAGTTCGATCAGGAGCGGCTGCTGGCGCAGCTTACGCTGATGTTTGGATTGCTGGCCCTTGTGCTGGCTTCGGTGGGATTGTACGGTGTGACGGCTTACTCCGTGGCGCGGCGTACGCCGGAGATTGGCGTCCGCATGGCCCTTGGTGCGAACCGCGGCAGCGTCGTGGCCATGGTGCTGCGCGAAGCGATGATGCAGGCTGGCATTGGGCTTGCGATCGGAGTTCCAGTGGCCTGGCTCTCGGCGCGGTTCGTGCAGTCGCAGCTCTATGGAGTTGGCGGACACGATGCCGTGGTCATTGGCGGCGCTGTTGCCGTGCTGGCGCTGGCAGCATCCGCCGCTGGACTCATTCCCGCGCAGCGAGCGGCTTCTACCGATCCCGTCAAGGCGCTTCGGACAGAGTAACGACACAGATTCGCGCGCGAGGCCTCGTCTTCTCGTGTATCGATAGACACAGCCGCGATGGTGGAGCAATGAACTAATGATTGAGCTGAAAAATGTCGAGCGAAGCTATAGAACCGGGCACACGGAGACGTGGGTCCTTCGCAGGATCGGGTTAACCTTTCGGCCGTGGGAGTTCATCACGATCATGGGGCCGTCCGGGGCAGGGAAGTCGTCGCTTCTGAATGTGCTGGGAATGCTCGACGATCAGTGGCGCGGCGAGTTTACTTTTGATGACGAAGCCGTGCACCTGATGAACCGCAAGCAGCGCGCTGATCTGGCACGTCGACGGATCGGCATGGTCTTCCAGAGCTATCACCTGCTCGATGACCTCACTGTGGCAGAGAACATCGATCTGCCGCTCTCGTATAAAGACATCCCTCGCGCCGAACGTCAGGCGCTGGTGGCCGATACTCTCGATCGCTTCAACATCGTCGGCAAGAAGGATTTATATCCGCATCAGCTCTCGGGCGGACAACAACAACTGGTGGGCATCGCCCGGGCGATGATTCACAAGCCAGCGCTTCTACTTGCCGATGAGCCGACAGGCAATCTGCAGTCGAAACAGGCCAAGGAAATTATGGAGATGTTCAAGCAGTTGAATGAGCAGGGCACGATGATCGTACAGGTCACGCACTCGGAGGCGAATGCGGAGTATGGAACGCGCACCATCGAGTTGCGCGATGGCTGGATCTACTCCGACTCCGCGGGACTAACGGAACTGGCGCGTGAGGAGGCTAAGCAGTGAGGACCTTGTTTTTTGGCTGTGCGGGGTGCATGTTATCCATCGGTGCGGCTTCATGGGCGCAGAACGCTACGATGACTTCTAGTGTTGAACCGCCAGCCCTGCGGCTGGATATTCCACATTCGTACAACCCCCTGAATACGTATCGGGCTACGCTCGTTCCCAAACCGAACCTCGCCAACACGCCTCGGATTGACTCGCTTGTACACGATGGCGTGCTTGAGTTGAGTTTGAACAATGCAATTGCCCTGGCGCTGGAGAACAATCTCGATCTTGCCATTGCACGCTACAACATTCCCATCGCCGAGGCCGATATTCTGCGTACCCGCGCAGGCGGCTCTTTTCGCGGCGTCAATACAGGCGTGGTGCAAAATACGCCGGGCGGAGGTGTTGGAGGTTTCGGTTCAGGATCGAGCGGTGCCGGCGCGGGTGGAACCTCCGGCGGCGCCGGCGGCGCGGGCTCGGGAGCTTCGGGCCTGGTGCAATCGACGCTTGGTACAGGAACGAACGTCTCTTCATACGATCCATCGATCACCGGCTCCTTCAATAATGAGCACTATACGCAGCCGCTCTCAAATATCTCGATCTATGGCGTACAGACATTGCGGCAGAACACTACGACGGGAAATCTAGGGTATTCGCAGGCGTTTCCTACAGGCACAACCTTTTCGGCCATTTTTGACAACAATCGTGGGGCCACCAACAGCCCGCGCAGCTTTTTGAATCCAACGCTCAACACGTACTATCACGTTGCCATTCAGCAGCAGTTACTGGCGGGGTTCGGGCTTGGTCCAAATCTGCGCTTTCTCAGGATTGCAAAGAACAATCAGAAGATCTCCGATGAGGCATTCAAGCTGCAGGTCGTAACGACGATCACGCAGATTGCGAACATGTATTGGGACCTCGTGGCGGCATATGAAGACGAGCAGGTAAAAAACCGTGCACTGGATTTTGCAAAGCAAACTCTGGACAGCGGGCGCAAACAGCTCGCCCTTCAGGCGATTCCGGCGATGGACGTCATGAAGGACGAGACTGAGGTCGCGAATCGTGAGCAGGACCTGACGATAGCGAAGACGACGCTTCAATTTCAGGAACTCCTGATCAAGAATGCCTTAACGAAGAATCTTGACGATCCCATCCTCGAGGCCATGCCTGTCAAACCAACCGACTCAAGTGCTGTCGACAATGCGCAGGAGACGACGGCCGCTACGACGGAGGACAGCATCGCTCTCGCGCTTCGCGACCGCATCGAACTGAAGGAGTCGGACATTGACCTTGAGAACAGGCGCATTAGCCGGAGTGCGGCGCGCAACGCCCTTCTGCCAACGGTGGCGTTGACCGCATACTATGGAGGAACAGGTCTGGCAGGCCCACCCAATCCCACCGCGGGCATACCCTCGACGTCTCCTGTGGATTGGCATGGAGCTGTGGCGAATGCGTTCAACAACAGCGCTCCCGATTATTATGTCGGCATGTCGGTGAATGTACCGATCAGGAACCGCGTTGCGAAGTCCGACCAGTATCGTTCGGAGCTTGAAACGCGTCAGGCGGAGTTGCGAATGCAGCAACTTAAAAAGCAGATACGTATCGAAGTCCGGAATGCGCAGTATGCTCTGGAGCAAAGCAGAGCGCGCGTAGAGTCGGCGCGGAAGGCGCGCGACCTGGCCCAGAAGACGTTCGATATCACGGCCAAGGAGCAGGAGCTTGGCGCGGGATCGAACCTTCAGACACTGACGGCGCGGCGTGACCTGTCCGCAGCGGAATCCGCGCTTGTTGCAGCGATGACAGCCTTTCAAAAGGCGAAGATCGAGTTAGAGCGGTCGCTAGGGACAACTCTGGATGCAAACCAAATTTCGATAGAATCGGCAAGGACAGGTATTGCCCCAGGTGGGCAGTAGGTGAGCGGAGATGGCAGCGCAGGCAATGGCGAAGGATGTGCGGCAGACCGAAAAAGAGAAACCGTGCAGACTGCTCGTCGCGGACGACCAGCCGCATATTCTTGAGGCAATCAGATTGCTGCTCAAGCCCGAGGGCTATGAGCTTGAGCTGGTAAAAACTCCGGTTCTGGCGCTGGAGGCCCTGAGTCACGAGAGCTTCGATGGCGCTTTGGTTGACCTCAATTACACGCGCGATACCACCTCGGGTCGCGAAGGACTTGACCTTGTAGCGCGGATCAAGGAGATCGATCCGCAGCTTCCCGTCGTTGTCATGACAGCGTGGGGCAACATCGATTTGGCAGTTGACGCAATGCGTCTTGGCGCCAGCGACTTCATCCAGAAGCCGTGGGAGAACATGAGGCTGCTGAGCGTGCTGCGGACGCAGATGGAGCTGCGGCGCAGCCAACGCCTGGCGCAATGGCTAGAGGCAGAAAACCGCATTCTACGTGCAGCAGGCGCGCCCGATTTTATCGCGTCGTCCGCGGCGATGCGGCCGGTGGTAGAGACGATGGCGCGTATCGGGCCTTCGGACGCCAATGTACTCATCATGGGCGAGCATGGCACAGGTAAGGAAGTTGTGGCGCAGACGCTGCATCGTCTTTCGTCTCGAGTAGACCGGACCCTCGTCGCAGTGAACACAGGCGCGCTCCCCGAAGGAACCTTCGAGAGCGAGTTGTTCGGTCATGTCAAGGGTGCATTCACTGATGCGCGAACAGACAGGATTGGACGTTTTGAGCTGGCAACGGGAGGAACGCTTTTTCTGGATGAGATTGCCAACATCCCAGTGCGTCAGCAGGCAAAACTTCTGCGCGTTCTCGAGACGGGAGAGATGGAGCGCGTTGGCTCGTCGAAGACGCAGAGAATCGATGTGCGTATGCTTTCCGCGACAAACGCCGATCTTCGCGCCGAATGTGAGGCAGGACGCTTTCGCGAGGACCTTCTTTTTCGTTTGAATACTGTCGAGATCACGCTTCCTCCATTGCGGGAACGGCGCGAGGACATTCCCGCTCTGGCTGGGCACTTTCTCGCTCGCTATACGGCTCGGTACCGCAGGCAGATTGAAAATTTCGACCCGGCTGCGCTCCATCTGATGCTCCAGTACAGTTGGCCGGGAAATGTGCGCGAGCTTGACCACACGATTGAGCGAGGAGTTCTGATGGCGCGCGGGTCGCGTATCGAACCCTCCGATCTTGGTCTGCACCCGCAACAGCGCTCTGGCACGACGCATAACCTCGATGAGATGAGTCTTGAGAGCGTCGAAGCAATTCTTATCAAGAAGGCGCTTGCTCGCACGAACGGCAATGTCAGCCAGACGGCCGACGCACTTGGCCTCAGCCGCGGAGCTCTTTACAGGCGTATCGAGAAGTATGGCCTCTGAGCCAAATCCGGCTAAACCGCGAATCAAGCGCCTCTCTCTCGGACGCTCCGGCAGGCGACTGAGCTTTGAGCGCAGACTTCGTCTTTGGCTCTATTTGCTTGGGTTCCCGGGAATGCTGTTGTGCTGGCTTGTCCTTCAGCAGCAGAAGCTCGATCCATTGATCGAAACAATTCTGCTGCTCCTGTTTGTACTTGTCTGGACGTTCATCGTCTCGTTGGTGATGGAGCAAGTCACTCGCCCGCTTCAAACACTGGCAAACGTTGTGGCCTCCTTGCGCGAGGACGACTATTCCTTCCGAGCCCGCGGGGCGCGGCGTAATGATTCGATCGGCGATCTTGCGCTTGAGATCAATGCTCTTGCAAGCCTGCTTCAGGCCCAGCGCGCAGGTGCGCTGGAGGCGATGGCCCTTGTCGAGCGTGTGATGGACTCCATGCAGTCGCCTGTTCTGGCGTTCGATCCGGACAGCAGATTAAAGCTGCTCAATGCCTCGGCAGGGCGCGTCTTCGGCCTCAGTGTAGCCAACTCATTAGGGCGTACGGCAGAGGAGCTCAAGCTCAGGTATCTTGTCGAGGCTGCGAACGACGATCTGCTCCCGCTCGGCTCGGGTGTGCAATCCATCCGATGGATGGTAAAGCGCGCGGGCTTTCGGCTACGCGGTGTTCCGCATATTCTGCTGGTGCTCGCCGATGTTGGAACGGCATTGCGCGAAGAAGAGCGTGCCGCGTGGAAGCGCCTGATTCGCGTGCTCGGCCATGAGATCAACAACTCACTTGCTCCGATCAAATCGATCGCTGAAAGCCTTCGGGGAAGACTGTCTGCAACTGTTGCTGAAGAGGAGCGCGACGACTTTGACCGTGGACTCGAGGTCATCGAAAATCGTTCCGAATCCTTGAACCGATTTCTTCAGGCATACAGACAGCTCATGGGGCTTCCTGTACCGAAGCTGGCGGCGGTTGAGCTCTCCTCGCTGGTGCATCGCGTCGTTCAGCTTGAGACACGGCTTCATGTCGTTCTCGCAGACGCAGAAGATGTCACGGTGACAGCCGATGCAGACCAGATCCAGCAGGCACTCATCAATCTGGTGCGCAATGCTGCAGAGGCAGCACTTGGTCCCGATGCCGAAAACGCTGGTAACGCACGAGTCGAGATTGCCTGGCAACAGAGTCAGTTCGAGGCAACTGTTGTGATTCTCGACAACGGACCGGGCTTGACAAATGCAAACAATCTGTTCGTGCCGTTCTATACCACCAAGCCAAGCGGCACGGGAATCGGTCTCGTACTCGCTCAGCAGATTGCAGAGGCTCATGGTGGAACGGTCGAGCTTCGTAACAGGGCCGACGGCATTGCGGGATGCAGAGCAGAGTTGCGCTTGCCGATATCTGTAAGAAAGACGGAGGGCAGCCAGGTCATGACAAAATCGCCAGCGTGAGCACAGAGCGTTGGCTGCGGAAAACCCAAAGGAATCCAGAGACCGAAATCTACTAAATCAGCCACAAACGAGTGTTGCTTGTTGTGATTGCTTTTATTCCAGCGTGAAGCAGGTCTTCGATCTCGCGCACGGTCTCGATCAACCCTCCCCCGATCGTGGTCATTCCGGGATAAACCTCTTTGAGGTACTTGCTGACGCGCGGCGCAGCCATGGCCGGTAATACCTCAACGGCATCGGGCCGGAATTGGGCCAGCGATTTCTTTGCAGCCATGACAGCGGCTGTGTCGATCGCAAAGGTGCGTAGGATCGTCATCAGACCCAGTGCCTGGGCCGCCTTGAGCGTTTCTGTGCGAGTGGAGACGACGCCCGCAACTCCATGCGCTGCCAGAAATTCGATTGCAAAGCGGTCTCGCGAAAGCCCGTCCAGAAAATCGATATTGACTGCGCAGAGCTTGCCGCAGTCGTGTGCGCGTTTAAGGAGACCCGGCAATGTAAGCGGGTTGCCGGTAAGAATACACAGCGACCGCGTCGGAGCGAGCAGAGCGATTTCGAAGGCTTCCGGGGTCGTAACAGACGCGATAACGGGATTGCTTACGAACTCAATCGAAGTAGAGGGGTTCGTTCCCATTTCAGCCGTGCAATAAAAGCCGAGACGCGATGACTTACCTTCCATTGTTGCGGATCGAGCCTGCATTATTGCGTTTCCCTGCCGAAATCATATAGGAACCACCTTCCCTTTGTGGCAGGAAAAGCCAAAATACGTGGCCAACACCGCCCAAGGGTATTCATGTTGAGGATATTCATCGCACTATGAATCTTCGTTGACACGGCATGACAGAGAGATCAATTTAGCCTCCCTCTTGTCGATTTCACTCGCGCGAGCCTGACTATGCCGATTAAAAAGAAATTTTGAGAATTCTCGTTGACATCGGCCAAGGCGCTTGTTACCGTTCTTTTCGCGCGGCACAGAATCCAAAGAGAAAGCCGCCCCTCAATCAGACATCTTCAGCGCCCTTGAGTGTTGGAGCCGGTGTCTGCTTGAGGGGCGGCTTTTTGTTTTTTGCGTGACGGTTGCCCGAAGCATTCGCAACACCATGAGGACCTTGGAGGACACACCCAGCATGCGAGTCAAATGGACGCTTCCCGGCAGAACGGTAAGCATCGCCCTGTTCCTGATGGCGGTCGCCGTCTTGTTCCGTGCTCCTTCAGCGCAAGCGGCAGCGGGGAACACCGCATTGAAGATTTACGAGGTTGCCGGGGCAGGAGGGCTGGCAGGCGCAACCTACCGGCAGGACACGATCATTTTGTTCAACCCCACCCAGGCGACGATCAGTTGTACGACATGCTCGATTCAGACGCATAGTGGGACCAGCAATACAGCCTCATGGACTGTGTACAAGCTGCCGAGCCTGTCGATTCCGGCTGGCGGATACTTCATGATCTCAGCCAGTTCGCCGACGCTTTCGACGGTGGGAAGTCTTTCGCCGATCCCCTATGACTATCGCCTGAAGACCATTGAAGGCACCGTCGTCGATGGCACCAGCGGCGACAACATCCTGAGCAGCACGGTCGGTGTGATTGCTTTGGCCGGCACGCAGACAGCGCTGACTGCGAGCTCCAATTCGCTTTGCGGTACGGGGAGCCAGCTCCTGGATGTCGTGGGCTATGGATCCGACTTTGCCACAGGTACGACAGCTTCCACACCTTCAAGCTGTTATGCCGGTTCGGGCGAGGCCTTCTATGACGGAAGCGCTGCCGTTGGACGGCAGCTTGGCGCTACACGCAAGAACAAGTGTATCGACACGTTCGACAATGCAACCGATTTCGTCAATGTGCCCCTTACCTTCTTCAACTCGTCCTCGGCGCCTTCGCCCTGCCCAACGGGAACACAGTTGAGTGCGGTCGTTTCGGCGACACCGACAAATCCCGGCGTGCTGGAGTCGGTGACGTTCAAGGCTGTTGTGACAAAGGCCACCCAGCCGGCGAGTTCAGGCGTCTCAGCCTATCTCAACTTCGATTCGCCGTACTTCTCGGCAGCGGCGTTGCAGATGTATGACGATGGCACGCACGGCGATACGACTGCGGGCGATGGAACCTACACCGTGACGACCACGGTTCCCACCAGTACCGTGGCCGGATACACCTATCCCGCAAATGTAACGGTCCGCGATGCCGTGGGGAACGCGTACATCGGGACTACGCGGCTGACGGTTCCTCAAGGAACGATTGCCATGACGACCACGAGCAATACAACGGCGTCGATTGCCTCGGGAGGCGTTCTTACCTTCCCCATAACGATTACGGGGCAGCACGGCTATAGCGGTGTGCTGAACATCACTTGCACGGGGTCACCAAATACAAATTCGTTAGGTCTGCCTATCAGCACACAATGCGTCTCCACGCCACCCGAGGTGACGATCAGTACGAACGGGACAGCGACGATTTCGCTTGCTGTTGCAATGGGAACGACGCACTCGGCTGGAATTGTTCCACGCTCTCTTCCATTCGCATTCATCGGCATCGTCTCTATCGGCGTGCTGACAGTGGGCGTCTGGCGGCGCAAGCATCTTCCTTCGGCCGTCCTGACCGCTCTTGTTCTGCTTCTGGCGCTGAACACGACCGCTTGCGGTAAGAATGCAGGCCTGGGGAACACCGGCGCGGCGCCGGGGACGTACACCTATCTCGTCACGGCGACGGATTCCAACGTTTCGACCGTGACCAATTCAATCACCCTCACCATCACCGTGAACTAAGGCAGGGACCAGTGGGAGAAGAAGCAATGCAAAGGAATTTCCGCTCGGCATATGTTCGCCCGATCGCCGCAGGGCTGGCCAGTTTGACTCTCGCCGTGCTGGCAGGGTGCGCAGTTAGCCAATCGTCGCCTTCGACGAATTACAGCAGCCCCGTCAAGCTGCAAGGGCAGGTCTTTGCGGGCCGCAATTACATGGCCGGCGCAACGGTGAAGGTCTACGCAACACAATCTAACGGTGTTGCCGCAAACGGTGGCTATACCGGTACGGCCAAGCTGCTGACTACTGTGACAGCGAATACTACCGGCGGCTGGAGCGTTACGGGGCTAAGCTGCTCCAGTCCTGACCAACTCTATGTAACGGCGGAGGCCGGCACCCCGTATCCGTCGGCATCGCTCTCCACCACGCTCGTCAACAATCCAAACTCGCTGATGATGACGGCGATCGGTGACTGTTCGCTTCTTGGCTCGACGGCGGTGTCGAACAACGTCACATCGATTGTGACCAATGAGGCTTCCACGGTCGCGGCGGTCTGGGCGCTCCGGAACTTCATGAGCCTGAACGGCACCACCGTCAACGTGACCGCACCGGCAACCAACTATGCGGGCACCAGCGGTGCGGGAAGCCCCGGCAACTATGCAGGACTGGCTCACGCATTTCTCAATGCCAACAATCTTTCGCCGTACAAGGTGGGCAACTTTCCGCAATACACCAATGGCAGCAAAGACGGAGTCGGCGGTGGACTCGTGCCGGTGCAGGAGTTGAACTCGCTGGCCTATGCACAATATCTGTGCACCATGGGTGGAACGCAATCGGGGGACTTCAGCTACTGCAACAAGCTGTTCCAGTTGGCCACGCCTCCAGGGGGTACCGCGCCTTCCAATTCACTGCAGGCGATGTTGAACATTGCGCGCTATCCCGCAAATAACGCCCAGCCGATCCTTGATTTCACTCTGACGCCAATTCCATACACCACGCAGACCGGATCGCAACAGATCAATGCCGGCGTCTATGTCCCCGCGCTTACCAGCTTTGGCACTGGTGGCGGTTCGGCCACGGATTGGAGCGTCGCCATCTACTACCTTGCTGGCTATGGAGCAACTTCCACCGGGCAGGGCTCGACATATCCCAGCTATGTGACCGTGGACGCGAACGACAATGTGTACTTCTCCAATCCCAATGCCTCCACTAGCACTGCGGGCAATGTGATTGCGCTGGCCAGCAACGGTACTACCCTGTGGACAGCCAATACCGACACAAAGAACCTTACATCGCCGCGGGCCATCGCTGCCGATGCCCTCGGCCATATCTGGATCGCCAATGGAAGCACAACCGCTGCGAGCGCATTTGTGCAGGAGATGGACGCCGCCAGCGGCAATTTAATCCAGCGCTATCCTTCTACCTCCACTACGCTCTATGGAGTTGCAGTGGATTCACTGGGAAATGTCTGGTATGGCTCCAATACCGCAACGGGGCAGAATCTGCATGAGCTCGTGCGTAACGGATCGTCATATGCAGAAGCCACCTTCCCAGTGGTTCCGTCTTCGACTCTTCCGCTTCTTCAAATACGTCCTGACAGTAATAACAATATCTGGGTTGCGGGCAATAGCTCGTCGACGGCGCAGGCTGCCTATTTCCCAAATACCGGAACGGCATCCGCGCCGGCATATACCGCAGGTCTGAAGTTTGCGACGGCCTCCGGTTCGGGAGCTTATGGCATCGCACCCGACGCGAGCGGCAATGCCTATCTTGTAACGAACGGTACTGGCAGCGGTATCTATAAGGCTACGGTCACCGGATCTGGCTCTTCGGCTGTACTGAACGCTGCGAAGGTCACAGCCAACCCGGCAGCGGCTTCCCGCTTTCTCGACATCGACGGTGCAGGCTCCGTCTGGTATCTCGATAACACGACGGGCACCTATCTGTACCAGTACATGCCTTCCAGTGGAGCGACTAACTCCTACTACTCCTGCTACAACGCGGGAACAACAACTGGAACGGGCAGCTCTACCAGTACAGTTCAGGTCTGCAGCACCGGCATGAGCACAAAGCTGGATCTGGCGATCGACTCAACAGGCTCGGTCTGGGTTGCCAGCTATGGAAACTCCGGTGGCGGCCGCATGGTGCAGATCATTGGCCTTGCTGCGCCCACCGTTCCATTGAAGGCGGTCGGCAAGCCTGGCGTGATGCCGTGATGTTGCGCCGCAAGCTCTTAGACCGCGAAAAACAAACACTCAAAGTAGAACCGTGCCGCGTCGATCTGGAGGTAACACCGAACATGCAACTCAAAAAACTGCTCTCGCTGGCGCTGATGCTGACCGTGATGCTTCTGTGCGCCGGGCGCTCCTATGCCCAGTTTGAGACATCCTCGATCCTCGGAAGAGTTACCGACTCAACAGGTGCTGTGCTGGTCGGTGCTACGGTGACGGTGACCAACGTCGACACCAATGTTGCGATTAGCCGCGTGACCGACAAGGCCGGCGAATACACGGTACCGGCGCTCCGTGCAGGTGTTTACAAAATTGTTGCAAGCATGGCTGGCTTCAACGACGCCATTACGGAAAATGTGCATCTGCTGGTTGGAACCAACCAGAGCGTCAATCTGAAGATGTCGCTCGGTGCATCGGAGACTGTCACGGTGCAGTCGGACCAGTTGGTACTAGAGACGGCCTCCAGCCAGAAGCAGCAGGTGCTTACCGACGATGCGATCGAAGCTTTTCCGCTGAAAGATATGAACTATAGCGACCTGTTGCCGCTCGCCTCAGGTGTGACGCAGGACGCGGCCGGGCAGGATCTGGGCACCAGCAGCACGGTGCGCGAAGGGTCCTACAACATCAATGGCCAGCGCTCGACTTACAACAACTACCTGCTCGATGGCATGGACAACAACGCACACGGCACGTCCAACCAGGGTTTCTCCAACCAGGTCATCAATCCGTCGCAATACAACATCACGCAGTTTTCGATCGTGACGACAATACCTGGCGCCGAGTATGGGCGCGCGGCGGGAGGCACGATCAACGTCGCCTTCAAGCAAGGCACCAATAAGTTCCACGGCACCGTCTATGAGTCGCTGCGTAACACAGTCGCCAATGCCAATGGGTTCTTCAAGGCCGCAAGCAACGCGGGCGCGACCAGCCGAACGACGCTGATTCGCAACCAGTTCGGCGGCAATATCGGCGGCCCCATCCTGCGCGACAAGTTCTTCTTCTTCGCCGATTACGAAGGCCTCCGCCAGGTGCGCCAGACGGTAAACCAGGCGAACATCTTCAAGCTCAGCGACCACCAGCTCATCGCCTCACCCAACGCGACGGCCAACACAACGGCAGTGACAAACCCGTTTACTGGCGAGAAGTATGCTTCAGATCGCCCTTTGCCACGCGGTGCGTTGTCGCCCATCGCACTGTCCATTCTCGATGCATTTCCTCTTCCCAATAACAACGGCGCAGGCGCAGCGTCCATTTCCAGCAACTGGTCTTCGCTGCAACGCTTTATAAACAGTTACGACAAGGAAGATCTTCGTATCGATGCGCAGTGGACTCCGCGTATGTCCAGCTTCCTGCGCGTCAGCCAGTCAAAAGAGCACGACTTGGACGGTCCAATCCTGCCTTCGCCGATTGGCGGAGGAAATGGCTACTTCCGTACCATCAACCAGCAGGTTGCGCTTGGCCTGACTCGCCAGATCGGATCGGCGCAGTTGCTGGAGGCGCGCCTCGGAGCCTCCTTCACTAAGGGCGGCAAGCACCCCTACACGCTTGGAGATCCCCGCACCTTCGGTATCCAGGGTGTACCGACCGATCCTAAGGTGTGGGGAGGACTGATCACCATAGGACTCAATGGATATAGCGGCATTGGACGACAGGCCACTAACCCGCAGTGGCAATATCCGTTCTTCCTCAACCCTAAGATTACTTACTCGTGGCTTCACGGAGTTCACAACTTCAAGGCGGGATATGAGTTCGGATATCTGCGCCAGACGGTGCAGGATGTGAACCCTATCTATGGCGACATGGAGTTTCAGAGCGCATTTACCGGATATACCATCAGCGACTTCCTCTTCGGCGTGCCGAACGAAATAGACCTGACAACCTACTTTGTTGCTCATATCCGCCAGGGCGGCCATTCAGCTTTCTTTCAGGACGACTGGAGGATTCTGCCAAAGCTCACTCTGAATATTGGCCTGCGTTATGAGTATGCTTCGCACTTCTACGAGAAGGACGGTCGCCTGACGAACTTCGATCCGGCCAATACGCCGTATAACGGCCAGTTGATACGTGCTGCCGCCTCTGGTTCTGCCTATCAGAAACAGCTTATCGATCCCGATCTGAATGATTTCATGCCGCGCTTCGGATTCGCCTACTCCCCAAATACGAAAATGGTGCTGCGCGGCGGTTACGGTATTGGTTATATGCATTACACGCGCTCCGGCGAAGCGGACAACCTGGCGGTCAATGGTCCTCAGATGAACGCGGCCGTTTACAACCAGGTGCCGAAGTTCACCAGTTCATCAACGACTAAACCAACACCGACGTTGTATACGCTGGATACCGGGTTTCCACAGGGAATGGCCTCCCCGGCAAACTTCAATCTCTTTACCTCGACAGTAAAGTGGCTTCCGCGTAACTACCGTGACCCTTATGTGCAGAGTTGGTACTTCGGAGTTCAGGCAAGCGCCGGTAAGAATCGCGTTGTCGAGGTCGCTTATGTCGGCAATCACGGCTTGAAGTTGCAGGAGGTTGGGACTTACAACCAGCGGCGCCCGGAGTTGGGTAAAGATCTGAGTGGAAATTTCGTCCGTCCCTATAGCAACATTGGCGATGTCACGGAGACCTTCAATGGGGGTATGAGCAACTACAATGGCCTCCAGGCGCGATTTGAGCAAAAAAGCTTGTACGGCTTATGGATACTCAATGCCCTTACGTGGGCTCGCTCCTTCGGCAATGTAGGCGATTCCCTGACCTCTTCGCGCGGCTTCTCCGGCAGTCCACAGGACTACTATGCTTTCCAGCGGAACGATTACGGCCCGTTGCAGTATGACACGCCGATTCTCAACAATACTGCCGTGAACTGGAAGGTTCCAATCGGACGTGGAGGAAAACTGTGGCGCAAAGCGGGTCCGCTGATGAACAACCTGATCGGTGGATGGCAGATTACTGCCTACAATCAATATCATTCCGGTCCTGCGCTAACGCCAAACTTCACGCCATCGGGCGTGCAGCAACTATCCAATTCGGGTGGGGTGCAATACCGCCCATATTTTGCAGTAGACGACGCAAAGGGCAGTGTTACCGGTGTTCCTTATACATCACTGCGTAGCATCGCTATCAAGCGGCTTCACATCCCCGGTCACCCAGAGGCTGCGTTCTGCGATACGGTTTATGTCAGTACTTATGGTTGCACGCTTGGCTTCGCGACAGCCAACCCAAGCGCTGTTGCAAAGCCTGATCCAGTATCTGCTTCTGGTGATTGGTCAGGAACTACTTCCGATCCTCGGGGCAATGTGCCTAACGGGTTGCTGCGCGGAGACTCGTTCGATCAGCTGGATGCTGGCATCAACAAGACCTTTTACCTGCCAGAGAAACTGCGTTTGGAGTTTCGTGGCCAGTTCTATAACGTGCTCAATAAAACGAACTTCACCGTGCCTGGCATGACATGCTGTTCCACATCGTTCGGCCGTATCACCAGCACGTATGGTCCTGGGCGTATCGGCCAGATACAGGCGCGTCTGATCTTCTAAATTACCCTTACCCGTTTTCTCTAGAGGAGAAGTTGAGATGCAATCAAGGCGCGATTTTATTAAGAAGGTAGCGATGCTCAGCGGTCTGGCCGGAGCATCGGGTGTTGTGCCGGAGTCGGTGCAGCGAGCCTTCGCCATCACTCCCGAGAAGGGCTCAACCTACCTGGATGCCGAGCACATCGTCATCGTGATGCAGGAGAACCGGTCTTTCGATCATGTTCTGGGAACTCTGCAGGGTGTGCGCGGTTTCAACGACCCGCGTGCCATCCGTCAGGCCAATGGCAACAGTGTCTTTCTACAGACCAGCATGGCCGGAGAGACGTACCCGCCTTTCCGTCTGGATATCAAGGACACAAAGGCAACATGGATGGGATCGATTCCCCACTCCCGGGAGTCTCAGGTCGACGCCTGGAACCGAGGTCACCACAATGGATGGATCGACGCCAAGCGCTCGCACCACGCGCAGTATGCGCCTGTTCCGCTGACGATGGGGCATTACACGCGCGAAGATCTGCCCTTCCACTATGCGCTGGCCGATGCCTTCACCGTGTGTGACCAGCACTATTGCGGCGCGATGACCAGCACCACGCCAAATCGCAGCATCTTTATGACTGGTACGGTACGCGACAAGCAGAGTACTGATTCACTTGTTTTCATGCGCAATCCCGAGCTCAGCAAAGGCGGCATGGTCTGGAAGACGTTCCCTGAGCGGTTGCAGGATGCCGGCATCGACTGGAAGTTCTATCAAAATGAACTGACGCATGGCTCAAACCTATCTCCGGAAGAGCATCAATGGCTTTCGAACTTCGGTTGTAACGTTCTCGAAATGTTCGGTGCCTACCACTCAGAGACAGGAAACTCCGACCTGCAAAAGCGCGCTTTCGTTACGAATGCTGCCGACAAAAACTATCACAATCTCGATACGCTGCAATTCGAGATTGATGGAAAGAAGATTGAGATGAAGGCCCCGAAGGGCGACGTGCTCCACCAGTTCCGTTACGACGTCGACCACGGCAAGCTCCCGACGGTCTCCTGGCTGGCGCCACCAGAGAAGTTCTCCGACCATCCCACGGCCCCCTGGTTTGGAGGATGGTGGGTCTCCGAGATCGTTGACATCCTGACAAAGAACCCTGAGGTCTGGAAAAAGACAATTCTCATCTATACCTACGATGAGAACGACGGTTACTTCGACCATGCACCTTCATTCGTAGCCGCAGATCCGAAGAACCGTGCTACCGGACGCGCCTCCGCTGGAATCGATACCGGTCTTGAATACACCTATGTTCAGGACGAGCTACGTCAGGGTGTTCCAGAGCGCGATGCCCGGAGCGGCCCCATCGGGCTTGGCTATCGCGTTCCACTCATCGTTGCTTCTCCATGGACGCGCGGCGGCTGGGTCAACTCACAGCTCTGCGAGCACAGCTCTACGTTGCAGTTCCTCGAAACCTTTATCGCTCGCAAGTACGGCAAACAGTTGCGCGAGACAAACATCAGCCCATGGCGTCGCACCGTTTCCGGCGATCTCACTTCCGTCTTCCGCCCCTTTGACGGCGAGAAGGCAGAGCTGCCTTTCCTGGAACGCGACAAGGTCCTCAAGACGATTCAGATGGCGAAGTACAAAGAGCTTCCCTCTAACTTCAAGAAGCTCAGCCGTGAAGAGATCGCGCAGGTCAACGCGGATACGAAAGGTTCAACGTTGCTTTCCAGGCAGGAGAAGGGCATTCGCCCTTCAAACGCCCTGCCATACGAGTTATACGCAGACGGCGGCGTGGCGAGCGGTAACTTTGAGCTGCATCTGACGGCAGCCAATACTGTTCATGGAGCAAGATCTGCGGGATCGCCCTTCAATGTCTATCTTCGCAATGTGCGTCTCGATAGCGGAGCGAAGAAATATGCGGGTGATAACTCCGACATGTTTGTAGCTACTTATACCGTCAAGGCGGGCGATACGCTCCACCAGGCCTTCCCGATGAATCTCTTCGCGAGCAATAAATATGAGATCGAGGTCGTAGGGCCTAACGGCTTCTACCGGTGTTTCCGCGGTGATTCTGCACCGAATGTGCTCGCCGTGCGCTCCACGTGTGAGATGAAAAGCTCCTCTCTGACCGGCAACATAGAGCTGAAGCTTAAGAACAACGGGCAATCCCCTATCGTTGTGGACGTACGCGACGAGTCGTATAAAACTGGCACGCAGAACGTGAAGATTGCGGCCGGTGCCGAGTCGTCCGTTGTCCTGAATCTCTCAAAGCAACATGGATGGTATGACTTTTCAGTAAAGCAGACTGGTTTCAATGCCGAGTCCCGGTACGCGGGCCGCATCGAGACCGGTAATTCCAGCTATAGCGATCCTGCAATGGGGCATTCGATATAAAAGCCGGAAGAGAGGCGGTGCCAGGTTTTTCTGCGCGTTGAATGCCGCGGATTAGACTGGCTCCGCCAGTATTCCTTTTGAAGGAGCATTCGGCATGTCATCGCTATTGTCCTTCAATGCCACTCCCGTGGTTCCCAGTATCCGGGCGCGATCCAGCAGATGAACCAGTCGAAATGCTGCCTCTGTGTAGCCGAGACCCTCCGGGCGAATGTTCGACACGCAGTTGCGCTCTGAATCCATGCGGCCTATGCGCGGACGATAAGTCAGATAGGCCCCCAGGCTGTCTGGCGATTTCAGCCCTGGCCGCTCGCCAATAAGCACCAGCACGGCTTCCGCTCCGCGAATCTCTCCGATCTCGTCACCAAGCGCCACACGCGCCTCGGTCGCGAGAACAATTGGATCAAGCACCCACTCGGCGAGACTGCCGCGCAGTGAGTCGAGAAGTGGCAGTGCATGCGTCATCGGCGCAAGAGCAGAAAGCCCATCGGCTACAACCACTGTCAACAGATGGGGCGAAGGCTTCTGCACTCGTCGCAACGCCTCGGCCGAGGTTGGCTCAAGCAAACGCCCGAGGTCGGGACGCCGGAGGTACTCCGTCCGGCTGCGCGCACGACTGGTCACAGTGAGTGTTTCAAATCCGGCATGTTGAAAAGATTGTTTCAGTCCTGCAACGTTCAGCGACGTATAGATGGCATCGCGCGCGAGCGCATGGTCGCTGTTGAATGCAAGCAATGGAGACGTTGGCGTACTCACGCCAGCGCGCCCTGTCGCAATTCGCGCCGTGGTCCACTGCGTGAGTCTGCTCCAGGGGTCGACTCTTGTCAGGTCTTTATTCATGCCAGGGAATCGAAGACCTCCCCCGGCAATAGCCGTTCCAGCGAAGCGCGTGAGAACGCAAGATTTCCCTGCCTATCGACGATCTGCATAGCGTGCAGCCAACCCTCGAACTCTGGTGCACGTTTCAGGCCCAACACGCTACGAACATAGAGCGCGTCTTGAAATGAGGTGCTCTGGTAGTTCAGCATAATGTCGTCGGCTCCCGGCACGCCGATGATAAAGTTTACGCCCGCCATCGCAAGCAGCGACAGGAGGTTGTCCATATCGTCCTGGTCCGCCTCCGCATGATTGGTATAGCAGACGTCGCATCCCATCGGCAGCCCAAGCAGTTTGCCGCAGAAGTGGTCTTCGAGTCCAGCGCGAATAATCTGCTTGCTGTCGAACAGATATTCCGGCCCGATGAAGCCTACGACGGTATTAACCAGCAGAGGGTCGAAGGCCCGTGCCACCGCGTATGCTCGCGCTTCGCAGGTCTGCTGGTCCACGCCGAAGTTCGCTTGCGCCGAAAGCGCGCTGCCCTGGCCAGTTTCAAAGTACATGCAGTTCGTGCCAAGCGTGCCACGCTTCAGGGAGAGCGCCGCCTGATGTGCTTCTTTGAGCAGCGAGAGCGCAATTCCGAAACTCGTATTCGCTTTTTCACTACCGGCAATGGACTGAAAGACCAGATCCACCGGCGCTCCCAGGCGGATTGCTTCAATGGTGTTGGTGATGTGCGTCAATACGCAGCTCTGAATCGGCGCGTCGAATCGATTGCGGAAGTCGTCAAGCAGGTTGAGCAACGTTATGGCCGAACCGATGCTGTCGCTTGCAGGGTTGATGCCGATCACTGCATCGCCGCAGCCATACAGGATGCCGTCGATGACCGATGCAAGAATTCCCCTTGGATCGTCCGTGGGGTGATTGGGCTGCAAGCGCACAGCCATGGTGCCCGGCAGTCCAATCGTCGTGCGGAACCGCGTGACCACGCGAATTCTACTGGCTGCGAAGATCAGGTCCTGGTTGCGCATGATCTTCGAGACGGCAGCCGCCATCTCAGGGGTAAGCCCGTGCGCGACAGCCGCGAGCGTATCGCTCTGTTGGCTCGTTGTTGCCTCTTCCAGAATCCACTCGCGAAGCTGGCCCACGGTAAGATGAGCAACTGCGGCAAACGCGGCTTCATCATGCGTATCGACGATCAGCCTTGTGACCTCATCGTCTTCATAGGGGATCACGCACTCGTTCAGGAAGTGTTTCAACGGGACATCGGCTAACGCGAAACGCGCGGCTGCACGTTCGATCTCTGAAGCAGCCGCAATACCGGCAAGTTCGTCCCCGCTACGAGCAGGAGTGGCCTTCGCAAGCAGGTCTTTCAGATCTCGAAAAGAATACTTCGTTCCGTTGATCGTATGTGCAAATGCCATCGTCCTTCCTCAGGCAGCCAATCTCGAACGGGTGAGATGAACCACGAGATATCCAATAGCAAGCAACCCGCAGAAGATCAGAGAGATCGCTTTATTGTTATAGACAATACTGGCCAGGCAGACACACACGCCGGCCAGCGTCCAGATCGGTCCCAGCGGATAGAGTCTCGCACGAAATGGCCGCGCCATATCGGGCTCTGCTTTGCGTAGACGGAATAGCGCCAACATGCTGATGGCGTACATAACAAGAGCGCCCAGTACCGACATCGTGACAATGTTCGCCGTCAGCGGTTGGCCGCCGATCGTAATGAACGAGTCGCTATAAATTGCTGCGATGCCGATAACTCCTCCCGCAAGAATAGCCACCCACGGCGTCTTCAGTCGCGGGTGAATCCTGCTGAAGACCGAAGGCAGATAACCTGCGCGTGCCAACGCGAAGATCTGCCGCGAGTAGCCGAAGATAATTCCGTGCAGCGAGGCGATCAGCCCGAAGAGCCCGAGCCACACCAGCATATGGAGCCATCCGCTCGAAGGGCCGACAATAATCTTCATTGCCTGCGGTAAAGGATCGTTGATATTCGACAAGATGCGCCAGTCGCCAACTCCGCCGGCAAACAGCATCACGCCAATCGCCAACGCCAGCAGCGTGCAGATACCGGAGATATAAGCGATCGGGATCGAATGCGCGGGTCGCTCTGCTTCTTCAGCAGCCATCGCGACGCCTTCGATCGCAAGAAAAAACCAGATTGCAAACGGTACCGCGGCAAACATGCCATGAAACGCGCCCGCGTGAAATTGAGCGTGACCGGCCCATCCATGCGCAACAAAATTGGAAATCTTGAACCCCGGTGCGACAACGGCCATGAACACGAGCAGTTCGATAATGGCAAGCATCGTGATGAAGAGCTCGAAGCTCGCGGCGATACGCACGCCAATGATATTGATGGCCATAAATAAGAGATAGGCCAGCACAGCCGCATTCTTCGGTGCGAGAGCGGGGAACTGCACGTTGAGGTAGGCGCCGATGGCAAGTGCAATCGCAGGCGGCGCAAAGACGAACTCAATCAATGTCGCGGCTCCTGCAAGGTACCCTCCCACCTCGCCAAACGCCCTCTCCGCGTAGGCAAACGGGCCGCCAGCCTGAGGAATCGCCGTCGTCAGCTCCGTAAAGCTGAAGATGAAGGTCGTATACATGGTGGCGACGTAGATCGTCGTCACAAGAAAACCAAGCGTTCCTGCGCTCGCCCAACCGTAACTCCAGCCGAAGTATTCGCCCGAAATGACGAGACCGACGGCGATGCCCCACAGTTGCCATGTATTCAGCGTGGCGCTTAAGTGTTGGCTATCGTTCAAGATATCTCCCACTGCCATTATGCTTGCGCCGAGCAGGGCACGGTTATCGAAAATCGGCAAAACTGGGTGCTGATTCTGCTCATGGAATAGGACGGCATATATTCTTTAACCGAAATATAAAGCCACTATGGTATTGTCCCTGTCGTGGAGACCGTACAACAAACTCGCCCCGGTCCTGCCTGGTCCCTCACTGCTCCGCCAGCTTATCGCTATGTCTCCAGCGACCCAAACACGCAGGCAGACAACCTGCGCGGCTGGTCGCAACTCTACGACCAGCTCTCTGTAGGCGGTTTCAAAGGAGAGATTGCAGGCGCACGCTTTAGCGGCATCCATCTCTTCTGCGAAACAACGAATCTTAGCCTGCGTCAGTCCTGCGTCGTGCAATCCAACAGCTGGTGGTTCGGCATTCCCGTCTCCGAAGACGATTCATTCCGCATCGACGAGCGGCGTGTCGAAGATGGAACTGTGGTCGTCCGTCGCGGCCGCCAGCCCTTTGAGCTGATCACTCCCGCCAGCTTCCGTATCTTTGGCGTTGTTATCCCTCACAAGGTTCTTGTCGATCATCTGCGCTCGGTCTTCCCCGACGAAGACGCGCTGGAGCGCATCGAACTCGGCGCTATGCAGGGGCGCATGCGCGCCAGCAACGCAACGCGACGGCTCTTCGGCGATGTGCTTGGAGAGATCGGCCGCCGTCCCGAGGTTCTGCAATCTCCCGCGGCGTGTCTTGCCATTCAAGGCCCTGTCCTCGACGCAATCACTGAGATGTGCGCATCGTCCCAGCAGACGCACGAGATTCCCCGCATTGCAATGGAACATGCGCAGATCGTCAGAAAAGTCAGGCAGTTTCTACTGGAAAACAGCGACCGAACGATCTCCGTGCCGGAGCTGTGTACGATCTTCAAGGTCAGCCGAAGAACGCTGCAATATGCGTTCGACCATGTGCTTGGCATCGGCCCCAATGCCTATCTTAAGATCCTTCGCTTGAATGGAGTTCGTCGCGACCTGTTGCGCCGGGACATAAGAATCCCCGTACAGCAGGCGGCCTCCGACTGGGGCTTCTGGCATCTCAGTCAGTTCGCCAAGGACTATCGAACACTGTTCGATGAGCTTCCTTCCGTAACGGCGAAGCGCGCTGAACGCGCACTCATCTGAACGATTTCATTGTTTTTTTATCGTTTCGGAACCTATTTGCCGAAATTTGATAACAGGTTTTCTTTTCAGCTTCGTATTCTCGCAGCAGCACGATGTTCCATCTGTGATGTTGTGAGTTCTGTTTGCGCACCGGGTTTGCAGCCTGCGTCAAACAGCTCCCCACATCGCATTCATCATAGGCACCGTTTGAACTGATAGCCATGCCCGACTTATGGAGAAAAGCCAATGCTGAGCGCATCCAGGTACAACCAACTGAAACGGCCAGGCAGATTGCTCTCAATCTTGGGAGTACTCTGCATGACCCTTCTGGCCACGAGCAGCAATGCTCAATCTATCCAGGGATCTGTCATTGGAAACGTGCATGATGCTGCAAATGCCGTCATTCCGAATGCCACCGTCACCCTGATCAATGTGGATGAAGGAACCACCCGCACTGCCAATACAGGTTCCGACGGCAACTATCGCTTCATCGATGCGAAAGCCGGCCATTACACCGTACAAGTGACTGCTCCTGGCTTTGCGAAGTGGTCGGTGACGAACGCCACTCTCGTTGCGCGTCAGGAACTGCGTATTGACGCTTCCATGCAGGTCGGAACCATCCAGCAGGAGGTCGTCGTCTCCTCCGACGCTGTAAGTGGTGTCGAGACGGATGATCCGTCAGTCAGCAGCAGCTACAACACCAAGCAGATCGCCTCTCTCCCGGTAAATACTCGTGCAAGCTCCAGCGGAACAAGCGCTATCAACATTGTAGGGACGCTCCCCGGTGTTCAGGCAGATAAAGGCAGCTTCTCGTTGCAGGGCGGCCTCCCATTTCAGACTGAGGTTTCGGTAGACGGCATCACAGTACAAGGTGCGAACAACAACTCGCCCCTTGTCAATGCCTTTCCTTCCAGTGAAGGTATCTCTGAGCTACGCGCAGATGGAGCGCAGAACGGCGCCGAGTTCGGGCAGCCTGGTGAGATCACTGTTATTACCAAGGGTGGCTCGAATACGATCCACGGCTCTGCATTCTGGTATCACCAGAACGCGGCCTTCAATGCGATTCCTTATACCCTTCCAATCACCCCAAAGAAGCCAAAGCTCGTTGCCAACACCTTCGGCGCCAGCTTTGGTGGGCCGGTCGTGATCCCGCATCTCTACAACGGCCATAATCGTACCTTCATCTTCGGCGACTACGAAGGCTGGAGATATCCGGCCCAGACTACGGTCAGGTATGTGGTTCCCACTGCGGCAATGAAGAAGGGCGATTTCTCAAACTACATCTCGTCGGGTTTCACCGGGCTAAGGAATCCAAATACAGGCGGCAGCTATGGAACAACACTGCCTTCGACTTCTATCAATGCGGCCTCACAAAAACTCCTGCAGTTCTTCCCGGATCCAAACACTGGGAACACCAGCGTCTATACCGATGATGGAACCGCAAACTACATCACGAACAAGGACCAGAGCAAGAGCTCCAATCAGTTCGATATTCGTGGGGACCAGTACTTTGGCAGCAACCAGAAGTTTCTGCTTTGGGGCAGGTATAGCTGGAAGAACTTCCCGCAGAATAGTCCCCAGACTCTCGCTGTCCCGGGATCGCAAAGCACAGGTAAATCTCGCGTCCTCAAGGTCGATGCGAACTACACCATCACGCCCCGCCTGATCAACGAGTTTGGTTACGGCTACACGCGTTATGCCACTGGCAATACGAACAGTTTTGATGGAAAAGGCTTTACCAACGGTCTGGGTCTCAACGGGCTTCAGAACCTCTTCTATAACGGGCTGCCAGAGCTGGACTTCAACTATCTCACCGCCCTGGATGCTGATCGCCTGGACTCCATCACACAATCCAATACATCGGTTTATACGGATGGCCTTAGCTGGTCGCTCGGCAAACACCAGATGAAGTTCGGGATGGATATACGCACGATTCAAGCGATTACGCCGCTGGGCTTCAACGGCTCCGACAACTACGGCACCTTTGGATATAACACCAGTAGCAGTCAGGGTCTGTTCACGGGCGTCGATTTTGCCGACTTCCTGATGGGACTTCCGTACCAGACCTTCTACGATGTCGTCAGTCAGGACAATAACGGCAAGTCGACTCACTACCATTTCTATGCACAGGACCAGTGGGCGGTTTCACCGAAACTGACTCTAAGCTACGGCATTCGTTATGAGCTGCATCCGCCGTACTCCGATGTCCACGGCGATATCGGCAACTTCGATCCGTCGCGCGCTTTGTCAGGCATTTCCATCTATCCCGATGGGCATGCGGATCTCCTGGCCGCCAGCTTCCTCGCCAGCGCTAACGCCTGCTCGCCCTACGGCTCCAGCACAGGCTCTACCGTCAATGGAGCGCCCTGCATGCCGGTACTCTCCAACACCCAGGCGGGCTATCCCGGAGGCCTGAAGCACTATCCGAAGTATCGCTTTATGCCCCGCTTCGGGTTCGCATGGCGGCCCTTCGGTAGCAACAAGACCTCCGTCCGTGGCGGTTTTGGCATGTACAACATCACCCTGCTCGGCGGTAACTTCTACTCGCTCACCGGCACCCTGCAGGCCCAGACCACGCAGTACACCAACACCTACAACTCGACATCGCACGCCATCGGGTACCAGTGGCCCAACATCTATGCAGGCGCCGGCAACGGTGGGTGCTTTACCTGCTATGGTCAGGGTTACTTCGGCACCGCAAACAGCACCAACTGGAAGGACCCCCACACGGAGCAGTGGTCGTTGAGCGTTGAGCAGGAGATCGCACAGGGCTATAACCTTCGTCTCTCCTATATCGGCTCGGTCTCCCGTCAGTTGGTCTACGCTCCAGACGAGAACACGCTTCCATTCTCGAGCACGGTCTCCGCATACAACCAGCCACTCAGCGCCCGGCTCTTCCCCAACTGGGGGCGCATCAACACCCGCGCTACCGGGGCGGACGCCAATTATGAATCGATGCAAATCGAGGTGATGCACCGCTACAACAAGGGGCTCCAGTTCGATTCGATTTACACCTTTGCCAAGGGGCTCTCAAATAATCAAGGCCCAGCGAACTCAGGCTTCGCCGGGGAGACCGGTGGCTCTCGAGCCACATCCATCCTGGATCGTCATGTTGACTTCGGCAACGTGTACGGCTCTCGTCGCAGCCTCTGGAATACAACCATGGTGTACGACCTACCGATCGGCCGTGGCAAGACGTTTGGCTCCTCCATGTCGCGTGCTCTCGACCTTGTAGTCGGTGGATGGCAGATCACAAATATCTTCCTCATGCAGTCCGGCCCGTTTGAATCGCCTTATTTCCCTAGCGGACAAGGGGATCCGTCCGGTACGGGATCTGGCCTCACCAGCTCTTCCACCGGTTACGATCCCGGACACCGCAACCAGTACCCGGACCGTGTGCCCGGCGCTCCGATCGCAGCGGCGAACCGTACGCGTATGAACTGGGTGAACAAAGCAGCTTTTACATGCCCCGGAAACCCAAACTGGCAACAGGGAACCGCCTGCACTACCGGAAGCGGCAGCGGGCCCGTTCCTTTGCCCATCGGACGCTTTGGCAATGCAGGTACGGGTGCCATTGTTGGCCCGGGAACGGTCAGTCTTAGCTCTGGTCTGAGCAAGTCGTTCGCACTTACCGAACGCCTACATCTCCGTGCCGAAGGAACCTTCCAGAATGTGCTGAACCACACCAACCTCGGCGATCCGAACATGAACGTCAGTTCTCCCACTTTCGGGCGAATCACAGGGACACTCGGCTCGGGATCAGGTACCTCGGTGCTTGGCGCTCGTAACGGTCAGGTTGCAGTTCGACTGGATTTCTAACCACAACATATAACGCAACCATGCGATGCGAGGGCCGTTGCCCTCGCATCGTTGTATAGGAAGAAGTGATGAGTCCCAGAAGAAGCCGCCGCGATTTCTTCCGTATGAGCACCGCCCTCGCGGGAGCAACGATGCTCCCGGCCAGCATCCGTGAGGCACTGGCTATCCCCGCTGCGCGCCGAACCGGCACCATCAATGACGTCGAACACGTCGTCATCCTCATGCAGGAGAACCGCTCCTTCGATCATTACTTCGGCACGCTGCGCGGCGTGCGCGGATTCAGCGATCCTCGCCCTGCGCCTCTGCCCAACGGCAAGTCCATCTGGCACCAGCCCATCGCCACAACGAAGACCAAGAAATACCACGCTCGCGGCATCTCACCCGACGCGAAGCAAGTCCTGCCCTTCTACATCAATCCGCAGCAGACAACGGAGTTTCAGGCCGGCACCGACCACGGCTGGAGCACCGGCCACCTCGCATGGAACAACGGCCATTGGAACCAGTGGGTCAATCAAAAGCAGGACGTCCTCACCATGGGCTACCTTAAACGGCAGGATGTTAGCTTCCACTATGCTCTCGCAGACGCCTTTACGATTTGCGATGCGTATCATTGCTCCGTCCACGCCAACACCTGCCCCAACCGCATCTACATGTGGTCTGGAACCATGGACCCGCGCAATGCTTATGGCACGCGACCGAACGGGCCGGGCTTCGACGAGCGTCACAAAGTCAACGGTTATACCTGGGCCACTTATCCCGAGCGCCTCGAAAAAGCTGGCATCTCCTGGAAGCTGTATCAGGGAGGCAGCGGCGAGCCCGGTACGCCTACTGATAATTACACTGACAACTCGCTTGAGTTCTTTGCGCAATATCATGTGCAGGAGGGTGCTTCGCCCACCAGTCCGCTTGTGCAGAAGGGCATTACAGATCGCACGCTGGCAGGCTTCCGCGAAGATGTTGAGAAGGGCAAACTCGCTCAGGTAAGCTGGGTCGTCGCGCCCTACAAATACTCCGAGCACCCTGAGGCCTCCCCTACCGACGGCGCATACTACATCTCGTTAGTACTCGATGCACTCACCGCAAATCCAGAGGTCTGGTCGAAGACCGTCATGCTCATCAACTACGACGAGAACGACGGCCTCTTCGACCACATCGTTCCGCCTATGCCTCCCCGCAGTCAGGAGCGCAACAAATACGGCCTCGTCTCCGACGATCTTCTTGCCAGCCTCGCGGATGAATTCATCGACATGACGAAGTATCCCTCCGAGCGTCGTCCCATCATCCCCAACGCCGACCCCGGCGGCATACAGCCCATCGGCCTCGGGCCGCGCGTCCCCATGCTCGTCGTCTCCCCCTGGAGCACAGGCGGTTGGGTCTGCTCCGAGGTATTCGACCACACTTCAGTCCTCCGGTTTCTTGAAAAACGCTTCGATATCGCAGAACCCAACATCAGCAAGTGGCGGCGCTCTCTCTGTGGCGATCTCACCTCCGCATTAGACTTCACACAAGGGCCAGCAACCCGCCACACATCGTTTCCTCCGCCTCGGCCCATCCAGTCGTTACACCAGCCCTACAGCGTCCCCGAACCGCAGACCATGCCCGTGCAGGAGCAGGGAACCCGCCCAGCGCGCGCCCTGCCTTACTCGCTTCAGACCTCTTGCCACGTCGAAGCGGACCGCATCACGCTTGATCTCGCCAACAAGGGCGCGGCAGGAGCGGCCTTCTACATCTACAACGGAATCACTCCAACCGAAGAGCCGCGTCGTTACACCGTCTCCGCTGGAGATACGCTCACAGATCATTGGAGCGCAGATGCTGGCAAGCCATTTAATCTCGCTGCTTATGGACCCAACGGTTACCTCGTCCACGTCAAAGGCGCCGCAGCATCGCAGGAGCCGCTTGTCGCACTCAAACCAGAGTTATCTGGACTTGCATTGAATCTCACGCTTTCCAATTGCTCATCCTCGACAATTCATCTCTCCATCGCAGAGGGCTACACGAACTTCGCCGCGCAAAAAGAGCTTGTTCCAAACGCTGAAGTTACTCTGAGCCTCCCCTTGCATGCAAACCATCGCTGGTACGACGTCAAGGTCACGATCCCAGAGAATAAGGGCTATCTACGCCGCTTCGCTGGCCATGTTGAAAACGGTCAGCCTGGCAGCAGCGACCCAGCTCCAGGCCCAGCGAATTGAGAGAAGGGCCTTTAGTGTTGGAGCAACTTACTACACGAGGATGACTTCGATTCCCGAAGTCTTCAGGGCTTCGACTGTTTCCGGTTTGGCGCCGGTATCGGTGATGACCATCTGGATCGCTGTGGAGGGAACGATGAGCGCAAGGCTCTGCCGATTGAACTTTGTCGAGTCGCAGACTGCGATCACGCGCCGGGCCGATTTGACCATAGCTCGATTGACGCGAGACTCCAGAACGTTCGGTGTTGTAATTCCAACCTGAGGATCGAAGCCGTCTACGCCAAGGAAAAGAATGTCGGCGTGCAGCTCTCCCAACATCTCTTCAGCAAGTGGTCCTACAAGCGACGCCGAATTTTTCCTCAGCGTGCCGCCGGTCAGGATGACCTCAAAGTTTGTGCTGGCCAGGTCTGCTGCAATGTTCAGCGCGTTCGTTACGACGGTAAGATGTTTGAACGCACGAAGCGCTCTGGCAATGGCGGTCGTCGTTGTTCCAGAATCCAGGAGAACACATTGCCCTTCACGAACCATCTTCGCGGCTGTGTCAGCGATGCGAAGTTTTTCCTTGAGCTGCTGCCGCTCCTTGACTTGCAGCGATGGGTCGAGCAGAGAGTTGGACTGTGGAGCCAGTGCTCCGCCATGCGTCCTCTGAACCAGCCCGCGCGCTTCCAGGTCGTCTAAATCTTTCCGGATGGTGATTCGCGAGATCCCCAGGCTGTCAGAGAGTTCCGACACCAGGACCCGGCCTTCCTGCTGGATGCGCGCAAGTACATGTTGCCGCCGCTCCTCGATCAACATCGTGCCGGTCTCTTTACCGGTTCCAGGACCTTTTCGATTGGCCATTTCGCGTCTTTCTTCTAGGTGATTTTTTATATGAAATATGATCCTTCCGGATCATCTTACACATTCGTCCGCTGCATGACGCCCATTGTTGGAGCGTAAAAACGTCAGCCCCGGGCGTTCCGATGGGTGCCTTCTTCCGATAACTATTCCGCTCGATCGTAGTTCAGGCTCTGGCCCAGCCACCGCTGGACCTCTTCCACGCTCATGCCCTTGCGCTCGTGGTAGTCGACAACCTGATCGCGATCGATCTTGCCCAGGCTGAAGTAGCGCGAGTCGGGGTGCGCAAAGTAAAGCCCGCTGACGCTGGAACCAGGCCACATTGCAAACGACTCCGTAATCACCATGCCGGTGTTGGCCTGCACATCGAGCAGGCGCCAGATCGTGCCTTTCTCGGTATGGTCCGGGCAGGCCGGATAGCCTGGGGCCGGACGGATGCCGCGATACTTCTCGTGAATCAGGTCCTCGGGACTCAGCTTCTCGTCAAGACCGTAGCCCCACTCGTCGCGCACGCGCTTGTGCAGGCATTCGGCGAAGGCCTCAGCCAGACGGTCGGCGACGGCTTCGGCCATGATGGCGTTGTAGTCGTCGTTCTCGGCGCGGAAGCGGTCGCATAGCTCTTTCAGGCCGATTCCGCTGGTCACGGCGAAGGCGCCGATGTGATCGGGCAGCCCCGTCTCTTTCGGTGCGATGAAGTCGGCGAGCGAGCGGCAAGGCTCGCTTCCTTCGCGGTTCGCCTGCTGGCGAAGGAAGTGGAATCGCTCGGAGACATTGCTGCGTGCGCTATCGGTGTAGAGCTCGATGTCGTCACCGACGGCGCTAGCCGGGAAGAACCCGTACACGCCGCGCGCCGTGATGAGGTTCTGCTCAATGATGCGGTCGAGTAGCCTGTTGGCGTCGGCGAAGATCAGCCGTGCCTGTTCGCCTTGCTCCTCATGATCGAGGATGCGAGGGTAGACGCCCTTCAGCCCCCAGGCGTGGAAGAGGGGCGACCAATCGATGAACTCCCTGAGCGTTGCCAGGGGGAACTTGTCGAGCACGCGTACGCCGGTGAACGCTGGTGCGGGGATGTCTTCGGTGCGCCACTCGATCGGAGTCCGCCGCGCCCGCGCTGTCTCAAGAGAGACAACCTGCTGAGCCGGGGCTGCGTGGGCCTTGCGGAGCGCTTCGTATTCGGCGCGATGTTGCGCAACGAAGGACTCCTTGCCCTCGTCGCTCAGAAGGCTTGTGGCCACGGGCACTGCGCGGCTTGCATCCAGCACATGGACGACCGGCTCGCTGTAATGCGGCGCGATCTTGACGGCCGTATGTCTTCGGCTCGTGGTCGCTCCGCCAATCAGCAGCGGAAGTTTGAAGCCCTGGCGCTCCATCTCGCGCGCGACGTGCACCATCTCGTCGAGCGATGGCGTAATCAGTCCGCTCAGGCCGATCAAGTCGACCTTTTCCGCCTTGGCGCGCTCGAGGATCTTCTCGCAGGAGACCATGACGCCCAGGTCGATCACATCGTAGTTGTTGCAGGCGAGCACGACGCCGACGATGTTTTTTCCGATGTCGTGAACGTCGCCCTTGACCGTGGCGAGCAGGATCTTTCCCTGCGCCTTGACCACCTCTCCCGCAGCGGCGAGCGCTGCTTTCTCCGCTTCCATGTAAGGCGTAAGGTGGGCCACGGCCTTCTTCATCACGCGGGCGGACTTCACCACCTGCGGAAGAAACATCTTGCCCGCTCCGAAGAGATCGCCGACGATGCCCATGCCATCCATCAAAGGGCCTTCGATGACCAGCAGAGGGCGGCCCAGCTTGACGCGCGCCTCCTCTGCGTCGGCTTCGATGTACGTGTCGATTCCCTTGACCAGCGCGTGAGCAAGGCGCTCTTCCACCGTGCCGTTACGCCACTCCTCAGCCTTCTTTTCAGCGGACGAAGAGCCGGCGCCAGCGGCCTTCAGCGCCTCGCCGTAGTCCACGAGACGTTCCGTTGCATCGGGGCGGCGGTTGAGAAGCACATCCTCAACCATCGTCTTCAGCTCAGGCTCAATCTCCTCGTACACCTCGAGCATCCCGGCGTTGACGATGCCCATGTCCATGCCCGCCGCGATGGCGTGATAAAGAAACGCCGAGTGCATGGCCTCGCGGACCTTGTTGTTGCCGCGAAAGCTGAACGAGATATTTGAGACGCCTCCCGACACTTTGGCGTGCGGCAGGTTGGACTTGATCCAGCGCGTCGCGTTGATGAAGTCGACCGCGTAGTTGTTGTGCTCCTCCATGCCGGTGGCGACGGTGAGGATGTTGGGGTCGAAGATGATGTCCTCAGGAGGAAAGCCGATCTCATCGACCAGAATGCGGTAGGCGCGCTCCGAGATGCGGATCTTGTCCTCGTAGGTGGCCGCCTGCCCCTGCTCGTCGAAGGCCATGACGACCACGGCGGCGCCGTACTTCAACACGGTCGCAGCGTTCTGGCGAAACTTCTCCTCGCCTTCCTTCAGCGAGATGGAGTTGACGATACCCTTGCCCTGAAGGCACTTCAGGCCTGCTTCAATGACCTCCCACTTCGAGGAGTCCACCATGAAGGGGACCTTCGCGACCTCGGGTTCGCTCGCCAGCAGATGCAGGTAGCGCGACATCGCCGAGACGCCGTCGATCATGCCCTCATCCATGCAGATGTCGAGCACGTTGGCGCCGTTCTCAACCTGCTGCCGGGCAACGCTGACGGCCTCTTCGTACTTGCCTTCCTTCACCAGCTTCGCGAACTTCGGCGAACCGGCGACGTTGGTCCTCTCGCCGATCATGATGTAGACGCCGGGCTGTTGGGTGAAGGGCTGCGATCCGGAGAGCCGGAGAGGCTTTGTCTTTATGCTCACGCCGCAACCTCGATCCGGCCGAGCTTGCGCGGGGCCTTGCCTTCGAGAGCCCTGGCAATCGCAGCGATATGCTCCGGCGTATTGCCGCAGCATCCGCCGGCGATGTTGATCAGGCCTCCGCGGGCGAAGTCGCCGAGGAAGCGGGCCATGTCGTCGGGCCCAAGGTCGAAACCAGTTTCCGATAGAGGATTCGGCAGGCCGGCGTTCGGGTAGCAGGAGATCGCCACGTCCGCCTTCTCCGAGAGCTCCTCGAGAAACGGATACATCAGGTCGGGGCCAAGCGAGCAGTTGAGTCCAACGGAGAGCGGCTTCACATGCTCGACCGCATTCCAGAAGGCCTCGGTCGTCTGCGCTGAGATCAGTGTCTCGCCGCCGCGTCCTACCGCAGCCGAGATCATCACCGGCAGCTCCTTCTTGTTCGCGGTGTAACCGTCCTCGTCGAAGACCTCGCGTATGGCAACCAGCGCTGCCTTTGCATTGAGCGAATCGAAGATCGTCTCGACGAGCAGCAGATCGGAGCCGCCCGCGATGAGCGCACGCACCTGCTCAGCGTAGGCTTTCTTTACCTGGTCGAACGTGACGACGCGAAAGCCGGGATCGTCGGCGTCGGGCGAATTCGACAGCGACACCGTCAGCGGACCGATGGCTCCCGCTACAAAGCGCTGCCGCCCCGTTGCGTTTCCTACGCGGTCGGCCCATTCGCGGCACTGCCGCGCCGACTGCTCGTTGATCTCGTTGGCCAGACCGGTCAGCATCGGATCTTCGATGATCTTCTGATAGAACTCCGGGTCCTTGCGGCCGCCGTGTTCGCGTGGGTCATCGACGAAGAACTCGCTCTGCGTGATGCTGGTCGCGCCAAAGGTATTGGTTTCGATAATGTCCGCACCGGCCTCCAGAAAGCGCCGATGGATATCGCAGATCATCTCCGGCTGCGTCAGCGAGAACAGGTCGCCATTGTTCAGCAGGTCCTTGGGCGCATTCTTGAACCTCTCCCCGCGGATGTCCTGTTCCTTCATCCCGTAGGTGCGGATCGTCGTTCCCATCGCGCCATCGATAATGGCGATACGGTCTTCAAGAATCTTCTTCAGCGGATGCGAGTTTGCATTGGTCATCGTCGGCTGCATTCAGATGGTACGAAGTTGCTGATTCTGCTTATCTTGGCGCTGTCCGCCACAGAACATCTACTTCATTATATCGATGCGCGACATGCGACGTCTGATGCAGGAGTCTTGAGACTCATCGTTCATTGCCGTTTATCATCCTGAACGAAGCTGCATGGTTCCACTCCATCTCGTCATCCTGAGCGGAGCGCCCTCTAATACTTTGTCATCCTGAGTGGAGCGTAGCGAAGTCGAAGGGACCTGCATTTCGAACCTTCCTCCACTGAGGATCTACCCGGCGGGGAAAGATGCAGGTCCTTCGACTCCGGGTTCGCTAAAGCTGCGACCCCTTCGCTCAGGATGACACGCTACTGTCTAGCCGCTTTCGACTACTTCACCAGGGCCATCCCGTCGGCATATTTGCCCGCGTCAATCAGCTTGTCCATCTTCCAGTTCGCCAGATCCACCACCGCAATCTGGTTTGAGAAGTTGCAGGCCACAAACGCCTTCTTCCCATCCGCGCTGACGACGACCTCAGAAGGCCCATCGCCGACATCGACCGTGTGCTCCACCTTCATCGTCTTCAGGTCGACGACGGCAAGCTGCTTCGCCCCGCGCAGCGTCACCAGCAGGTAGCGTCCATCGAGCGTGGAGACCGTACCGTAGCCCGCGCTCGACAGCGGAACCCACGTCTTCACCTTGTTCGTCACCGTATCGATCACCGCAAGCTGCGGCGTCTTCTGGTCCGCCGTAAACACCATGCTTCCGTCGCGCGAGATGGAGATGCGCTGCGTGTTCCCCGAGATCGGGATGATCGCGATGGTCTTCTTCGCCGGAATATCCAGCACCGAGACCGTACCCGGCCCTACGTTGGCCGTATAGCCGCGCCTGCCATCCTTCGAGAGCACCAGCATGTGCGACTGCTCCTGCCCCGTTGGAACTGAACCCACGATCTTCAGCGTCTTCGGGTCGATGATGCTCACTGACTTGTCCAGCTCCGTCGTGACGTACAACATGCCGTCCTTGCCGAAGATCGCGCAGTGCGGCCGGACGCCATGCCCGAAGTCGATGGTTCCCACGATTTTTTTCGACGCCAGGTCGATTACCGAGATCTGGCTTCCGTCCGTGCCCGCCCGCCCCACGCCTGCGTTGCCGTAGATCGGCACAAACGCGCGCTTGCCATCGGGAGAGACGGCAAGCTCATGCCCGGTGATGCCGCCAACCGGAATCGAGGCGACTACCTTGTCCGTCGCCGTATCGATCACCGAAAGGTTCGCATCCTTCTGGTTAGCCACCAGGAGCGTCTCCGCTCCCGCATACGCGCAAGCGCCAACCGCCAGCACGCTACATATTCCTGCCGTCAAAAAAAACTGTCTCTTCATCGCGCAGAAAGTATAGAAGCACAACAAGGCACACGTCAGTAAAAACTCCACGACGACTGAATCTCCCGCGCGCCGCCTATACTCAAAAGGCCATGCCTGAGCTTCCCGAAGTCGAAACCGTCGCCAACGGCGTTCATCTGCGCGTCCACGGCCAGACCATTGTCAGCGTGTGGACCAGCAACAAGCCGCAGACCTTCAAGTCGCCCCCTGCCGCGATCGCCGATGTGCTTACAAATGCGCGCATCGAGCGTGTCCACCGCGTCGGCAAGACCATCGTCGCCGACCTGAGCCGTAAATCCACCACCGCACAATTTCTCATCCATCTCGGCATGACCGGCCGCCTGCTCGTCTCCGCTCCAGAGACAGAGGTCCCGCCGCACACCCATGCCATCCTCAGCTTGAGCGACGGCAAAGAGCTACGCTTCGTCGACGCCCGCCGCTTTGGCCGCCTCTCCGTCTCGACCGAGGCGTACACCGGCCCCGGCAAGGAGCCGCTCACCATCGGCCTCGAAGACTTCATCGCACTCTTCCGCGGACGCAAGACTCCCATCAAAGCCGCTCTGCTCAACCAGTCGCTGCTTCACGGGGTCGGCAACATCTACGCCGACGAAGCCCTGCACCACGCCGGCATCCGCCCCCGCCGCCACGCCGGACGCCTCACCCGCGATGAACTCGCCCGTTTGCGCGACGCATTGCAGAAAGTTTTAAAGAAGGCCATCAAGCTGGGCGGCTCGTCTGTCTCCGACTACGTTGATGCCGACGGCGTGGCAGGGTTCTTCCAGCTCCACCACCACGTTTATTCGCGCACCGGCGAACCGTGCCGTACCTGCAAGACGCCGATTGAACGCATCGTCATCGGCGGACGCAGCACCCACTTCTGCCCCAACTGTCAGAGGTAGTATCTGGCGAACACTGAGCACTCGTCGCAGCGAATATTGCTGAGCGCCAGTGTCAGGTTCAAAAAAGCAATCGGGAGCCGCAGAAATCTCTGCTTGACATCGAACGGAATATCCACAACCATATGGTTGTGGATAGATTAAACACAACCTTCGCGGCTTTGTCTGACCCAACCCGGCGAGCAATGATCGAACGGCTCTCTCGCGGGCCTGCCTCGGTGCATGGATTGACGGAACCGTTCTCACTGTCACAGCAGATGATTTCAAAACATATTGCCTATCTGGTGAGAGCGCGGATTGTGGTCAAGACGAAGCGTGGACGGGAGAGTGTATGCACGCTTAGGCCAGAGGCGATTAAGACAGTCAGCGAATGGGCGATGAACTATCGCCGGTTCTGGGAAGAGAGTTTCGACAAGCTGGATGTGGTTGTGAAGGAAATGAAGAAAAACGGAGGTTAGCGATGACAGCAAAGCCGGTTAGCGAAATTGAGCGGATGGTCGTTACGAGAATTTTTGATGCCCCACGCGAGTTGGTTTGGAAGGCGTGGACAGAGCCGAAGTACATCATGCAGTGGTGGGGACCGAAGGGCCTTACTGCGCCGGGTTGTGAGATGGATTTTCGCGTTGGAGGAAAACTTCTCTGCTGCATGAGGACCCCGGATGGGCAGGAGTTCTGGAATGCGGTTGAATACTACGAGATCGTTCCGTGCGAGAAGATCGTTTCCTTGATGTACTTTTCGGATTCGAAGGGAAACAAAATCGATCCGGCGCAATTGGGAATAGAACACGAGGCTATCGACGGTGCGTACGATGTGACCCTCTTTGAGGATCTCGGAAACGGCCAGACGAAGCTTACCTTCATCGGCAATGAACCCATGGAGAGTGCTAAAAATAGCGGTCAAATGGACGGCTGGATCGAGATACTCGATAAAGTTGCGACAGTTGTTGCGGGGTTAGCATAGGCGCAATAAGGATGGCGGCGGAGGCCCGGTTAGACTGGGCTTTCGTCGCCTGGCTCTCCGGCAATCGGCCCTCTACTCAATGGTTGCCTTGAGGCCGCTGCACTCCTCGACCGCTGTTCGCAACTTGATAGGGCCTGACTGAGCGATTTCATTGTCTGCTGTCGATGCTTGTCCATGGAATCGGTCCATTGCGCTTGCGGCAGAGTCATCACGGACCTGCGCGCATCCTGATCGCGTACATACCTCGCGTGCAGTTCTTCACGAAGTGCGGCGTCGTTGCCGATTCCCCACTGTTTTAATAACGCATCATGCCGGGCTTCGACCGTCTTTTCCCAGGCTTCGTGCTGTGAAGCAATATCCTGCCAGCGTACAGCGATCGCAAGACTTAGAGCTATAGTGAGATAACCACGCACGCGATCTCCGCTCCTACAGCCCCGCAGCCTGCTCCGCGCTCACCGCCGAGCCGATCACGCGGTTCTCTGCGTTCTCTTTCACGATCTCGATCGAGTAGCCTTGCAGCGGACTCATCTTGACCATCTGCTGCATGTAGTCCTTGAGCATCGGCAGATCGACGTTGTCCACATAGGTCCCAGTAAGGAAGAACTTACCCGGCCCTGTCATATGGATCGAGCTAGCCGTCGCCGCGGCCAATGCCTTGTGATAGAGCCTCTTGAACTCAAGACATCTCTGGTCGCCCGCCTTCGCCGCCTCAAAGACCTCCTCCGGCTCCATGTCCAGAAAGCGCATACGCATCGAGCGATGGCCCATGATGCCCTCAAGGTGCCCCCTTCCGCCGCAACCGCAGAAAGCCTCCTTGTCGTCGAGCGTGACCACGGTATGCCCGCCCTCCCACACGCCGGCCGTGTGCGGATATCTTCCATGCCCGATACCCAGGCCGATGGTCCATACCCGGATCATCGAGTCCAGCTTGCCAAACTTCGCTGCCAGCCCCGCTGCAACACCGTCCGCATCGTTCAGCAGGGCGACCGGAGCTGCTATGCCGTGGTCGTGCAGCTTCATGCTGATCAGGTCGCGCAGCCTGGCGCCCTTGATCTGGGGAAGGTTCGGCGCTTCCTCGACAACACCGCTCTTCACCAGTCCCGGAACAGCGATTCCTACGGCATCGAGGTTTTTTTCGCCATTCGCAGCCCCAACAATCTGATTGCAGATCGTCTCGACCAGGGCATCGGTATGAAGCTCGACCAGAGCGCTGTAATCTTCTTCATCTTCAGGAAACCGCCGCAGCCCACCCACCAGCTTGTGGTCGATCACCAGCCCGGTGTGAATCTGCTCCGATAACGTGACCCCAACCGACTTTGCCATCGCTTCCTCTGCCCTGTCCCAGACTCCGCGTCTGCCGCCTTACGAGTCGAACTTGCTGACGCGGTTCAATCCATTGAAAGCAGCCACTTTATAACATTCCGCTAGCGTTGGGTAGTTGAAGACGGTATCCACGAAGTATTCGATCCTTCCGCCGAGCGCCATCACAGCCTGCCCGATGTGCAGCAGCTCGCTGGCCCCCTCGCCGATGATGTGAACGCCGAGGATCAGGTGGCTCCCGCGGTGGAAGATCAGCTTCAGGCGGCCAGTGGTGTCGCCGCGAATCTGCCCGCGCGCGATCTCGCGATAGTAGGCAACGCCAACCTCGTAGGGAACGTCCTCCTCGGTCAACTGCTCCTCGGTCTTGCCGATGAAGCTGATCTCGGGGATGGTGTAGATGCCGTAGGGGTAGAAGCTGGGGTTCGAGACGATGGTCTCGTCGCCGAAGGCGCGCGCCGCGCCGATACGGCCCTGCTCCATGGAGACGGAGGCCAGCGACGGGAAGCCGATGACGTCGCCTACGGCGAAGATGTTCGCGTTCTTGGTCCTGAAGTCCTTGTCGACGGGGATGCGTCCGCGCGAGTCGGCCTCGACCCCGACGGCGGCGAGGTTCAGCTCGTCCACATTGCCCTGGCGGCCGACGGCGTAGAGCAGCGCGTCTCCCTGTAGCTTCTTCTTGCTCTCGAGGTTGGCGACGACGGAGCCGTCGGGCATCTCCTCGACCGACTCCACCTCTTCGTTGAGCCGCATGGTGACGCGGGCGTCGCGCAGGTGGTAGCTCAGCGCCTCGACGATCTCCTGGTCGGCGAACTCAAGCAGGCGCGGCCGCCGCTCGATCAACGTCACGCGAACGCCGAGGGCGGCGAACATGCAGGTGTACTCCACGCCGATGACGCCGCCGCCGACGACGATCATCGTCTTGGGAAGGTTGGTGAGGTCGAGCACCTGGTCGCTGTTGATGATGGTCTTGCCGTTGATGTGGACCTTGGGTGAGCTGGCAGGCTTGGTTCCCGTAGCGATCAGAGTGCTCTTCGCCTCGTAGACGGCTGACCCGCGCGAGTTGGTCACCTTGATGTGCGTCGGGTCTTCAAAGCTGGCCACGCCGAGCAGCATCTCCACGTTATTGCGCGAGAGCTGGGCCTCGGTGACGTCGATCTCGGTCTTGATGACGTGCTGGACGCGGAAGGCGAGGTCGGCCATGGTGATCCGCTCCTTCACCCGGTAGTTCATGCCGTAGATCGACTTGTAGTTGTACCCGGAGAGATGGAGCACGGCCTCGCGCATCGTCTTTGACGGGATGGTGCCGGTATTGATGGAGACGCCGCCGACCACCTCGCGCATCTCGACCAGCGCAACCTTCTTGCCCATCTTGGAGGCATAGATTGCCGCGCGCTGTCCGGCCGGCCCGGACCCGATAACGATCAGATCGTACACACCGCTCATAAACTCCCAATAACCTGATGATTCTTTGGACCCTTAGCGACTCTGGCTACAGTTGGCGAACACGGTTCCAGCTACGTGAAGCGGCACACTGGCCCCCTGCCACAAGACCCCGAATATCTCGAATAATCTACGGCTCCCGGCGGATTCCTCAGCCCGAACGTCCCCGGCCTACCAATTCCGCCACTTCTGAGCCACACAGCCTAAAACTAACACATAGCGACCACCTGTTCGATCAACGCCCGCAGCTCAAATCCCGTCCACTACACTTAACGGCGTGCTGCGCTGCGCCATTACCGATCGAACCCTTTTTCCCGGCGATGAGCAGAAGAGACGAGCCGCGCTGATACAACAGGTGGCAAGATGGGCCGCCGAGGGAATCGGTCTCATCCAGTTGAGAGAAAAGGACCTTGGGCCCATCGAGCTGGCCGACATTGCCAGGCCGATGGTCGAGGCCATCGCCGCTCACCCCTCCACCCGGCTGCTGATTAATGGAAACCTGCGGGCTGCAATCGAGAGCCATGCCCACGGCGTCCACCTGCCCGCCAACTCGGTGCTTCTGCCTGCGGAGGTTCGCCGCCGCTACGCCGTGCACAGCCTGCCACGGCCCGTCGTCACCGTCTCCTGCCACTCGCTGGCGGAGATCCAGATTGCCCGGCGCAACGAGACGGATGCGATTCTGTTTGCGCCAGTCTTCAGCAAGACGGTTGGTGGCCATGAGGTAACTCCCGCCGCTGGCATCGAGGCTCTCCGTGCCGCCTGTGTGGCCGCCGCGCCGGTGCCTGTCTATGCGCTGGGCGGTGTTACTGAGGAGAACGCGCCCCTTTGCATCGAGGCCGGAGCCGCGGGCATAGCAGGCATCCGGCTATTTCATTGACGGCCTTCAGCCGCCAAACCTCTCATCCGCCGTAGGCCCGTAGAGAGACGGGACCGGCGCTTCATTCAAACGCAGGTAGACCGTCAACTGGCCGCGGTGATGCGCCCAATGGGCGAGCACACCGTTGAGGATGTTGATGTACCGCGACTCGTCCGAGATGAGGTGGCCGTGGGCCTTCAACTTCCAGTTCGTCATCAGGTGCTCGTCGGTGGTGGATTCGAGGGCGGCGATCCCCTTCTTCATGCTCTCGTCGAAGATGGCCAGCAGCTCTGCGGTCTTCTTCCACTCGATGGGCTTGTTCTTGTTCTCGCCCACGGGAGCGAAGTCCAGCTCGTCCTGGTTGATCATCATCTCGATCCACGATGGCATGGTTGCCACCAGCGAAGCGAGGTAGCCCATCTTCATCGACTTTTCATGCGGTGCCCAGTCGTTTTTTCCTTCTGGAACCCGCTCCAGCGCCTTGCGTGTTCCTGCCTCTTCACGCTTCAACTCTTCAAGGAAAAGAACCTTCAGCTTCATCTCGCACACTCCTTTTGCGTACCCGGCAAGCCTACAGACATGCTGCTGCCACCATGCTGTCAGCACGCTGGCAGAAATTTTCGCTAAACTCTGTGCCAGGAACCGGGCCCCGTCCGAATACTCTCCGGAGGAAACGCAATGCAAGGAGGCGCAGATGGCCTATCAGGTTTATGCAACCGTCACAGCAGCGAAGCAGGGAGTCTTCAAGGGCGACTCCACGCAGAAGGGCCACGAAGGCAAGATCAAGATCGACTCCGTTAGCTATGGCGTTGTTTCTCCCCGGGACGCGGCCTCAGGTCTCGCGACGGGTAAGCGGGTGGAGCAGCCAGTGGTGTTCTCCCTGAACTGGAACGCCTGCTCTCCGCAGTTCTTCGGTGCGGCGTACTCGAATGAGAACCTGACCACAGTCCTGTTTGAGTACTTCAGCTCGGACAAGACCGGGGTAGAGCGGCTCGACCACACGGTCAAGCTGACGAACGCCAGCATCGCGGAGATTCGCGAGGCTTACGCCGCAATGACGCCCACAGGCGCTGTCGATGGCAATGACGTGCAGACGGTCTCGCTTACGTTTCAGAAGATCGAGATCACGAACACCGTCGGCGGCATTACCGCAGTCGACGACTGGCAGCGGCCTGCTGTCTAGCTCTTTGCAACCGGCGCGCCGTCAAAGTGGAAGACCTCGGGGATGTTGAGCCAGCGCACTCCGGCCCTTGTGGCCTCAGGCAGGGGGACCTGCATGGGGTCCATGATCGCCCACCAGCGCTGCGTCTCGGCGTCGGCGGCCATCAGCTTCATGTCGGCGTCGAAATCGGAGCCGTGGTACTCGAAGTATGCGATCAGCAGATCGTCATGCAGAAAGATGGAGTAGTTGCGGATGTTGCACTTTTCGATCCGTGCCAGCACTCCGGGCCACACGTCGGTGTGGTAACGGATGTACTCCTCTTTGTCTTCAGGACGCAGTTTGATGATCTGGCTGTAGCGACGCATTGGGTTGAGGTAGCTCCTTTCGCATATTTGACCACGCCGCGACGAAGTCCTACCCTTAAAGAGTGCTGATTACCCCGATACAACTGCTCGATGAGCCGCTGGAGATCGACGAGACGATCGCTCCCGGCGCGCTGGAATACGGTCCCGATATTCGCCAGACCTCTCCTCTCCCCGTGAAGGGGCAGGCCGACCTGCTGATTGAACACCGCCACGAGGAACGGGGGCGCAATGCCCAGGTGAACGACATACGGCTGCGGGCTAACTATAAGGGTGAGTTTGAGATACTGTGTGCCCGATGTGTCGAACCAGTGGCGCAGACGGTTTCGGGCGAGTTCGACCTGGTCTTTCGGCCTTCGGCGGCGGACGACGAGAGCGGGGAGCACGCAATTACCCCGGATGAGACCGAAATCGGGTATTATGAAGAGAGCGGTCTTTTGCTTGAGGACGTCGTGCGTGAGCAGGTGTTGTTGTCCCTGCCCAGCCGAACCCTCTGCAAGCCGGACTGCAAGGGCCTCTGCCCTCGCTGCGGTCAGAACCAGAACCTCGCAACCTGCTCCTGCGAACAGACACCGTCTGATCCGCGTTGGAATGCTCTGGCGGGACTGGCTGACAAGATCGAGGTCAAGCACTAACAAGTTTCAGATCCGCACTCGTGCACACGCCGGGTTCGGGCGATTGAAAGGGATACTCGAATGCCTAATCCGAAACGGCGTCACTCCAAGCAACGCACCGCAAAGCGCCGCAGCCACGACTTCCTCACCCCCACCGGCCTCTCCGAGTGCCCGAACTGCCACGAGCGCAAGCTGCCTCACCGCGCGTGCCGCAAGTGCGGAACGTACAAGGGCCGCGATGTTCTCGCGGTTAAGGAAGCCAGCTAAGCAGCTTCTTTCCAATTCAAACCCTGTTATCGTTGCCTGATGCCGATAGACATTGTCGTTGACGCAATGGGTTCCGACAAGGCCCCCGAACCTGAGGTTCGCGGGGCCATTCTGGCTGCTCGCCACTTCGGCGTTCGCGTCCACCTCGTGGGCCCGGAAGATCTCCTGCGTCCTCTTCTCCGCCAGCACCTGCGCCACCAGAAGCATCTTCCCGTCTTTGTGACTCCTGCCTCGGAGTGGATCACGATGGACGACAAGGCGGCGCAGGCGGTGCGCACCAAACGCGACTCGACGATGCGCGTGGGATTGAAGATGGTGCGCGAGGGGCTGGCCTCGGGTACGAGCCACGACCACACACCCCACCTGCACGGAGCGCCCTCGGGCCCGGGCAAGGCAGCCGGCTTCTTTACCGCGGGCAATACCGGTGCGGCGATGGCCACGGCGAAGATGGTGCTGGGCATGCTCTCGGGCGTCGATCGTCCTGCGCTCGCCACCATCGTTCCCACCTCGCGCGGCGTGCCGTCGCTGCTGCTGGATGTGGGCGCCAACGTCGACTCCGACCCGGACAACCTGGTGCAGTTTGCCGTGATGGGGCACATGTACGCGCAGAACGTGCTGAAGATCCAGAACCCGCGCGTAGGACTACTCTCGATCGGCGAAGAGGACTCCAAAGGCAACTCACTGACGCGCGATACGCTTCCTCTTATGCGCGGGCTTAACGGGATCAACTTCATCGGCAACGTCGAGGGGCGCGACCTCTTCAACGGGCACGCCGACGTTACCGTCTGCGACGGCTTCGTAGGCAACGTTGCATTGAAGAGCATTGAGGGTGCGGCGAAGCTCTTCACCTCGTCGCTGCGCGAAGCTCTCAAATCTACCGTGACCTCGCAGGTGGGCGCGCTTCTCTCACGCCGCGCCTTCGACGACTTCAAGAAGCGGCTCGACTACTCCGAGTACGGCGGCGCACCGCTGCTGGGGGTTCGCGGCGTCTGCATCGTGGGCCACGGCTCATCGAACGAGAAGGCCATCATGAATGGCATCCGCGTAGCGGCCGAGTTTGCCTATGCCGAGGTCAACACCGGCATCGAGGCTGCATTGCGCTCGGCGGCCCAGGCGACTTAGAGCGGGCTTCGTTTTGGCGTGGTGCTTGTTGGAGTCAAAGTGCCGGTAGTCACGAACAAAATACAGGGATTCTTCGCCTTCGGCTCAGAACGACGACGTCTTTGGCTCTTTGACGATTGCGACCTCCTGCATTGTGGGAGCATCAAAGACTCCTGAAAAGGAGAAGCACAGAATGCAGCAACGCTATGACTATGCCAAACTCTCGCCCGGCGGCTATCGCGCCATGTTAGGCCTGGAAAAATATCTCGCCGAATGCGGGTTGGAGGCGGACCTGCTGCACCTGGTGAAGCTGCGCGTCTCGCAGATCAACGGCTGCGCCTACTGTCTGGACATGCACTGGAAGGACCTGCGCGCAATCGACGAGAACGAGCAACGGCTCTACTCGCTCGACGCGTGGCGCGAGTGCCCATACTACACGGACCGCGAGCGTTCGGCGCTTGCGTGGGCCGAGGCGCTGACGTTGATTACGGACGGCCACGCCTCGGATGAGGCGTATGACGAGGCCAGCGCGCACCTGAATGAGAAGGAGATCGCCGACCTTTCGTTTGCCGTCGTCACTATCAACGCCTGGAACCGCCTGGCGATCTCGGGCCGCACCGTGCCCGGGGGCTATCAGCCTGCGAAGGTGCACGCCACGACGGCCTGAACCTGGCGGCTTTGCTCCGCTTTACTTTGCGTGCAGCAGGCTGTAGACGAGCACCGCCAGCACTGCAATGCTGATCGCCGTGTACAGCCGGTCGCGCTCCAGCGCAAAGGCCGCCACGGCAAAGACGACGCGCGCTACCGGCGTCGCAATCAGCAGAAGGATTCCCGACTCGATGATGGCGGCGGCGTTGCCGCGCGGCGAGCCTGTGAATAACTCGCGGTGTCTGAGACCGAAGCTATAAGCCTTGAAGTCGTGGAACTCCACCGGCTGCCTGCCGTGGTCCTGAAGATAAAACGCTAGTCCGGCGAGGACGGCCGTGGAGGCCAGCACGACGCCGAAGCGCAGCAGCACGCCCATCGCCTTCTCCATCCGTTCATCGTCGAGCAAGAAGCGCATCACATCCTCCCCAGCCAGCCGTTGACGATCATCTCGATACCAAGCGCGAAGACCACCAGCGCGAAGACCATGCGCAACACCGAGACCTTGGTGCGGGCCAGCAGCTTGGCTCCAATCACCGCGCCCGAGAGCACTCCCAGCATCACGGGAGCGGCCAGCGCGGGATCGACGTAGCCGCGTCGCAGGTAGATTCCCGCGCTTGCCGCCGCGGTGACGCCAATCATGAAGTTGCTCGTCGTCGTCGAGACCTTGAAGGGGATGCGCATAATGCGGTCCATCGCCAGCACCTTGACTGCGCCTGAACCGATACCGAGAAGGCCGGAGAGCGTTCCCGCGCCGAACATCATGGCAAAGCCCTGCGGGATGCGGTCGACCTTGTAGTGGATATGCCCTCCGCCCGGTCTAGGATAGGAGCCGGAGAGCCGCAACCTGTCCGAAGACGGATTGTCGATGACCGCTTCAACGTGCGAGAGCTTATTGCTGCGCCATGAGAGCCAAGCCGAGTAGATCAGCACCACGCCGAAGAGGATGGCCAGCTCCCGGGTGGGGACCTTTGCAGCGAGAAAGGCGCCGAACAATGCTCCAATCGTGGTGGCGACCTCAAGGAACATTCCAATACGCACGCTGGAGAAGCCCTCGCGCACATAGGCCGCTGCCGCGCCGGAAGAGGTGGCGATAACCGAGATCAGCGAAGCTCCGATGGCGTAACGAATATCAACGTGAAAGCCGAGCGTGAGCAGAGGAACGAGAACCACGCCTCCGCCAAGGCCTGTGAGCGCGCCCAGCAATCCGGCGGCAAAGGAGCCGGCGAAGACAAGCAGCGTGAAGTCGAGCACAGTCACAGGCTCATTCTATGGGAAGTAAACTGCGATTCGACGCCTCATTCTCATAGAGCGCATCGCACATTACCCCTCCGCTGTGCATCCTAAGACGCATGGAAGATTACTCCTCAGTGGTGCATCCTAAGACCATGGCAGGTCCATGGAAGGCCGAAGACATGCCGTCGCTTCGCGGCAGACGTTTCCTGATCACGGGAGCGAACAGCGGCATCGGCTACCACGCTGCACTGAAGCTGGCGCGTAAGGATGCCGACCTCATTCTCGGGTGCCGCGACAGGCAAAGGGGCGAGGCCGCGCTGGCTCGCCTGAAGGAAGAGGCCCCCGGTGTGCGCGCGGAGCTGGCGATCTTCGACCTCAGTTCGCTGGAGTCGGTACACCGCTTTGCCGCGGAGGAGCTTGCCCGTCAGCGTCCGCTGCATGTACTGATCAACAACGCCGGTGTGATGGCCGTGGCGCGCCGCACGGAGACGGCGGACGGCTTCGAGATGCAGTTCGGCACGAATGTGCTTGGCCACTTTGCGCTGACAGGACTACTGCTGCCTGCGCTTGAACGTGTGTCAACGTCTGAAGCGCCGTCACGCGTGGTGACCATCGCTTCCATCGCGCACAAGAGAACGGACCTGCAACTGGACGATCTGCAATCGAAGAGATCATATTCGCCGATGCGGGCCTATCAGCAATCAAAGCTCGCAGACCTGATGTTCGCGTTCGAGCTTAGCAGGAGGCTCCGCGCCCGTGGATCATCCGTTCTCAGTGTGGCAGCGCACCCTGGAGTTGCCGCAACCGAGTTGTTTCGCGGTAAAGACCGTTCAGCGGCGTTCAGGGTCGCGCGCACTATCGTAGGCCACGCGATTGGAATCTTTCTCAATACAGACGCGGAGGGCGCGTTGCCCACGTTGTACGCCGCGACTTCGCCAGAAGCAGTGGATGGCGGCTACTACGGCCCGCAGGGGATGAGAGAGATGCGAGGCGAGACGGTAGGTCCGGCCGAGGTCGCTCCACAAGCGCGCAATACGCAGGCAGCGGCGAGGCTGTGGGAGTTGTGCGAGGGATGGACCGGCGTTCAGTTTCCCTGATCGCTCATACAGATCGCGCGACGCGCCCCGCCATAGCAGCATCTATGATGCTGTATATCGTGAATGCCTCGAATCCCGCACAATTCGAAGAAGCAGGCTGCGACTGCGTCTCAGAAGACAGCCGACGCTGCGAATGTCTTCGATCTGTTTCACCCGGTAACCGCGAAGTGGTTCAAGGCCTCCTTCGATGCGCCTACCGCACCGCAGATTGAAGGCTGGCCCGCGATTGCGAAGGGCGAGTCGACGCTGATACTTGCGCCGACAGGCACAGGCAAGACTCTCACGGCGTTCCTCTGGTGCCTGGACAAGCTGATGCTGCGCTCTGAACCGACTTCAGGATGCAGGGTCGTCTACATCTCTCCGCTGAAGGCGCTGGCGGCCGACGTGGAACGCAACCTGCGCGCGCCGCTTGCGGGAATCGCGAAGACGGCAGAGCAGGAAGGCGTAGCTGTGCGCATTCCCGAGATCAGCGTCAGGACCGGCGACACCTCGCAAAGAGACCGGGCGCGGTTTCGCAGGCATCCGGGAGAGATTCTGATCACCACCCCGGAGAGCCTCTACCTGCTGCTGACCTCGGAGGGCGGCGAGGCGCTGCGCTCCGTTGAGACCGTCATCATCGACGAGATCCACGCGCTGGTTCCAACCAAGCGCGGCGCGCATCTTGCGCTGTCGATGGAGCGGCTGGAAGCGCTTGCCGCCCGGCCAATTCAACGCATTGGGCTGTCTGCGACACAGCGCCCGCTGGAGGAGGTTGCGCGATTTCTTGGCGGCGCTCATGTGGAACAGCGCGAACGCAAGCGCGCGGCACGGACAACTCACAAAGTCGAGGCGGAGACATCGACGGTGTTGATGGAGGCGACAGGCGAAGCCTCTGATGAGGCCGCGGCCTCTTATCGTCCGGTCACCATCGTCAATGCAGGGGCAAGGAAGGCGCTGGAGTTACGGGTTGAGGTTCCGGTTGAAGATATGGCACGGCTCGGGCAGAGCGACGAGCCACTGCTGGGCGGGTCAACGTCTCAAGGATCGAAGCGAACTTCCCTATGGCAGTCGATCTATCCGCGCTTGCTCGAGCTGATTCGCGAGCAGACTTCAACGCTGATCTTCGTCAATGCGCGAAGGACCGCAGAGCGGCTGGCGGGAGCATTGAACGATCTGGCGGGAGAGCCGATCGTTCGCGCGCATCATGGATCGCTGGCAGCCGCGCAGAGAGTGGAGATTGAAGAGCTGCTGAAGGCGGGAGGCATCAAGGCGCTGGTGGCGACGTCTTCGCTCGAGCTGGGTATCGATATGGGGGCGATCGATCTCGTGATCCAGATTGCAGCGCCTCCATCGGTTGCAGGAGGAATGCAGCGCATCGGTCGCGCGGGGCACCAGGTTGGCGCGCCATCGACCGGCGTCATCTTTCCGAAGTATCGCGCCGACCTGATTGCATGCGCCGCCGTCACGCGGGCCATGCACCAGGGACACGTCGAATCGACGCGGTTCCTGCGGAACCCGCTTGATGTGCTCGCGCAGCAGATCGTGGCCACCGTTGCGCATCCGCCGCTCGCTATTGAGGACGTAGAGAGACGCCGCGCGCGGCGCAGCGAGGAGGACGAAGGCCCGGGCATCGGCTACGACGCGCTGTTGCAACTGGTGCGTGGGGCCGCTCCCTTTGCGGGGCTCAGCCGAAACGTCTTCGACGGCGTGCTCGACATGCTGGCAGGCCGCTATCCTTCAGACGAGTTCGCGGAGCTGCGGCCACGCATCACGTGGGACCGCACAAGAGACTGGATTACTCCCAGGACCGGAGCAAAGAGGATTGCGATCCTCAACGGCGGAACGATTCCCGACCGTGGGATGTATGGCGTCTTTCTTGCCGGTCAACGAACGAAGCCGGTACGCGTTGGCGAACTGGATGAAGAGATGGTCTTTGAGAGCAGAGTGGGCGAGACCTTTATCCTTGGCGCGTCGACATGGCGCATCGAGGAGATCACGCACGACCGCGTGCTTGTATCGGCCGCTCCCGGCGAAGCGGGCAAGATGCCGTTCTGGCATGGCGATCAGGCAGGCAGGCCGCTGGAGTTTGGCAGGACCATTGGCGCGCTGATACGCGAGCTGCGCGAGATGCCGCGCACGGTAGCGATCGCCAGACTCACCGCGGAGCACGACCTCGATCCAGCCGCGGCGGAGAACGTGTTGCGCTATCTTGCCGATCAGGAGGCCGCAACTACTGCCGTTCCTGACGACTGCAACATCGTCGTTGAGCGGGTGCGCGACGAGCTGGGACACTGGCGCGTCTGCATCCTGACTCCGTTTGGCAGCAGGGTCCATGCGCCCTGGGCGATGGCCATCACGCACAAGCTGCGGGAAGCCAATGGCCCCGAAGTCGAGACCATGTGGAGCGAAGACGGTTTTGTCCTTCGCTTCCCCGAGACCGATCAAGCGCCCGATGTAGAACAACTGATGCTTGGGCCGGAAGAGGCGGCGGACATGGTCCTGCGCCAGCTTGGCTCCACTTCGCTGTTTGCCGCGAAGTTCCGCGAGAGCGCGGCGCGGGCGCTTCTGCTTCCACGGCGGAGAGCGGATGGGCGAAGCCCTTTATGGCAGCAGCGAAAGCGCGCGTACGACCTGCTGAGTGTGGCCAGCCGTTATGCTTCGTTCCCGATCCTGCTGGAGGCCTATCGCGAGTGCATGCGCGATGTCTTCGACATACCGGCGCTGATGGAAATACTGCGGCTGGTCGCGAACCGCGGCATCCGCATTCATACGGCCGATTCGCGCACGCCCTC
>JAFDVP010000011.1 GCA_018268895.1 Acidobacteriota bacterium | reverse complement strand
TAAGCGAGTAGCTGCAACGGCACAACTTCAAGTATCGGCAGCAGCATCTCAGGAGCTTTGGGGATGTGGATGGTGTGTTCTACGAGACTGCATATCTCGTCGTCGCCTTCAGTGGCGATGGCGATGACGCGGCCTCCGCGTGCGGTGACCTCCTGAATATTGCTGAGGGTCTTCTCGTATTTGAGGACGCTGGCCGGATCGTTGGGGTCCTTGGTCGCGATGCAGACGACCGGCAGCGACTCGTCGATCAGGGCGTTGGGGCCGTGCTTCATCTCGCCGGCGGGGTAGCCCTCAGCGTGGATGTAGGAGATCTCCTTCAGCTTGAGCGCGCCTTCGAGCGCGATGGGGTAGTGGATGCCGCGGCCGAGAAAAAGAAAATCGTGGGCCGCGTGGAAGAGCTTGGCCAGGTGCTGGCACTGCTCGTCGAGTGTGAGCCTCGGCCGGCGGCGGCGCTCCGCACCCGTCCACGGCGACGGCGCTGCGACGCCTTCCGAGGTGCCGCCGGCCGTTGCCCCGTTTCGCGTGAGCAGCTTTTCGAGCTTGCCCGGCAGGCGCGTCAGCTCCGTGGAGAGCGCGAGCGATTCGGCATCGGTGATCGTCCCGCGAACCTGCGCAAGGTGCAACGCAAGCACGCAGAGCGCCGTAAGCTGCGCCGTGAAGGCCTTCGTCGAGGCCACGCCGATCTCCGGCCCGGCGTTGGTGGTGATGACGCCGTTGGCGCGGCGCGTGACTGCTGAGCCGACGACGTTACAGATCGCGAGCGTCTTCGATCCCTTGTCGATCAGCTCCGTCTGCGCGGCGATCGTGTCAGCCGTTTCGCCCGACTGCGTGATGAGCAGGCCGATGGCGTTCGGGTCGGCGATGGGGTCGCGGTAGCGAAACTCGCTGGCGTAGTCGACGTCGACGGGCAGCCGCGCTAGCCGCTCGATCATGAACTTGCCCGCCAGCCCGGCGTGCCACGAGGTTCCGCAGGCGGCGATGGTGATCTGCGATGCGCGGCGAATCTCGTCGGCCGAGATGTCGAGGTTGTCCAGGAAGACCTTCCCGGTGTCGAGCGAAACGCGCCCCAGCGTGGTATCGCGAACCGCGCGCGGCTGCTCGTTGATCTCCTTAAGCATAAAGTGCTTGAAGCCGGCCTTCTCCGCCTGGATCGGGTCCCAGGCGATGCGCTGGATCTTGAGCGGGAGCGGTCGGCTATCGAAGCCCGAGAGCGAGACGCCCTCCGGCGTGATGACCGCGAGCTCGCCGTCGTTGAGGAAGTGAATGTCGCGCGTGTGATGCAGGATGCCCGGAACATCGGAGGCGAGAAAGTATTCCCCTTCGCCGATGCCGATCACCGCAGGCGGACCCATGCGCGCGGCGACGAGCTTGTTCGGCTCGTTGGCGGACATCACGCCGATGGCGAACGCTCCGGTCAGCCGCTGCACAGCCTCGCGCACTGCTTCTTCAAGCGGCAACTCCGGCTCGTCCTTTAGCTCCTGCTCGATCAGGTGCGCGATAATCTCGGTGTCGGTCTCGGTGACGAACCTGTGGCCCTTTGCGGTCAGCTCTTTCTTGAGCGCGAGATAGTTTTCGACGATGCCGTTGTGCACCACGACGAGCGACCCGGTGCAGTCGCGGTGCGGGTGCGCGTTCTCTTCCGTCGGGCGGCCGTGGGTGGCCCAGCGCGTGTGGCCGATACCGAACGTGCCGCTGATCGGCGACTCGGCGATGACGGCCTCAAGGTTCCGCAGCTTGCCGGGCGCCCGCCGCAGTTCAAGCCCGGTCGAGTTGCCCGCAACCGCGATTCCCGCCGAATCATAACCGCGATACTCAAGACGGCGCAGGCCCTCGATGATGACCTGGACAACGGGCTTGGGCCCAACATAGCCAACGATTCCACACATGTTGAGAGTGTAGATGCAGCTCTGGCTTTTTGTGTATTGAACAGTGTGTGACTTTCGGGTGATGCGCTACAGCGGCCACTTCCAGTCGGTGATGTTCTTGTGGTCGATGCCGTGTTTATGGGCGTAGTTAACGCTTTCGATGATCTTGTTCTTCAGCAGTTCCTTCGTATGCGCGGCCGTGACCTGAAGTTTGGGGACGCGGTCGATGACGTCGATGGCGATGTCGAAGCGGTCGATCTGGTTGAGGATCGCCAGTTCGAGCGGCGTATTGATATTGCCACGTTCCTTGTAGCCGCGCACATGGATGTTGTCGTGGTTCCTGCGGCGGTAGGTGAACTTGTGGATGAGGGCCGCGTAGGCATGGAAGTTGAAGATGACCGGCTTGTCGATGGTGAAGAGCGAGTCGAACTCGCGGTCGGAGAGGCCGTGCGGGTGCTCGCTCTCCGGCATCAGCCGGAAGAGATCGACCACGTTGACGAAGCGGATCTTCAGGCCGGGGCAGTGCTCGCGCAGTATGGCGGTTGCAGCGAGTGCCTCCGCAGTGGGAATATCGCCCGCGCAGGCGATCACGGCGTCGGGTTCAGAGCCTGCATCGGTCGAGGCGAAGTCCCAGATGCCGATGCCTTTGGTGCAGTGCTTGATGGCCTCATCCATATCGAGATACTGCAGGTGCGGGGCCTTGTCGGCGACGATGACGTTGACGTAATTGGTGCTGCGCAGGCAGTGGTCGGCGACAGAGAGCAGGCAGTTCGCGTCGGGCGGAAGATAGATGCGCGTAACGTGCGGGCTCTTGTTGGCGACCACGTCGAGAAAGCCGGGGTCCTGGTGGGTGAAGCCGTTGTGGTCCTGCCGCCAGACGAGCGAACTGATAAGCAGGTTGAGCGACGATATGGGAGCGCGCCAGCGAAGCTCGAGCTTGCTCTTCTCCAGCCACTTGGCGTGCTGGTTGAACATCGAATCGATGATGTGAACGAAGGCCTCGTAACTCGACAGGAAGCCATGGCGCCCGGTGAGAACGTAGCCTTCGAACCAGCCTTCGAGCGTATGTTCGGAGAGCATCTCCATCACGCGGCCGTCGGGTGCAATGTCGGTGCCGTCGGCGTCTTCGGGGAAGATCTCAGCAAGCCATGTTTTGCTGGTGGCCTCGTACATGAGTTGCAGCTTGTTGGAAGCCGTCTCGTCGGGGCCGAAGACGCGGAAGTTCGTCATGTTGCGCTTGATCACATCGCGCAGAAAGCCGCCGAGCGTGTAGGTGGGCGACACCTCGATCTGTCCGGGCTTCTTCACCTTGATGGCGTAGTCGCGGAAGTCGGGAAGGTCGAGGGGCTTGCGCAACAGTCCGCCGTTGGCGTGCGGGTTTCCAGTAATGCGGCGTGTTCCCTTGGGAGCCATCTCGCGCAACTCTTCGATCAGGCGGCCATCTTTGTCGAAGAGCTCTTCGGCCTTGTAGCTCTTCAACCACTGTTCCACCTGCTTCAGGTGTTTGGGGCTGGTCTTGGGATCGAGGATTGGAATCTGGTGTGCGCGCCAGAAGCCTTCCACCTTGTGGCCGTCGACTTCTTTGGGGCCGGTCCAGCCCTTGGGTGTGCGCAGGACAATCATGGGCCAGCGCGGACGCTCTACTTTCTTCAACGAAGTTTTGCGCGCCTTTGTTTGAATATCGCGAATCTCGATGATGCAGCGCTCGGCGACTTCAGCCATCGTCTGGTGCATCGCCTTTGGGTCGTCGCCTTCGACGAAGTAAGGCTTCCAGCCGTAGCCGAAGAAGAGCGCCTCTAGCTCATCGTGCGGAATGCGCGCGAGGATCGTGGGGTTTGCGATCTTGTATCCATTGAGATGAAGCACAGGCAGCACCGCGCCATCGCGGACTGGATCGAGGAACTTGTTCGAGTGCCAGCTTGTGGCAAGCGGACCAGTCTCGGCTTCGCCATCTCCGACGACGACTGTGACGATCAGGTCGGGATTGTCGAAGGCCGCGCCGAAGCCGTGCGAGAGCGAGTAGCCGAGTTCGCCGCCCTCGTGGATCGAGCCCGGTGTCTCCGGCGTGCAGTGGCTTCCAATCCCGCCGGGGAACGAGAACTGCTTGAAGAACTTCTCCATCCCGGCCTCGTCCTCACTCTTGTCGGGATACACCTCCGAGTACACGCCTTCGAGATAGCAGTTCGACAGCGTCGCAGGCGCGCCATGACCTGGGCCCGACAGGTAGATCAGGTTGAGGTCGTACTTCTTGATCAGCCGGTTGAGATGCACCCACGTAAACGACTGCCCGGGATCGGAGCCCCAGTGGCCCAGCAGGCGGTTCTTGATGTGCTCGGGTTTTAGCGGAGTGCGAAGGAGAGGGTTCTCCTGCAGGTAGAGCATACCGACCGAAAGATAGTTGCAGGCTCGCCAGTAGGCATCCACCTTGCGCAGTTCGTCAGGCGTGAGTGTGGCGGCGGTCTTCGCCTTTGAGGGGGCTTTTGCGCGATTTGGTTCCGGCATGACGATCTCTCCTTCGGAAAGCAGTTAGGGTTACTGTTCTTGCGCCGTCGGACACTGTCTTACATCGTTATTCGGACACGGTGCTTCGCTATTCGGAACACCGTTCTTATACATCGCCAATCTGTGCAGAGTTCTCATACGTCGTCATTCTGAGCGTAGCGAAGAATCCCTGTATTTGTCTTTGCCGTGTCTGTTTTCGTTTCGCGCTCGAAAGTCGATCGATAACACTCTTCTTATTCGCAAACTCTGGAATCAGTGCCCCGGCTCTAGTTGAGCATGTGTTGAACATGCCTGGCGATCATCCAGTCTTCTTTGGCCGGGATAAGAAGTATCTTCGTCTTGGATTGTGATGCCGCGATGTGACGGATGTCACCGTTGCCGTTGTGATTTTGGGCCACATTGAACTCGGCGTCTATGGCGACCCCAAGTTCTTCGAGGCCGCTGACGATCTCTTCGCGCGTGCGGGCATCATGCTCGCCGATGCCTCCGGTGAAGACGATGGCGTCGAGTCCGCCCATCAGCCAGCAGCAACTGCCGATCGCCTTGCGCACGCTGCGAGTAAATACATCAATAGCTAGCCTTGCCCGTTGGTTGCCCTTTGCCGCGGCCTCGCGCGTGGATCGCATGTCGTTGGCAAGACCGGAGAGTGCGGAGATGCCGGAGGAGTGATTGAGCAGCCTTTCCACTGCGGCAAAGGACTCTGTGCGGTCGCCTTTCATGTCGCGCAGCAGATACAGAACCAGCCCGGGGTCGAGGTCGCCGGGACGCGTTCCCATCACGACGCCTCCAGTTGGCGTAAGCCCCATGGTGTTTTCGATGGAGCGCCCGTCGACACATGCCGTCACGCTGCATCCGCTGCCGAGATGCGCGATGGCCATACGATGCGGGATGTTGTAGTTAGCCGTGCGCATCTGTTCGACGATGGATTCGCAGCTGAGGCCGTGAAAGCCGTAGCGTCGCACGCCCTGTTCGCGGTAATCCATAGGAATGGCATACGTAGAAGCGACTTCGGGCATGGTCTGGTGAAAGACCGTGTCAAAGCAGGCGAAGTGCGGGATACCTGAAAAGCGAGCCATCATCTCGCGGATGATAGTGATGGCAGAAGGATCGTGCAGCGGAGCGAAGACGACGGCCACGTCGAGATCGCGCATCACTTCGGCGGTGATACGCACGTGGCTGTGCAGTTTTTTGCCAGGGTGGACGACGCGGTAACCGACAGCCTCGATCTTTGGGAGATTCGGTCGGGAGACGGCTTCGATGATTCGGCCGATGGCCTCTATGGGGTTGTCTGCTTTGATGTTTGCCGGCGGTTGCTTGTCTTTCCCGTTGGCCGGATGGAACACAAATGTGGCGCGGCCGGAGCCGATGCCGGTGACCTCGCCCTCGTACAACGATCGGGGCGTTCCCGCATGTGCGTCAAAGATCGAGAACTTGATGGAAGACGATCCGCTGTTGATGACAAGCAAGTGCAATACGGCTCCTTGAGCATTCTCAGCTTTGTTTGCCCGCTGCTTCGAGCGTTGTGGTCTCCTCATTCTTACGCAACAGATCGATCACCGCCTGATAGAGACGGTTGCGCATGCTGAAGCGATCGCTGGCGCGAGTCATGTAGCGGACGATGACGTCGATGCCGGACGACGCAGGCCGCATGTCCACCGCAGGCTCGACCGTGAAATGACTCAGTCCGTAGGGTCCACTCGTGCGCCGCCATTCAGACTCGGCCAGCTTGGCATCGGTGGAGGTCTCCTTCTGCACTGCGCTGTGAATCGCGTCGATGACCTCGTAGCTGTGCGGCCCGGATGGAATGTTGACGCGAATCTCATCCCACAGCCACTGTCCCGAGGTGGAGAAATTAAAGTACTGGCCCCGGATGGCGAAGCTGTTGGTAAAGCTCACGCGGCGTCCGGTGGGATGTCCCTTGTCGGTCCAGTTGCCGGTCTCTAGCAACGCGGTGCGGAAGATACCGATCTCGACGACCTCGCCGCCGACTCCGTTGATCTCCACCCAGTCGCCTACGCGGATTCCATTCTTTCCCATCAGCACGAACCAGCCGAAGAAGGCGAGGATGAAGTCCTGGAACACAACCGTGAGTCCTGCCGTCGCCAGGCCGATGATCGTCGGCATCTGGCTGGGTGCGCCGAAGACAACAAGTAGCACCAGCAGCACGGTCACAACCTGTATGGCAAGGCTTATGATCGTGCGCATCGTTTGCAGGTTGCGTTGGCCAAGGTGCAGGCGCTCCAGCAGACGCCGGATCGCCGCTGCGGTGAGGGCCGCTCCCAGAAACAGAAACGCAATCACCGCGATCGACTGAAGTATGAGGTGCAGCACAATCTGATGCTGACGCTTCACCTGGTCGAGCCATCGTCCGTAGACAACTGCAAGCTGCCTCTGCGTCTGAATGCGATCATCGAGAATCGAGTGCACCTGGGCGAGCGTGTGCATCTGCTTAAGACGAGTAACGCGGCCCGTGGTCCCGGTATTCTGCGCATCGGCTGAGCCGGCATTGCTCAACTTCTTCTCCACATCGGCGTGCTCCGCAGAGAGCTTCACCGCGTCCGAGCTGGCCTGCCCCTGGGCCTGCGTGATCGAGTCCATGCGCGTAAGCTGATCGAACCACGCGGAGAGCCGCCCACAAAGGGTGAAGTAACGCCGCGCCGACTGCGACGTCGATGGTGCGACGACGTCTCCCTGCTCGTCGAACTTTTTCATCGCCGCCTCGCGGGTGGCCAGCTCCTGCTGTATCTGTCCGCGCTTGTCTCCGGTAAGCGCTGCGAGGTCCTGCGTGGCGTCGGCAAGCTGGTCGTTGTCGAGCTGAAGCTGCGCCTTCGCGATATCAAGATCGTCGGTGCCAGGCGGATTCACCCCTTTCGCCGCCGCCGTAAGGCTGTCTACCTTCGCCTGGTCTTCCTTGATGACTGCCTGCAGCGCAGTCATCTTCTGCTGCAGCGCCAGCGCATCGCCGGTAAGTGTTCTGGTATCGAGCGAGGCCTGACGCAGCGCCTGCGCGAACGCCTGGTCCACCTCGTGGTCGGCCAGCCGCTGCGCCTCGCGCGCCAGTCGCTTCTCCTCGGCAGAGACAGCCAGCGGCGCCAGCGCCTCGATCGTCTGCCAGGGGCTCTGGTCGACAAGGTCGCTGCCGCTTCTCGATCCCGACGCTCTCCCTTTGCCCTTCAGAAAGGGAAGGTTCGCCATAGCGCCGCGTGTTAGGTAAGCGCCGATGAGGCTTGCGATAAGGACGATGGCCGGTACAACGATAGTGAGTCTGCGCAAACCCTTCATACTTCAACCCTAACTGTTGTGATGCTCTGCATCAAAGCGGGGTCTTGCGAAAAAATGAAAAAGAAGAGGCATCCCTTGACAGGTCGTTGATATCGCATGTATATAACCAAAAGGTTATAAAACTTATGGGTTATACGCACTCGACCAGAACACATGCAAAACCGGACCTCGACGCCATCTTTGCCGCGCTTGCCGATCCCACCCGGCGCGCAATCGTAGCGCGCCTGGCTGAAGGAGAAGCGACCGTTGCGGAGCTTGTCGAGCCGTTTGCCATGAGCCAGCCCGCTGTCTCGAAGCACCTGAAGGTGCTGGAGCGCGCGGGCCTGGTCTCGCGCGGCCGCGATGCGCAGCGCCGTCCATGCAGGCTCGAGGCCCAGCCGCTGGCCCAGGCGAATCAGTGGCTCGAACGTTATCGCAAAGCGTGGGAGCAGAACTTTGCGCGGCTCGACCTTTTGCTGGAAGAGTTGAAGGCGGAAGACAGCAGGCCAAAGACCGTGAAGACACGGCAGAAGAGAAGAAATCACAAGAAGTATTGAGCACCGGGGATATTTCATGCAAAAGGAGATACAGATGGAGACGAGAGTCACAGGAAAATTGAAGGTAGCAGCCGCTGGAGATCGCGGCGTCGTGATGACGCGAGAGTTCCACGCTCCACGCACGCTGGTTTACAAGGCGTTCACCACGCCCGATCTGGTCAAGCGCTGGCTCGCCGGCCCTGAAGGTTGGACGATGACGGTCTGCGACATCGACCTGCAAACTGGCGGCTCCTATCGCTATGAGTGGAAGAAAGACGAGACTGGCGAAGAGTTGGGCATGGGCGGCGTCTACAAGGAGATCGTCCCCAACGAGCGCATTGTGGCAACGGAGAAGTTCGACATGTCGTGGTATCCAGGCGGCGCAGTCGTAACAACGGCGCTCAGCGAAAAGGGCGGTATCACCACGCTTGAGACGACGGTGACCTACGACACCAAAGAAGCGCGCGAGGCCGTTCTGCGCTCACCGATGGATACGGGAGTCGAGGCGAGCTATGCGCGCCTGGAGAAGCTGCTGACGACGGATTTGGCGTGAATTACTTGCCGGGTGCTCCATTCATGACGCAGCCTTATCGCGGCATGATTGGGTCATTCGAGCGAAGCTCGAACCCCACTTAATTATTGCCAGGTACGCAGCGCGATCACGGCATTCAATCCGCCGAAGGCGAGCGAGTTCGACAGCGCAACCGTGGGCCCTGTAGCACGCGGCCCATTGACGATGATGTCGATGTTGAGCGACGTGTCCGGATTGGTGACGCCCGCAGTATGCGGCAGCCGTCTTTCTTGCAGTCCCAGCACCGTGGCGAGCGCCTCCAGCGCGCCGCTGGCCCCGATCGCGTGGCCGTGCAGCGACTTGGTGGAGCTGAGCGGAATCTGCGATGCGCGCATACCGAAGACCTGGTGGATGGCTGCGGCTTCCGTGGCATCGTTGGCCTGCGTCCCGGTGCCATGGGCGTTGATGTAGCCAACATCTTCCGGCGACACGTTCGCGTCCGCGAGCGCCTTGCGCATGGCGGCGGCCGCGCCCTCTGCCTGCGGCTGTGTGATGTGGTTGGCGTCGGCGGACATGCCGAAGCCGACGATCTCGCCGAAGATCGTGGCGTTGCGCGCCTGCGCGGACTCAAGCGTCTCAATCACCAGCATGGCTGCACCCTCGCCCAGCGTCATGCCGTCGCGGTCGGCTGCATAAGGGCGGCACTGCGTGGGCGAGACGACGCGCATCGAGTCCCACGCGCGATAGAAACCCCAGCTCAGCGGAGCTTCATGACCGCCGCAGATCGCAGCCGTCGACATGCCCGAGCGCACCATGTGAAAGGCGAGTCCGATGGCGTGCGTCGACGACGCGCACGCAGTCGAGATATCGAGCGTCGGCCCGGTAATGCGCAGGTCGATCGAGATGTTGCTCGCACCCGCAGACGACATCGTGCGCACGATGGTCAGCGGATGCGCGCGCGCATTGCGCGTATAAAGTCCCTTGACCTCGTGCTCTTCAGACGAGCGGCCCCCGCAGGCGCAGCCCATGATGATGGCGATGTCGCCGGGGGCATGGTGCTTCAGAAGCTCCGCCTGCGCCGCGGCCTGCCGCGCGGCGACGATGCCAAAGTGCGTGTTGCGATTGGTGGCGGAGATAATGCCCGAGTCGAGGTGCTCGGCGGGGTCGAAGTCGAAGATCTGCGCTGCCTGCTTGTAGCGGACGCCGGGATCTCCGTCAGGAGTATCGGGAACGTCTCTGATGGGAGAGATTCCCGTCCTGCCGGCGAAGAGCGAATCGCGGAACTCCGGCACAGTCGAGCCGATAGGAGTAACGCAGCCGAGGCCTGTGATGACGACGCGATTCACGTTCCGGGACGGGCTCCTGTCAGTTACGACGTTGCGGCCGGCAGCGTGCCCGCGGCCTTGGCTTCGATCAGCTGCTTCACGCCGTTGACCACGTCGCCGACAGTCTTCAGCGAACCCAGCGCTTCGTCGGGAATTTCGATATTGAACGCTTCTTCGACCTCAAACGAGATGTTGATCTTGTCGAGCGAGTCGATGTTCAGCTCTTCAAAGGTGGTGTCGAGGTGGATGGTATCGGTGGGGATGTTCTTGGCCTTGGCGATGATTTCGATCGAGCGCTTTGCAATGTCGTCCATGGTCGTTCCCCCTTTCTATGCAGGATGCCCAAAGTTACAGGATGCCTTCGTCAGTGTAAAGGCAGCTTGAGCAATTCTCCTATTGTCAGGGTGTGAGCATGCAGAGGAGCGAGGCGACGAGGCCGCCGGAGCCGAGCAGCCGGAACGGTTCGTAGCCTGTATGGATTTTAAGAAGATGGGGGAAGAGATTGGGGCGGCGCTCGAAGCTCTTGAAGGTTCGCGCAAGCGCCAGGGGATGGCGATCCATCAGGAGCATGGCGCGAGACATGAATCGTGGCAGACGTAGCAGGTGTGCATGTGCATTTTCGTAGAGAGCGAGGTCGCCGGCCTTGAGCGCATCGGCGAGAGCCAGGGCCTGACGGAAGCAGAGCGCGAGCCCTTCGCCGGTGATGGCGTCGACGGAGCCTGAGGCGTCTCCTGCAAGCGCGATGTTTCCCGATGTGACGCGGCGCAGCTTCCGGCTCAAGGTGACGGCGCCCATTGGCGTCCCGCTGGCTGAGGCGGGACCGAGGCGATCTTTGAGCGCGGAGAAGAGCGCAAGCGCCTGCTCACTGCTGCCGAAGCGCTGCGAGCCGATGAAGACACAGCAGACGCTGGCTTCGGAGACCGGCGTGACATAGGCCTGTGCGCGTTTGGCCCAGTGAACTTCGACAAGATCGGTCCAGGGAGCGATGGCGAAGTGTTGCCGCAGGGCGAGGCGACGGCGGCTGCTGGAGCCGCGATTCAACCCAGCCATCGATCGAACGCGGGACTGTGGGCCGTCGGCGCCTGCAATCCAGCGGGCCTGCATCGTTCCCCGGCTCGTGCGGACCGCATCTCCTGCGATGGCGGTAACCGTCGTGCTCCAATGAAAAGTGACTCCTAGAGCCAGAGCGCGTTCAAGCAGTAGCTGATGAAGGGCGGTGCGGCGAATACCGAGGCCGAGGCCTTCCGGAAAGTAGCCCTCGATCGCTGTGCCGTACTTGATAAAGCTGATTCCGCGCAGGGGAAACCCCATCTGCTGCAACTGACGGCTATCGATGCCAAGTTGAGTCAGGGCCGCGAGGGTGTCGGGCATGAGGCCCTCGCCGCATGCCTTGTCGATAGGGGGTGTGCGGCCGTCGACCACCTCGACGCGAAGCCCTTGAGAGGCTGCCGCGATGGCGCAGGCCAGACCTGCCGGCCCCGCACCTGCTACAAGCAGATCGGGGCCGCTCGATTGGCTATTGCCCGGGAGGTTGATCGTTCTCGAAGCCACTTGCTCAACCTCGGCTTAGAAGCGTTACCTTGATCGAACCTTAAGGCGATCTTAGCTTTTGACGCAGCTACCACTGAAGGAGCACTAGCTCCGAGCAAAATGCCGGCCCCATCGCCGCCAGGATCGAGTACGTCCCCGGCTTGCCCGGATGCACCTTGAGATAGTCCTCCAGCACTGTAAGGACAGAGGCGGCCGAGAGGTTGCCGACCTCGCGCAGGCTCTTCCACGAGGGAGCGAGCGCATCCGCAGGCAACCCAAGCGACTTCTGCATCGCCTCCAGCACCTTGGGGCCGCCGGAGTGGAAGATGTAGGTGGAGATGTCGTCGCGCGTCAGGCTATTGTCCGCGAGAAAGCCCTCGACGTTGCCGAGCAGGTTCTCTTCAACCACCTTCGGGACGTCGGGCGAGAGCACGATCCGGAAGCCGGTGTTGACGATGTCCCAACCCATCACGCGCTCCGTGTTGCGATAGAAGGTGGAGCGCGTAGCGAGCACGCGGGGACCGCTGCCGCGCTTGGCTACAGGTGTATCGGCCCCTGCGATGACGACAGCGGCCGCCCCGTCGCCAAACAGGCCGCACGAGATGAGGTTGGCGATGGACTGGTCGTCGTCCTGCCACGTTAGCGAGCACAGCTCGACCGAGAGCAACAGCGCATACTGGTCCGGGAAGGCGCGCACGTAGTCCGAGGCGCGGGAGATTCCCGCCGCCCCAGCCACGCAACCCAGCCCGAAGATCGGCGTCCGCTTCACGTTGACGGAGAAGGGAAGCCGGTTGATCAGCCGGGCGTCCACGGTAGGGCTGGAGATTCCCGTGACCGAGGCGAAGAAGATAGCGCCGATGTCCTCGGGCGAGATCCCCGCGTGGTCGAGCGCGCGGCAGATCGCCTGCTGGCCCAGGTCGACTGCGGCCTTGATCCAGGCATTGTTGGTCTTCTCAAAGGTGTCGAGTGAGGGGTAGCTCTCCAGTGGAAAGACGGTATGACGAAAGTCGACCCCACAGTTCGCAAAGAGCCGTGTCAACAGGCGAGGCTCTTCCATCTTGTGCTCCCAGCGGCCGCGAAGCGCTTCGGCGATAACGGACTGTGGATAGCGGTGGGACGGGTAGGCAGTTCCGACTGAAGCGATGCGCATGCTTATGAGAGACCCTTATCGTTTGTTGAGGTAACGCTAAAGTTGAGATGAACGCAAGTGGAGAGACGCCACCAGCCTACATGCTTCGGACGAAAAAGCGTTCCGAAAAGTTCACAGGCTGGCAAGAAACGTTATTAGTGGATAAGGGCGAGTTGGCGGTCGTACATCGAGTTGAGCGGAAACTCCTTCTTCAGGTCGATCAAAATGGCGCGCGCCTCCTGGGGTTTGTTCTCGCGCAGGGCGGCAACGGCGAGCATCATGCGCGCAAAGGGCGCAAGATAGTGGCCCTGGCCCGCTGTCAGCTTCAGCAGGCGGATGCCCTCCTCGCGGCTGGTCTGCGCGCCGGTCATGCTCAGCAGCCAGCGCAGCGGCGCAAACTTGAGGCTGAGCATGTAATTCTCAACTCCCGAGGCGAGGTAGGCGTCATACATGTGCGGGCTGATTGCAAGCGCCTGCTTGGAGAAGGCGCTCGCCTCCTTGCTGTAATTGAGCGCCGTCAGGTCCTTTTTGTCGATCATCAGCGCATAGTCGGAGCGCATGCCGCTCACCAGGGTCTTTACATAGAGAGCGCGCGCGTCCTTCGCGTTCCGCTTAAGCGCGGTGTCCGCCAGGTTCGAGGCCTGGTTCAGCCGGTCGTCGAACGACTTCCGTATATTGGGATCGGGATTGAGGCGGCTCCGGCTGTCAAAGCGCGACTGGTTCGCGAATAACTGCACGTCAATGATGTGCAGCCGCTCGAACTCACTGAATAAGAAGGCCGCGGCATCGGAGACTGGCCCCATCGGGTCTTCGGGGTGCTCCGTCATCCACTGCTGGAACTTCGCATGAGCATCGTTGAAGCGCAGGTTGTACATGTCGCGGTAGCCCTCGTCGAGCGGCGTTCCCGACAGGGGAACGGCGGCATTCGCCACCGATGTCGCAATCAGTACTAAAAACAGGGGCAGAAGATAAATGCCGCGCTGTATCGAGGGGAGTTGGCCCAATCCTTTGGTCATACCTGGCAACTGAACATATCACCTTTCTATCTCTGTCCTCTCAGACGGGCGTCATCCTTCGGCAGATGCCTCTCTACCGCCCCAGGAAAGGTTCTGGGGCAGCAAAAGGAGACCTGCTTGAACCGGAATGAGTCGCAGATTATCTCCGAAATAGGCAATAGTTTGCATGTAGGAGATTCGCTGGCTCATCCATCTTATTGAAAAACATAGCTTTCTGTTTGGTATGGCGACTGCACCAGAACGAACCGATTTTTTCGATGTGCCTGCTGGAGGTGCCGGGAGCCCTTCAGTAGGAACTTGGTCCTTTACTGGATCCCAATCGTAGTGCGGAGGTCTTCTCCGCACTATTTTTTTGCCGCGCGTTTTGCGGCTTGCGGAGTCGAAGGACCTGCGGTTCAGACCTCAAGTTATGTTGAGAACTTCAGACGCACCACACTAGACAGTTGTGGAACTCGGCTCCATGCGCCGGGCAAACAGGTCGATCATCGAGTTGATCGGCGAAGCCAGGCGGCGGGGAAGCGCGTTCGATATCACCTTGAACCGGCTGCAATCCTCCGGCTCCAGCATCTTGAAGATGTAGGCGAGCGTAAAGAACACAATGATCGACGCGATGCTGCCTGCAATCAGACCCTCAAGCGCATTCAGGTGTGCGGCAAGGCCATAAGCCGCAAGCGAGGCGGCAGTGCTGATTGCTGTGAGCTTGAACAGGAAGGCCCACGGGAGCCGAATCTTGTACTTCCTGATTCCCGCGGCCCACATCAGTCCCACGGCCGTGATCTGCGCTGCTCCGCTGCCGATGCAGGCGCCCAGTGCTCCGTGTGCCGGGATGAGCAGCCACGCAACGCCAATATCGACGAACGAAGCGATAATGGTGGCGACGATGAAGTACTTCTGCTGGTCGACGCTCTCAAAAAGACTTTGTATCGGGCCCAGGAAAGCCTTCGGCAGGCAGAGCAGCGGCGCCACCGTCGCTACCACCAGCGCGCCGACATACTGCTTGCCGTAGAGCACCAGCAGTACCGGCGCCGCCAGCGGCACGGCGATGACGTGCACCGGAATGGAGATGAGGGCGAGGTAACGCGCCGAAGAAGCAACCATCCCCGGCAGCCTCGAGCTGTCGCGCCCGTACTGCGCAAGAATGCTGGCCCCGGTCGCCGCCGCAAAGATCGTCGGGAAGAGCAGCAGCCGCTCTGCCAGGCCGAACGCGACCGAGTAGAAGGACACCTGCCGGATATCGGTCGAGAGGTGTTTCAGCAGGAACAACTCCGAGCGGTCCCAGACCACAAGCGCGAGCAACATCCCCATCACGCTCTGTATAGCGAAGCTCGTCATGCGCGCGCGCAGATCGGCCGGAGGATGGTCGTGTCCGCTGTCCCAGCCGTGGATGCGGCGCATCGTGGGGAAGATGCGCACCAGAAAATCCACCAGGCGCATCGCAAACATCGCAAAGGCGATGCCGTTCACTCCCCAGTTCAGCACGACCGCTGCAAGAGTCAGGATGAAGTAGGTTGCCGTCGATGCCAGCGACGCGGGCAGATTTGCTGAGAGGTTCTCCGCCGCGACGTTGGCCTGCGCCGAGACGAAGTTCGACATCGCCGGCAGGATGCCGAAGACCAGCAGCAGCGAAGCCACGCGGTACTCCGCCGGAGAATCGTGCAGCACCCATATGGTTGCGCCCAGCGTGGCCACAGCGGCGAGCGCCGTCTGAATGAAGAAGGTGCGGAAGTAGATAAAGCGGGCGGAAGAGTAGTTGCCGCCGCCGATAAACTCCGCCATATACTTGCGCGTCGTCTCCGGGATGCCGACCGAGCCCAGTCTGCTGACGATGCTCGCCAGCCAGCTGACGTAGATGATGTACCCCATCTTCGCCGGCCCCAGCGTGCGGGCGATAGCGATCGACGTGATCAGCGATGTGCCAAAGCCGATCAGGTTCTCAAGGCCATACCAGGCCGTGTTGCGGGCGATGGTTTTACTGTTCACAAGGTCCCTGAAAACTGGTTCGGCCGGGCTGCGATCTCACAGTCCGGCAGAGAGCGGATTGTTTTAGAGCATTTTTCACTCATGTGTCGTCCAAGGGCCAAAGGCCCAACATATACCAGCCTGGGCCGCAGGCCCAGGTAAGCGATGACAATCAAGGCTCTGAGCGCTGAAAGCGCGATATAAATCCACGTCGAAAGAACCACGCCTGACGGAAAATTGCCCTACCCAAGCTGGCCCAGCGCCTTTTCGGCGTCCTTCGCCGTCTGCGTGTTGGGAGCCAGTGCCGCCGCCTTCTTCAGGTGAAGAGCGGCATTGGCGTTGTCCGACAGCTTGGAGTACGTCAGGCCAAGGTGGTAGTGAATCGAAGCATTGTTCGGTTCGACCTTGAGCGCATCCTCAAGCAGGTCGCGGGCCGACGAGTAGTTGCCCTTGTGGTAGTAAGCCCAGGCCAGCGTGTCCGCCGTGCTCGACGAGTTCGGCAGATTACGCCGCGCCGTCTGCGCCAGCGAAAGCGCCACATCCATGTTCTGGCCGGTCTCAATCATCAGGTAAGCGAGATTGTTTGCGGCCACGGCCTGCTCCGGCTGAATCTGTAGCGCCTTCTTGTATGAGGCCATCGCAGCGCTCTGGTCTCCCTGCGCCTCCTGAAGGCTGCCAAGGATCGTAAACGCGCCAGAATCGTTCGGGTGCGAGCCGGTCCACTGCTGCCACTTCGCCATCGCCTTGCTCGTGTCGCCGCTCGCCACCAGAGCATGGGTGTAGGCGACGACCGCATTCGAGTCGCTGGAATTAATCTCCATCGCCTTCTCCGCGGAGGCCAGCGCCCCGGCGTTGTCGCCGTTGCGGCCCTGGATGTCGGAGAGCAGCGTGTACATCGCCGCGTTCTGCGGCGACTTCGCGATCTGCTCCTGCACGCGGCCGATCGCCTTGGCGGGCTGCTTGTCCGCCAGATACGTAGAGGCCAGCAGGCCAAGCGCCGGCGCGGAGTTCGGATTGCGCGCCAGCGTCTGCTCCAGCAGCGAGCGCGCCTCTGTATTGTTCTTCTGGATCAGGCGCAACTGCGCCAGTTCCAGATAGCCGTTCCCGTTCTCGGGAGCGATCTTGATCGCCTGCTTGAAGTCCGCCTCTGCCTTGTCATACGACTTCTGGCTCGCCTCGGCCATGCCGCGCCAGATATAGCCATTGGCCGACTTCGGGTCTGCGGCGATCGTCGCCTCTCCCACCTGCGCCAGCGTCGTGCTGTCGCGGCGGTCGATCGAGATCTGCGCCAGACCCTCCTGCGCCTCGGGGCTGCGCGGGTTCAGCCGGGTCGCGTCGCGGAACGCCTGCTGCGCTGCCGGAATGTCTCCCTTGGCGCGGGCCGCGCGGCCCAGCCATATCTTCAGTTGCGCGTTGTCAGGATTCGCCTTCGCCGCCTTCTGAAACATCTCGAAGGCATCGTTCGTCTTGCCGTCGTTCATCATCAGGCTGCCGTTGAGCACCGCAACGTCGGGCAGCATCGCATCCGTATCGACTAACTGCTTCACCACCTCGCGCGCCTTCGGCAGGTCCTTCTTGGCCAGCAGCAGCCGCGAGTAGCCAACCTTGATCGGCGTGCTCTTCGGGTGCGCCGCTGCAAGCTCGGCATAGGCGGCGACGCCGCGATCAAGCTGGTTCGTGCGCAGGTAGTACGCCGACAGCATCTCCGCTCCCGCCGTGTCCTCAGGCATATCGTCGGCCGTCTTGCGCAGCACCTCTTCGGCTTTGGCTGCGTTGTTCTGGCGCAGGTACAGGTCGGCCAGGCCCGAACGCGCCAGCAGGTTCTTCGGATCGGCGGCGACTGCCGCCTGCATCTGCTCCAGCGCTCCGTTCACGTCGCCCTTGCTCTGTAGAATCGACGCCATCACAATGCGCGAGTTGACGTTCTTGCCGTCGAGCGCAATGGCCTTCTTCACCTCGCCCTCGGCCTGCGGCGCCGTTGCCGGGTCGCCGGCCTGCAACACGGCGAGCGACGTATGGAAGTTCGAGCGGTTCGGGTCGATCGAGAGCGCCTTCTGAATCTGCGTCAGCGCCTCGGCGCGGTCGCCCTTGCGCGCTGCAATGGCCGAGAGAAGCGCGTACGCATCGGCATTGTTATTGTCCAGCGCGAGAATGGCCTCAGCCTGCGCCGTCGAGCGGTCCAGTGCGTTGCCCGCAAGCAGAAGGTTGCCCAGGTCGAGCCGCGCCTTGACATTGCTCGGAGCAAGGTCGACCGTCCGCATCAGCTCGGCGTAACCGGGCATGGCCGAGCCCTGCTTCAGGTACACCTTCGCCAGCTCATAGTGCGCATCCGCGAAGTTGCGGTCGACCTTCAGCGCGTTCGAGAACTGGATCGCAGCCTCCTTCAGCTTGTCTTCGGCAACATAACGCTTGCCGCTCTCCAGGTACTTCTGCTTCTGCTTATTGGGGTCGCGAGAGCAGCCGGAGACAGAGACAAGTGCAAGCGAGACAGCAAGCGTCGTGGCGGTAACTCGAAACGCTGTGCGAAGGGGGAACATCTTCATCGTGCGGCTCCTCAAACTGACTTCCATCAAAAAAATCCTTTCCAATTGGCGCGTCCGCTCAGTTCGGAATGAACTGCGACAGATAAGGTGTCATGTGGGTTGTAAAGCGAACTGTCCGCTGGCGGGCGGAGTCGACCGACTCTCCGCTTGCAATCGGGGTGATGACGCGGACCAGCGCGCCGTCGGTGCGGTTCTCGCGGATCGCATCCGCCAGCATGTAGGCCTTGGCGCGGTATTCATTCGCGATGCTCCGCCCATGCGCCTGGTACCAGTAGATGACAAACTGCCGCGACTCTCCGTTGTTGATAATGTATTCCCCAACGTTGAAGCGCTTGCCGTTGATGTCCTCGATGGCGGTGTAGTCCCGAGACTCAAACGTCCAGCCTGCTCCGGGCAGGCAGTGCTGCGGCGAATGGATGGACTGTCCGCTGCGCTGCGTGGCGAAGTAGCCGATAAAAACCCCAATGGGATACGCCGCTCCCGGGCCCGCGCCAGGCTGCGAGGCCACAAGCTGCGGGTTCGGATACGTATACAGCCGGTTGAGAAAATCGCCCTTGCCCAGCACCGCCAGGACATCGTCGTCCATAGGAATGTCGTGCGAGGTCATGCCCTCGATGTTTGTTGGCATCATGCTCAGCGGGTCGCTCGGCGGCACATTGTCCGCGTCGCCGCGATGCACCAGCAGCCCAAGCGTCAGCACCATCAGAACCACCGTTGTCCAGAAGCGCGTCGACCTCATGCAGCCTCCTTCTTCGCAGGCGTCTTGGCCGGAACAACAAGCTGCATCGCGCGATGCACCAGATAGAGGCATGACAATGAGACGAGGAACATCACCCAGCCAGAAAATTCATGGAAGAAGCCCAGTGCCTTGTTGGGGTCCCAGTACTGTACGCAAAGCCCCGTGCCCACGATGCGGGCAACGTTGGCGGCCACCGCAATCGGGATGCTGGCCAGCGCAAGAATCACGCGGCGGCTGGTTGTCTTCTCCAGAAAATAGCCGTAGAAGACCGCCAGCGTGAACAGGCTCATCAGCGAGCGGATGCCGCTGCACGCCTCAGCCACCTCCAGCTTCATCACCGGCAGTTGAATCACATTGCCCTCTTGCAGGACTGGCACGCCGAGCAGGGGAAGAATCATGCTGGCAAACCGCGAGGCCAGAAGCTGCAACGGGAATGTGATCTGGTTGAAGACAATCGCCGGGAAGGGAATGCCCAGCAGCAGAACGAGCGCAGGAAACCGCAACACCCTGAGCATCGCGCCGCCGAAGAACGTCCAGATCAGTCCCGCCAGCAGGATGACGAACGAGATCCGCGATGTAAACAGATCGACGCCGTAGATGCCGAAGATCAGAACGATGAGTCCAAAGGCGACAAGCGGAACTCCCGCCCACGATTGCTTGACCGGCGTCGCCGCGATCTCTTTCCGCTTGTCCCACAACAGAAACAGCGAGAAGAAGGGAACAAGGAACCCGTGCGAGTAGTCGGCGATGTTGTACCAGTCGACGACCAGCTTGATCGCAACCCGCAGATAGAGCGCGACCAGCAGGCCCGCAATTATGGCAACCGGAACCCATGCCCTGGCAGGGACACGGCGCAGCATCGCTGCGACCGAATCGGTGGGCCCGCCAGAGGTCTCCGGCGGAAGCTGTATGGTTTCGGTACCGGTCATCATTGATGAAACATTCTGATCCACTACGTTACCTGTAAGCAATTAGGATGCCGCTCTTCGGAATTCTATTCGGTCTCGATTCCCCCGTGTCGAAACCAAAAGGTGAGAAGACCACCGACCATAGTTGTATGTAAATATGAAAAAGTTTTCCCACATTGGCCGCCATTCTGCATACCATGAGGAGTGGTCACCCCATGCTGGGATGGAGTCTGCGAAAAAGTCCCGGAAAGCAGGCAGGTTTTAAACTTCCAAGGCTTCCTGGAGTTGGAATCAAATAAAATCGCTCCGGGGATGGTTTTGGCCCTTGATGTGCTGGATATGCAATTGAGTGTCCACGAATGTGCTATTGAGGGTCGATAAGGCTCCACAGTAGATATAGATGGGCACACAAGAGTGAGACTGAAGCTACCTCCATTGGCGAGCGAACTTCGGTTTCTCGTTCGGACGGCATCTAACGCGGAATGCAGGGAGAAAGAATCGGGATGTCCCACGGAAAGATTGGCTCAGGTGTGCTGTCTGGGCAGATTGAGGATGGTTCGACGCTGTCGATGATCGGTCGCAACCCGGAAGCTCAACACAAGAGGAGACTGGGGGCCGGTCTGCTGGCCCTTCTGCTCGCCTCGACAACCGTCGCGCTGGCGCAGCAGGCTCCGCCTCCGGCAGCTCCTTCTGCCGCAACGCCTGCGCAGCCACCCGCTCCCTCTGCTGGAGCGGGCGTCGATGCCACCCGATATGTTATCGGCGCCGAAGATACCCTCCAGATCACGGTCTGGAAGGAGCCGACGCTCTCGGGGACCGTTCCGGTCCGTCCCGACGGCAGAATCTCGATGGTGCTGGTCGGCGATCTGCCCGCCGCGGGCAGAACCCCCATGCAGCTTGCCGACGACATTACCGTCAAGCTCAAGAAGTATATTCAGGACCCGAACGTCTCCGTCGTCGTGATGTCGGTCAACAGCCAGAAGGTCTTCCTCGTCGGCGAGGTCGGAAAGGTCGGCCCGGTGATGATGACGGCAGGCATGACGCCGCTCCAGGCCATCGCCGCCGGCGGAGGCCTGACTGCCTACGCCAACTCCAAGAAGATCTACATCCTGCGCAATGAAGGCGGCAAGCAGGAGAAGATTCCGTTCAACTACAAGCAGGCGCTGAAAGGCGAAGCGCAGGGCCCCGAACTCAAGCCGGGAGATACGATCGTCGTCCCATGAGACTACCGATGAAGATCCTCTTTTCCATCTCGGCGATGCTGCTCGCATTCGGGACCTTCGGCTACGGTCAGGCCACGCCGACGGCCACACTGGCAACTCCCGACCAGGCGGTATCCGCTCGCCCCCGGCTCTCCTGGGTCGACGGCACAGTCCACTACGCTCTCAGCGCGACCGAGCTGATCCAGTTCGGCTACTACGGCGCCGGCAATGTTGCGAGTACCACCGCGCTCTCGGGTACCGCCGGTTACGAGTCGCTGAGCCAGACCCATCCGTTCACGATGCTCTATGCGGGGGGAGTCCTCTTCGGCCAGGCTGGCCAGGGGGTCACCACCTACCAGAACGTCGCCGTCTCGCAGTCGCTCATCGCCCGCCGCTGGGTGCTGGGAGTGACGGACTCGTTCAGCTACCTGCCGCAGTCGCCCACCACGGGTATCGCTGGCATCGCAGGCGTTGGCCCCATCGGGACGTTGCCCTTGCAGGGACCCTCCACCGGACCGGCCGGAGGCATCCTGACCTATTCGGCAAACCGCATCGGGAACACGGTAAGCGGCAATATCGAGCGGCTGCTTACCGGCAAGACCTCGATCAGCGGCATGGGTTCGTATTCCATCCTGCACTTCCTCGATCAGAACGCAGGCCTGGATACAACATCAACCACAGGCCAGGTGGCGGTGAACCACACCATCAACATCCGCAACTCCGTCAGTCTGAGTGCGGTTTACTCGGCCTACGATACCAGCGGTCTGTACAACAACATTCCCGGCTATCCGGTGAATAATGTCACCTACCAGACCAAGGGCCTCAACCTGACCTACGTGCACAACTGGACCAGGGCGCTCGCTTCCACCGTCTCCGCCGGTCCGCAGTGGATCTCGAGTTCGGCGGCGCAGGTCGATCCGGCCCGCGTCAACGCCTTCGTCGATGCAGGCCTTTCGTACTCCCGCAAGCTGACCAGCCTGGGGCTGCACTACAATCATGGCGTCAATGCGGGGTCGGGCGTCTTTGCGGGCGCGGAATCGGACAGCTTCTCGGCCTCAGTGAGCCACAACTTCACGCGCGACTGGCAGGCCTCGGCGGTCTTCAACTACATCCGTTCCTCGCGCCTGCTCGCCGTTGCGCCAGCGGGAGTCTCCCCGAACGGGGCGATCAATACACAGTATGGAACGCTCCAGGTGATGCACGCGTTTACCAGGACGGTCTCCGGCTACGCCAGCTATTCGGCGCAGAACCAGGGCGTGAACAACGTCCTGGCAGGGCAGAACATCTTCAACGGGCTTTCGCACTCAATTGCATTTGGTGTTTCTTGGACGCCGCGGTCTACACGCCTCGGCGATTTTTAGGAGTTTATTCATGTTAGGACATCGCGCACTTACGCTCGACGACTATCTCGCGATTCTCAAGCGCAGGGGATGGATGATTGCGCTTCCGGCGGTCCTGCTGACGCTGATCGGGTTGGGACTGACCTATGTCGTTCCGCCGCAGTACGTCTCGCAGACCCTCGTGCTGGTGGAGCAGCAGAAGGTGCCCGAGGACTACGTCAAGCCCGTCATCGAAGAAGACCTGACCGCCCGACTGGCCTCCATGAAGGAGCAGATCCTCAGCCGTTCGCGGCTCCAGCCCATCATCGAGCGCTTCAACCTCTACGGCACCAAGCGCATGACGATGGACGACCGCATCGACCAGGTCCGCAAGGACATCAACATCAAGCCCATCCACTCGGAGATGGCGCGCACCGGCGGCCTGCCGGGCTTCTTCATCGCCTTCAAGGCGAACGACGCCCGCACGGCGCAGCTCGTCTGCGGAGAGATCACCTCGCTCTTCGTCAGCCAGAACCTCAGCGCGCGCGCGCAGTCGGCTGAAGGCACAACGGACTTCCTCAAGGGCCAGCTTGCCGATGCCAAGCGCACCCTCGACGATCAGGATTCAAAGCTCGCCGCGTTCCAGCAGAAGTACATGGGAAGGCTTCCCGGCGAGGAAGCCACCAACATGAACATGATGACCAGCCTGAACACGCAGCTTGACGCCGCGACGCAGCAACTGGCACGCATGCAGCAGGACCGCAGCTACATCGAGGCCATGCTGGCGCAGCAGAGCATCAACACTCCCGCGACTGGCGGCGCCGCAGGCTCGTCCAGTCTGAGCACGCAGCAGACTGAGCTGCAAACCCTCCTCGCCGAAGAGTCCGACCTGACCAAGCGCTACACCGACGACTATCCCGATGTCGTCGCCGTGAAGCGCAAGATCAAGGAGCTTCGCGCGCAGATCGCTGCCGCACCCGCGGCGCCGGCGGCCGGCTCCGTCACCTCCGCTCCCAACCGCAACGACTCTCCGGCGGTGCAGCAGCTTCGCGCCCAGTTGAAGGCGATCGAGCAGGGCATCCTCCAGAAGCAGCACGACCAGGCCAACATCGAGTCGCAGATCAGGATGTACCAGGGCCGCATCTCATCGAGCCCGCTCGTGCAGGAGGAGTACAAGAACGTCACGCGCGACTACCAGACCGCGCAGGCCTTCTACGACGACCTGCTGAAGAAGATGAACGCCTCCAAGATGGCGACCGATCTCGAGCGCAGGCAGCAGGGAGAGAACTTCAAAGTGATGGACGAACCCAATCTTCCCGACAGCCCCACCTTCCCCAAGCGCGGCGTCTTCGTCGGCGCTGGATTTGCCGCGGGCTTCATCCTCGGCCTGATGCTGGTGGCCTGGCGCGAGTATCGCGATACGGCGCTGCGCACCGAGCGCGATGTGTGGGCCTTCACCAAGCTGCCCACCCTCGGCGTCATCTCGTTTACCGGCGACCTCGCCGACCTGAAGCCGAAGCGGGGACTCTTCAGGCGCTCGAAGCCTGACCTCGGCGCTTCGGCCAAACCGCTGACGAGTACAGGTGGCTAACGATGTATAACGCTTTCTTCCATCTGCATACCAGCCCCTTCGGCACCAGCCCCGACCCGCGGTTCCTCTACATGATGCCGCACACGCGCGAGGCCCTCGCCTGCCTGGAGTACGGCATCTCCGCCCGCAAGGGATTCACCGTGCTCACCGGCGAGGTCGGCACCGGCAAGACCACGCTGCTCAAGCGCGCGCTCGCCTCCTTCAGGGGACGCCGCATTGCAACGTCGTTCGTCTTCAACCCCCGGCTTGAGGTGCTCGACTTCCTCGAGTTCGTCCTCACCGACTTCGGCATCACTCCAGCCACAAGAACGAAGTCCGGAATGCTGTTGCAGCTCAATCGCTGGCTGATCGAGCGCTACCGCATGGACGAGACCTGTGTCGTCGTCGTCGACGAGGCGCAAAACCTCTCCTGGGAGCTGCTCGAAGAGATTCGCTTGCTCACCAACCTCGAGACCTCGTCTGAGAAGCTGTTGCAGATCGTCCTCTCCGGCCAGCCCGAGCTTGAGGAGAAGCTTCGCCACCCCAGCGTGCGCCAGCTTCGCCAGCGCGTCGCCCTGTGGTGCCGCACCCAGGCGCTCACCGAAAACCAGACCAGCGCCTACGTCACCGAGAGACTGCGCCTTGCCGGGGCCGCCGCGCCGATCTTTACGCCCGAGGCCCTCGCGCTCGTGCATCGCTACAGCCGCGGCATCCCGCGCATCATCAACCTCCTCTGCGAACACTCGTTGATCGTGGCTTACGTGGAACAGGTGCAGCAGGTAACGGTAGCCATCGTCGAGGGTGTTGCGGTAGAGCTTGAGCTGGAGACGCAGCCGTTTTTGATCTCTTCGGTCGCCATGGGCGGCAGGGGAGCTGAGCCGATACGCGGGCCGGGCGCGGATTCGCACGGCTTCATCACGGCATTTGAGGCAGATTCCAAGGGAAGGCAGGATCGATGAGCCGCATTTACGAAGCACTGCAAAAGGCAGAATCAGAGCGGAAACAAGACCCCGCGCCCGCCTTCGAGGCCGTGGAGCAACAGCCGGCGCATGCCGTCGTGGCGGAGTTCGAGCCCGAAGCGCAGTATGTGCATCCCCAGTTCTCCGTGCCTGCCGACGACCGGCCCGGCACAACCGCCGGAGGACTCAGCTTTGAAAGCATCGCAAAGCACTCCTGGAACCCTTCGATCGACAAATTGCCCGCGATGATGGATCGCGGCCCCTCGGTCGAGCAGTTCCGCAGCCTGCGCTCGCGGCTCAACGAGTCGCGCGACATCCGCCCCATCAAGTCCGTGCTCGTATCCAGCGGCATGCCGCAGGAGGGCAAGAGCTTCGTTGCGTCCAACCTTGCCGTCAGCCTCGCGCGGCACAAAGGCAACAAGGTGCTGCTGATCGACGGCGACATGCGCCGCTACACCATCCACGAGATGCTCGGTACCTCGCCCAGCCCGGGCCTGGCGGACTATCTTTCGGGCAAGGCAGGCATCGAGGACATACTCCAGCGAAGCGATGAGCCTGCGGAGCAGGGGCTGAACCGCTCGCCGCTTGCAGGCCTGGCCTTCATCCCGGGAGGCAACGGAGGAGACAGGGCGGCCGATCTCTCCGGCAGCCCGCGCTTCACCGAGCTGCTTCGCTCCCTCGCCCCCATCTTCGATTGGATCATTATCGACTCGTCGCCAGTACTGCCTGTGTCGGATGCGGTGAACCTGGCGCGGTCCTGCGATGGCGTGCTGCTTGTGGCCCGCGGCAATGTGACCAAATACCCGGTTGCTCAGCGCGCAGCCGGAGAGCTGCGCGGCGCCAACGTCCTTGGGTTTGTGTTGAACGCCGTTCACGAGGCGCCCCAGGTCGGCAACTATTACGGATACAACGCCGGCAGGGAGTAGGAAGGGCCCCAAAGGCAAATGATTCGGTTATTCAACGTCTACTATCCGACTCGCACTATTGTTCTGCTCCTGTGCGAGGCGGTGATCGTCAGCGGATCGTTTCTGCTGGCGATGCTGCTGATTCTCGGCCCGCTCAATACCTCCATCTGCCTCAACTACGAGTACGGCGGCCTGAAGATCGCCGCCCTCACCGCCCTGACGCTGCTGTTCTCCTACTACTTCGACCTCTACGAGCCGCAGCGCATCTCCGAGCGCTGGGAGATCTACTTCCGGCTCCTGCTGGTCCTGGGCTTTCTCTCGTTTTTCCTCTCCGCCATCGTCTACTTCTTCCCCGAAGTCGACATGGCCCGTTACGTTCTTCTGTCGGGCTTGATGTTTCTCACCCTGGGCCTGCTGGTATGGCGCAGCGCCTATGAGTGGATCATCGGCCAGAAGGCGTTTCGTGAGCGCGTCTACGTGCTTGGAGGAGGAGATCGCGCCCACATGGTCGTCTCGATGCTCAACGGCCGCAAAGACGCAGGCATGGAGGTCGTCGGCTTCGACGAACTGCCCGAAGACAAGGACGAGCGCCGCGAGACCTACGAACAGGCGTTGGAGTCGCTGCGTCGCAAGTCGCCGAAGATCAACCGCATCATCGTCGCCATGGAAGACCGCCGCGGAGAGCTGCCGCTGCGCGAGCTGCTCAAGATGCGTTTCGACGGAGTGCTCATCGAGGAGTCCGGCGCTCTGCTCGAACGCCTCACCGGCAAGCTCTATCTCGACGGCCTGCGCCCCTCCAGCTTTATCTATAGCGAAGGCTTTCGCGTGCGCCCCTCGCAGCAGATCGCCCGGCGCTTCGTCTCCACGCTCACCGCTGCCGCCGGCCTGCTTCTCTTTCTTCCGTTCCTCCCGTTCGTGGTCCTGCTGGTCCGGCTGTCGTCGCCGGGGCCGATCTTCTTCAAGCAGACACGTGTCGGCATGGGAGGCAACAACTTCACCGTCTATAAATTCCGCACCATGCGTACCGACGCCGAGGCCTCCGGCGCGAAGTGGGCGATGAAGGACGACCCACGCGCCACAAAGATCGGCAGCTTCATGCGCAAGGTGCGCCTCGACGAAGTGCCGCAGCTTTGGAATGTGCTGCGCGGCGACATGGGCTTCGTCGGCCCGCGTCCGGAGCGGCCGGAGTTCGTGCCGGAACTCGCTTCCAAGATCCCGTACTTCGAGCTGCGCCACATGATCCGCCCCGGCCTTACCGGCTGGGCGCAGGTCCGCTACGGCTACGGCTCCACCATCGAGCAGGCGCGCGAAAAGCTCGAATACGACCTCTACTACATCAAGCACATGACCCTCGGCCTCGACCTGCTCATCATGTTCGAGACCATCAAGACGATCATCAGGCGCCGGGGTGCGCAATGAGCGCCGCCTTCTGGCTGTCGTTCGCGCTCATCGCCTACGTCTACGCCGGATATCCCCTCATCATGGCTCTCGCTGCGCGTCTTCGCCCAGGGCCGTGGAAGAAGGGCCCCTTCGATGCGCCGGTCAGCATCGTGATGGCGGTCCACAACGGCGCGCAGAAGGTCCGCGAGCAGATCGACCACCTCGCCTCTCTCGACCTCGCCCGTGTGCGCGAGATCATCGTCGTCTCCGACGGCTCGAACGACGGTACCGCCGAGATACTCGGCAATCTTCCCCACACAGGCCGCGTCAAGACCATCCTTCTCGCAGAACAGGTGGGCAAGGCAGCCGCCTTGAACCACGGCATCGCCGCCGCCACCAGTGAGATTCTTCTCTTCATCGACATCAGGCCAAAGGTCGCGTCCGGCGCATTGCAGCAGCTGCTCACGAATTTCGCCGACCCCGCCGTCGGCTGCGTCGCGGGTGAGCTCATCCTCAACAGCGAAGGCCACGATGCCGCCGCCTCCGCCGTCAGCGGCGTCTACTGGCGCTACGAGCAGTGGATTCGCAACTGCGAGGCCGCCGTGGACTCTCCCGTCGGCGTCTACGGCGGCTTCTACGCCGCGCGGCGTAGCCTCGTGCAGCCCTTTCCCGCGGGCATCATCCTCGACGACATGTACCAGCCGCTCTCCATCATCCGCCAGGGATACCGCAGCGTGCTCGACCGCGATGCCATCGTCAACGACACCTGGCCCGCGAAGGCCGCCGGTGAGTTTCAGCGCAAGGTGCGCACGCTCGCGGGCAACTTCCAGCTCGTCGCGAAGGCCCCGTGGATTCTCGGCCCGCGCAATCGCGTCCTCTTCCAGCTCGTCTCGCATAAATTGCTGCGGCTCGCGGTGCCCTACTTCTTTCTGCTGATGCTGATCAGCGCAACCTGGCTCGGCATCCAGTCGCCCGCATGGCGGGCAGTCGCCATCGCGCAATGGGCCTTGTGGCTGGTCTCGCTGGCCTCGCTGCGCGTACACATTCCCGTCGTGCACAGGTTTGCCGCGGCCGCGGGCGCGCTGTTAGTGCTGAACGCCGCCGCCGTCGCGGGACTCTACAAGTTTCTATTTACGCCGGGCCCGCTATGGAAGATATGGTCGCCAACTCCGCGTCCGGGAGAATCGATCCGCCCGCTTGAAGCGGGACGCGGACGCGCATGAGACGACCAGCGTCAGGTACAGTTCGCCGTTATCTCGCTCTCGAAGATATGTCATCCTGAGCGAAGCAACCGAAGGGAGCGCAGTCGAAGAGCCTGCCCTGAGCTTGTCGAAGGGACCTGCATTTTGTCTGTGGGGCGAAGCATTAGAGCATTTCCCTTATAGGTGTAGTTCTTGCTTCAGGGCCGAAGGCCCGCCAACATACCAGCCTGGGCCGAAGGCCCAGGCTTACAGGTCGACGATCAACCAGAGCGCTGAAGGCGCGACACAATACGTTCTCGGAGATGAACGACACCTCAACGGAAAACCCTCTAAAGCTATGCCCCCTCTACGCAGCCTGGATAAAAAATGCTTATGTTACTGACGAGGACGACAGTAAAGATCCATATACGCCTGGTCCATGCGGTCGAGCGTGAAGTCCTCGCGGTACGCCGCGCGCGCATTGTCTGCGAAAGAACCTCTCAGCGATGGGCCGGCGGCCATCTGCACGATCGCATCCGCCATGGCGTTGGCATCGCCAACTGGAGTCGCCAGCCCCGCCTTCGCATTCTTCACCACTTCGGCCATACCGCCGACATCGGTCACGATGGAGGGCATTCCCATCGACATGGCCTGCAACAGCGACATCGGCAGGCCTTCCGAGACCGACGACATGCAGTAGACATCCGCCGCGGCAAAGAACCCTGCCACATCGAGCCGCTCGCCCCAGAACGTCACGCTCCCGGCGACCCCAAGCTCGTGCACCAACGCCTCCAGCGATTCGCGCTCATGTCCATGTCCGACCACCCACAGCTTGAGCCCTGGAACGCGGGGCAGCGCGAGCGCCGTCGCGCGAATCAGCGTGGAGAGGTTCTTCACCGGGGCCAGCCGTCCCACAAAGAGCAGCGTGAAGCCGTCCTTCGCATGGGCCTCCGCATCTTCGACCGGATCGACCCCGTTGTATACGCGGACGATCTTCTCCCTGCGCGCTCCCGGAACGCCGCGCAGATTGTCGCACGTCGCATCGCAGATGCCGACCACCCAGTCGCAGAAGCGCGCCGCGAAGTTGAACGCCTTCTCTTCCTTCATGTCGTAAGGCGGCGCCACCAGGCTGTGCCGCGTGGCGATAACGCTCTTTGCCCCGGCAAGCCGCGCCGGAATCGCAGCCTGCAAGGTAGGCGCAGGATTGTGGCAATGAACCACATCGGGCCTCAGGCGCCGCAGCGCACCGATAAAGCGCACAAAGGTCTTCGCCAGCGGGGCCTCGCCCAGCACGGAAATTCTGAAGCCCTCGCTCACCAGCGACTCGCCCAGCGTACCCAGGTTGCTGTAGGCGACCACCGAGACATCGTGACCATGCGCGCGTTGCAGACGGCAGAGCTGCGCAACCAGGATCTCCGCCCCACCCATCTCAAGACTGTAGACAACGTGAACGATCTTCATGTGCGGTCGATGCAGGCAACGCTTTCCGGCAGGATCTGCGAAGTGGAGAGGCGGCTCGTGTCGAATGTACATCAAACCGCTCAAGCCGCAAACTCATCCAGAGTAGTAGACGATATTCTGATGACATCAGTTGCGAACAACGATCATCCAAACAGGAAAGAGAGGCAGGCTTGCCTGGTGAAACTGTAACTGCAACGAGGCTCGGAGCCGATAGCGTTCGCGATCTGCTCGCCGGCCGCGATACGAACTTCTGGCCGGCTCTTCGCGAGGCCACTCGCGCTGCTCAAGACTTCTCCGAGACGCTCTCGCTGGCCACCATGCGCAAGAAGGCCCTGCGCGCTGGCATTCCCGTTACCATCGACAAGACGATTCGCCTCGCGGTCGCCGGCGGGTCAAGTCTCTATCCGTTGAACGAGCTGCTGGAGCAGATGATCGGCGCGGCCTCGTCCACAGGCTGGTGGCATACCGAGCTGTGGAAGGGCGACTACGACAACTACATCTCCGAGATACTCGACCCCGAAAGCGAGCTCTACGCCTTCAAGCCCGAGGCCATCTTCCTCATTCCGTCCAGCCAGCGTTGTGTCTATCAGGGAGCGTTGACCGACTCCCGCGAGCAGCAGCACGCCGCCGCCGTTGCCGCGGCGGAAGACCTGCTTGCGCTCTGCCGTACAGCGCATGAGCGCAGCGGGGCCGAGATCGTCATCGCGAACTTCATGCCCGCGCCCGACTTCGATCCCGGCCCCTACCGCGTCCGCACGCTGGGCTCCGACTGGAACTTCCGCAGGTCCGTCAATCTTGAGCTTGGCCTCAACGCTCCTTCCTACGTGCACATCTGCGATGCGGAGTTCCTCGCCACTCGCCGTGGAGCGATGAACTGCTACGACGCGCGCGCATGGTTCGAGACCAAGCAGCTCTACGCCTCCGACTTCGCCGTGGACATCGCGCGCGAGGTCGCCTCCATCGTCCGCTCGCTGCATAAGCCGTCGAAGAAGGTGCTCGCACTCGACCTCGACAACACGCTGTGGGGTGGCGTCATCGGCGACGACGGCATGGCCGGCATCGAGATAGGCGGGACCCACGCGCGCGGCGAGGCGTTCAGGCAGTTTCAGCTAGCCATCGCCTCACTGGCAAAGCGCGGCGTCGTGCTCGCCGTCTGCAGCAAGAACGACTACAAGAACGCCGCCGAGCCGTTCGAGAAGCATCCGGAGATGGTGCTCAAGCTCTCCGACATCGCCTGCTTCAAGGCCAACTGGGAGCCGAAGTCCGAAAACCTGCGCCGCATCGCCGAGGAGCTGAACCTCGGCCTCGACTCCATCGTCTTCGTCGACGACAACCCCGCCGAGATCGAGATCGTCAACCAGTTCGTGCCGGAGATCGAGACCATTCACCTCGGCCCCGATCCCGCGGAGTACGCCTCGCAGCTGCTCAACAGCCGCTTCTTCGAGCCGCGCTCCATCACCGCCGACGACCTCCAGCGCGGCGAGCAGTACCAGCAGCAGGCCGCGCGCGCGCAGGCCATGGGCTCCTCCGGCACCGACATGGAGTCCTACCTCGACTCGCTCGACATGCACTCCACCATCAGCGAGTTCACGCCCGTCGATGTCCCGCGCATCTCGCAGCTCATCAACAAGAGCAACCAGTTCAACGTCACCACGCGCCGCCGCACCGAGGCCGAGGTCGAAGCGCTGTTGACCGATCGGAGTCGTTACGCCTTCAGCGTCCGCCTCGCCGACAAGTTCGGCGACAATGGACTCATCTCGGTCGTCATCGTCGCCGTCGAAGAAGAGACCGCGACCGTCGACACCTGGCTGATGAGCTGCCGCGTGCTCAAGCGGCAGATGGAGGATGAGGTCGTCAACGAGATGGTGCGTCTGGCAAAGCTGCGCGGTTGCTCTTCTCTCATCGGCCACTACCTGCCGACGGAGAAGAACGGCATGGTCCGCGACCTCTTCCCGCGCATGGGCTTCACGCTCGTCGAAGACACGCCCGAACGCACAACCTGGCAGCTCGACGTCAACGCCTTCACGCCGCATCCCACACACATTCAGATAGACCGCAGGGCCTATCCAACCAACAGCCCGGAGAACTGATGACCCAAACTGAAATCCTTGCAAAGATGCAGACTGTCTTCGACGATGTCTTTCTCGACGACGTCAAAGTAACACCCGAGCTCAGCGCCAACGACGTCGAAGAGTGGGACTCGCTGCTCCAGATCTCGCTCGTGCTCGGCGTCGAGAAGGCTTTCGGCGTGCGCTTCCGCGTCGGCGAAGTCGAGGCAACCAAAAATCTCGGCGAGTTCGCCAACCTCATCCAGCGCCGCATCGCTGAAGGCGCGAAGGTCTGATGTTTCCGGCCATCTGGTCCAACCGCTACGCCGTTGCGATGATCCTCGTCATCGCCACGCTGCTTTCGCTGCCTGTGCTGATGCACGTCGTTGGCCTGCCGCCGCGCGACCGCGTCTACACTGGCATCCGCGTTGAGACCGGCACCGGCCCGCTCGACGAGCGCACCATCTTTCAGGAGAAGGGCCCCGTCGACATCCTCTTCATCGGCAGCTCGCTGCTGGTGCGCGGCGTCGACATGGACTACGTCCAGCAGCAGCTCAGCAAACAGCTCGGCCGCCCCGCCACCGTGCGCTACCTCGCGCTCAAGTGGCAGGGGCTCGACATGCAGTACATGCTCATGAACGACTTCCTCGCGCACCGCCAGGCTCGCCTGATCGTCATGAACATGCCCAGCCTCGCGCTCAACGGCGACTCGCCCCACATTCAGGCCTATCGCTGGATGCGCTGGGGAGAGTTCCCCGCCTCCACCGCGGGACTGTCCTTCAGCAGCCGCGTCGCCATCTATGGCGCGGAGGTGCTTGGCGCGCCGCGGCAGATCGTCAACTACATCCGCCCCAACAAGCGCATTCAGGACCAGCGGCTCGTCGACAGGCTCGGCTCGCAGTACGAGTACGGCGCCGTCGGCTACTACGGCGACAAGTTCGTCCCCGAGCCGCGAACCCCGCCTGCGATTCCCGTCGACAGCATGATTGCCCACGGCAGCGCCGACCCGAACTTCACTTTCGACCGCGAAGCCCTCGGCCCGTATCACACCGAGTGGGCACGCCGTATCGGCGCTCTCGCACGCGAAAAGAACGTGCCCTTCGCCATCATCCACATCCCCGAAGACTCCGAGCAGGGAATGAAGGTCGTCCCCGAGCGCATGGACTGGCCCCAGGTCGTCGGCATTCCATCCGCACCCGTCATCGGCATCCCCGCGGCCACGCTCTTTCGCAACGTCCCCGCAGCCGAGTACGACAACTACTTTTACGATCAGCACTTCAACGACAACGGCAAAGAGATGTTCACCCGCGCCATTACTCCCGCCATCCTGGAGGTCTATGCCAGCTCCGCCCGTTAAGGTCAACCCTCTGCTGATGGGGATCGTCGTCTCGCTGTCGATCGCCGCCATCGTCCTCACGCTGTTCATCACGCCCGACTCGCTGTCGGTCAATCTCGTCTATCAGGCGTTCTAACCCGGAGGAAACGCTCTAACGATGCCTTTGATCGGCCTCAACCATCAGTCGTGGAACGCCCTGCTGCTGCTCACCCTCGCAGTGCCGTTCCTCTTCTATCCCATCGCCGGATACATCGTTCTGCGCTGGTCGCCAGCGAAGCTCAGGATGCCGGCCTTCGCCGCGGTCAACCTCGGCTTCGCTCTCGCCGTCTGTCTCTCGCGCGGAACCTACGGCGTCCGCCTGCATTACATCAAGCAGTACTTTCTCTTCTCGGCGTTCATGTTCCTGGTGTACATCGTCATCGTCGCGTTGCAGTATCTGCTGCTCGATAAAAAGCTGGGCACTTGGCTTCCGCTGGTGTTTCCCATCGTCATCCTCATCGTCGTCAAATATCTTCCCGGCGCATGGACGCGCACGCTGTTGCCCCACGAGTTCTCGAACAAGTACTTCGCCGACTTCTTCCTCGGCCTCTCCTACATGGCCTTCCGCCTCACGCACATGGTCTACGAGATCCGCAACGGCGTCGCTCCCATGCCGTCGTTCAGCGAGTACCTCTCGTTCGCCTTCTTCGTGCCCACGCTCTCCATCGGCCCCATCAATCCCTACAGCGCCTTCCATAACTCGCTGCACAACCCCGACCGTACCGTCACCCCCATCGGCCGCAGTTGGGGACGCATCCTCATCGGACTCACCAAGTACGTCTTCCTCGGCAACCTCGCCAACCAGCTCTCCTACGACGGCCTGCTCGCCGACGGCCTCCCGCACCCGTGGATCGACTTTCCCATTGCCGTTGCAGGATTCACGGCCTACCTCTATCTCAACTTCTCCGGCTTCTGCGACATCGCCATCGGCGTCTCCGGCCTGCTCGGCATCCACGTGCAGGAGAACTTCGACCGCCCCTTCCGCAGGCGCAACCTGCAGGAGTTCTGGGTGCACTGGCACATCACGCTCACCAACTACATGCGCGACATGGTCTTCGTGCCTCTGTCGAAATCGCTGGTGCGCCGTTTCGGTCCGGCATCGGCGCCGCACTGCATCGCGCTGGCCATCGCCATCGTCTTCGTCCTCATGGGAATCTGGCACGGCGCAGGATGGAACTTCGTGCTCTACGGCGTCTGGCACGCTGTAGGAGTCGTCTGCGTGCATTACTACACGCTCTTCCTCAAAAAGCGCCTCGGCAAAGCAGGCTTTCAGAAGTACCGCGAGAACCGCGTGATCTACCACATCGCCAACGCCGTCACGGTGGCTTACTTCGCGCTCGGCCTGATCCTCGTCGCCAACTCCATGCACGGCCTCGGAATCATCTTCGGCGCATTCCGCCCAATGTAAGCGGGAGTTTTCTTCACAAGGATGACCCCAAAACGCCTCAAGATCCAAAACGCCTCAAGACCCCAAAGGCCGTCATTCTGAGCCGCAGGCGAAGAATCCCCGTAGTTTCGTTCGTGGCTGCAGGATTCTTTGCTGCTGGGAAACACGGTATCAACACAATGTCGGTTGCAAGCACGAGCAACTGCCGCCTTGCGCGCTGAAGGCGCGAAATATACCAGCCTGGGCCGAAGGCCCAGGTAAGATGCGGGCCGACACGAAAGGGCTGAAGGCCCGATCCATTTCTCTTCAGAAAATTTATTGAATGCCCAGCAAATGCTGCACGCGCAGCATCAGGTACACGATCACGATCAGCCCGACCGACCACATCGCCGAGTACTGCACAATCTTCGGTACCTTCATGCGCTCCGGCGCAAGGCCCTGGTCCAGCGCCATGCGGTAGATCGCCTGCACCATACCGCCGTAGATGAACAGCGTCATCACGTATGCGCGCGAAAGGAACCACCCCGCAACGAAGTAGCCCACCAGGCTCACCAGCATCAGCGTGGCGATCCTCTTGACCTCCTCCGGCGGCAGTTTCTCGTCTTCCTGATCCGTCTGCAGGTAGAGCGGCACATCCGTCTGCTCCTGCATCTCTTCCCGCGCAGCCGTGGCGGTAGCCATCATTGCGTCGGCGTTCGGTTCGCCCACATAGCCCGCTGGCTGCCAGCGCAGCCCGGTTACAGGCTCCCGCTGGAGACCATACGCCCCGTAGGGCAACTCCTCGATCTCTTCAACAGGCCTCTCGCCTTTGCCTTTTGTGCATACAGCGGCGTCGCGAAGCGTCGGCAGAATAAACATCACCCACCAGAACAGCCCGAACATCCCAAGCTCCGCCGCGCACACCACCACCGTATTGTGCGCCGTGATGGGGAAGTACTCGCTGAAGCGTTGGAAGCCCACTCCAAACAGCGGATGGCCCTTGAGGAGGTCGATTCCTTCGGCCCACGCCTCCATGCGTCCCGAGCCCGCCTCCACCGACACGTCGCGGCCGCCCGACCACCCCAGCACGCTCGTCAGCGCAAACAGCCCCACGGCGATGATCGTCGCCGGTATCGTGCCAATCTTCTTGCGGAACGCGAACAGCACCACCGCCAGCAGCGCCAGCATCCCGCCGCGCGAGTGCGTCAGGTACATGCCGAAGATAAGGATCCCCACCGGCACGAGCACGGCGAACAGGTTGCGCCCCGTGCTGCCCTTGCGCCACAGAAAGAACATGCACGGTATCAGGCTCACCATCAACTGCGCGAAGTCGTTCGGATCGTTGATAAACGCCAGCCCGCGCAGACGGTAGATGGCCTGGCCTTCGTCGTTGCCCTGGCCGATCAGGTAGGGACTCAGGTAGTTGCCCGCGTGCAGCGCCATATATCCGCGCGCGATCGTAAAGACGCTCGCAATCGCCAGAACGATGGCAACCATCTGCAGATGTTTCCGCGTCCTGCAGTTGATCGCCACCAGCACAAAGGTGAACGCATTGGGAACGAAGTTGAAGATCGCCGCCGGAATTCCTCCCAGCCAGCCGGCCATCAGCATCGAGATAAAGACCGCCGAGCACATCCCCACCAGGGCATACGTCTGCGGGATGCTGAAGATCTGCGAGCGCTGCAAACCGCCCAGCGAGGCCACCGTCGCCAGAAACGCCAGGATGATCTCGATGTGAAACTCGTAGATGGGTCCCCACAGCGTCTCCGGTCCGAGATACGCCGTCAAAATGAAGAGCAATGTGAGGAACAGTCCCATACAATACTGTTGATGCGTCTCTTCAAATACTAGTGCATCCTCGGGTTACAGAAGATGGCGCATAGGTGGCAGACGTCTCCCCCGGCTCTTCCGGTAAAGTGGGCTGTGTCTTTAACTTGTTATGAAGCTTCCCCGTCACGCTGAAATCTGGCTCCCGGCCTACCTCAAAGAGCGCGCCCGTCAACTGCGCCGGCCCCGGCCAAAGCGTCTATGGGTTGCCATTACAGATCACTACGAGCCGCTGGGCGGCCGCGTCTCCATGGAGCAGGCCCTCAACCGCGTTGCCCGCTGGCAGGAGGCCTGGCCGCGCATCGCCGATGCCGCACCCCGCGACGCTGCCGGTAAGTCCCCCTGTTACAGCTTCTTCTATCCGCAGGAGGAGTATCGCGCCGAGCTGCTCGCCCCGCTGGCCGAGATGACCCGGCAGGGAATCGGCGACGTCGAAGTCCACATCCATCATCATCAGGAGACCCGCGAGGGCTTCGTCCAGAAGATGGGCGACTTCTGCCGCTGCCTGCGCAACGACCACGGCCTTCTGCACACCCACAACGGACGCCTGGTCTTCGGCTTCATCCACGGCAACTGGGCGCTCGACAACTCGCGCCCCGACGGCATCCACTGCGGCGTCCCCGGCGAGCTCGCCCTCCTGCGCGACCTCGGCTGCTACGCCGACTTCACCATGCCCTCGCTGCCCTCGCCCACCCAGGGACACACCATCAACCGCATCTACTGGGCTACGCAGACCCCCCGCCCCAAGTCCTACGACTACGGCGTCGAAGCCACCCCCGGCGGCGGCACACAGGGTGACCTGCTCATGATCACCGGCCCCGTTGGCCTGCGCTTCGGCGGCCGCCTCCTTCCCCGCGTCGAGATGGGCGAGATCGCCGCCAACGATGTGCCCACCGCCCAGCGCGCAAAGCTCTGGCTCGACCGCGCCCCGCGGGTCGGCGACGATGCCTTCATCAAGCTCTACACCCACGGCGCGCGCGAGGACAACGCCGACGCCCTGCTCGGAACCCCCACCCGCGCCGGCGGTCTCGAGCAGATGTTCCGCTGGCTCCACGAACTCGCCCAGCAGGAAGACATTGAGCTGCACTGGGCCAGCGCCTACGACATGTTTCGCGCCGTCGAGGCCCAAACCGGCCCTCTCCAGCCCGGGCCACTGTTGACGAACGCGCCCAACCCAGACGCCGCATCCCAGGCCATCGGAGCCGGACGCTCTTGAACCTGCTGCTCATCACCTTCTCGTTCCCGCCCGCCGGAGGAGTCGGCGTCCTCCGCGCCCTCTCGCTGGCAAAGTATCTGCCCGAAGACGGCGTCCGCGTCGATGTGCTCACCGCGCGCAACGCCCCCGCCGTCGGCAAAGACCTCTCGCTGCTGCGGCAGGTCCCCGGCCAGGTCGCCGTGCACCGCACCTGGACCCTCGACCTCCCCTTCTGGCTGCGCAAGTCCGTCAAGAAGGCTGTCACCGGAGGCAAGGCCAAACCATCGCCATCCAATGAAGTGTCATTCCGAGCGACCGAAGGGAGCCGAGGAACCCCCGCATTTCGCGTCCCCGCCACAAAGCCCTCCGGCAATCCCATCAAGCAGGCGATCGCCAACCTCCTCCTCCCCGACCCGCAGATCGGCTGGCTCCCCTTCGCGCTCCCTGCCGCCGAGCGCATCATTCGCAAACGCGCCATCGACGCCGTCGTCATCACGGTTCCGCCGTTCTCCAGCGTCCGGCTCGCCACGCGGCTCCGCAAGATATTTCCCGCGCTGCCCATTGTCGTCGACTTCCGCGACGAGTGGCTCACCACCACGCTCGACCTCGTCAGCTTCAACAGCAACAGCCGCGCGCGCATGGTCGCGCACAAAGCCGAAGCCGAAGCCGTCCGCGACGCCTCCGCCATCGTCCTCGTCACCGAGGCCGCTCGCCGAGAGCTGCAGTCGCGCTACCCCGGCGTGCCCAAAGAAAAATTTCTCTGCATACCCAACGGCTACGACACACCTCCGCCATCGGCTGAGTCCGCAACCTCCGCAACCCGCACGCCTCAGCAAAAACTTGTCCTCACCTATATAGGAACCGTCTACGGCTCCACCGCTCCCGGCACATTCGTCGAAGCGGTCAAAGGCCTTTCCCCCGACCTCCGCGCGCGCCTCCGCGTCCGCTTCATCGGCCACATCGAAACCCCCGCCTACCGCGAGCAGCTTCTCTCTCTCGGCGACACCGTCGAGCTAAAAGGATTCGTTCCCCAGGCCGAGGCCCTCGCCGCCATCCGCGACACCGATTACCTCCTGCTCATCACCCACGACCGCATCAACGTAGCCGCAAAGTTCTACGACTACCTCGGCGGAGGCAAGCCCATCCTCGGAGCCGTACATTCAGACGGCGATGTCCGCCGCCTGCTCGAGGAGACGCACGCCGGACGCTGGGCCGACTCATCCGATCCCGAGGCCATCCGCCAGATGCTCCGCGAAGCCCTCGACCCCGCATCCAAAGCGCCCGAGCCCGACTACGAGCGCATCGCCGCCTACCATCGCCGTCCGCTCGCGGCCCGATACGCCCAACTCCTTCGCACTTTATAACTGCTTCCACGACGAGACTGATAGCCGTTTTAACGACCAGGCTGATTAGCTGCTTTAATGACGAGACTGATAGCTGTTTTAACGACGAGATAGTACAGCACGGTCAAGGGCCGAAGGCCCACACTATACCAGCCTGGGGCAAAGCCCCAGGTTTGAGTCCAACACCACGGTACGAGGGCTGAAGGCCCGCGCTATAGCTTTGCGAACACCGCTATGACGAATGTAAACATATAGTAGTGAGTATCGAGTTCGTATTGAACCACTCGATCGCAATGTAAAAAAGATTTGTCATCCTGAGCGAAGGCGCAGCCGAAGTCGAAGGACCTGTATTTTTCCGGCACAACCTCAACCCCGTCACAATTGCACCTATGTCCATCCGGCCCCACCAACATCTCCGCAACGCCACCAGGCCGGGTGCCCCATTCATGACGCGGCTTTATCGCGGCATGAATGGGCATTCGCGCGAAGGCGCGAACCGCTTCTCCCACGCACCCGCCCGCAACGGCACACCGGCAGGCAAGCCATGAGAGTCGCCGTCATCACGCGCTACTTTCCCACCTCGCCCGAGCCGTGGGCCGGCCACTCCGCCTACCAGACGCTGAAGTTCCTCGCTGCACGCTGCGACGTCAAAGTCTTCTACCCCGAGAGCGAGTACCCTCCGCTGCTCAAGCCCAAAAGCCGCGCCGGCCGCAGCATCGACTACAGCTACCGCCCCGCAGGCGTCGAGGTCCGATACATCCGCTACCCCGCGCTCCCCGCCATCTCACGTCCGCTTAACGGATGGTCCGCCGCGCGCAGCATCCTCCCCAGCGTCCGCGCCTACGCCCCCGACATCATCCTCAACTACATCGTCTACCCCGATGGCGACGCCGCGCTCCGCGTCGCTCGCGCGCTCAGGGTGCCGTTCGTCGTCACCGCCATCGGCACCGATCTCAACGTCATCCCTCCGCTCTGCGAAGGCCTCACGCGCCGCGTCCTGCGCAACGCCGACTTCACCGTCACCGTCAGCGGCGACCTTCTCAAGACCGCCCGCCGCCTCGGCGCACCCGAAGAACGCAGCCGCGCCATCCTCAACGGCTGCGACACCACCATCTTTCACCCCCGCGACCGCGCCGCTGCCCGCATCGCGTTGAACGTCGCCGCTGATGAAGAGGCCATCGTCTACGTCGGCCGTCTCGACATGGCCAAAGGCCTCGGCGAACTCGTCGCCGCCGCCGCGGCTCTGCACACAAAGCGTCCTCGCGCCCACTGCTACATTGTGGGTGACGGCCCCGCCCGCCAGCAACTCGCCGATGCCATCGCCGCCCAGGGCGCATCGGAGCACATCACGATCATGCCCTCCTGCGCCACCGATGGCGTCGCCAACTGGATGGCCGCCGCCGACCTCGTCACACTGCCCAGCTATCGCGAAGGCTGCCCCAACGTCATCATCGAGGCCCTCGCCTCAGGCCGCCCCGTCGTCGCCACCAACGTCGGCGGCATCCCCGAGCTGATGGACGAACGCGACGGCCAGCTCGTCCCCGCCCGCGACGCCGCCGCGCTCGAAGCCGCGCTCGACCACGTGCTGGGCCAGAGCTGGAACGCCGACGCGATCTCGCAAAAACACAACAGAGGATGGGCCGATGTCAGCGCAGACGTCGAAGCAATCCTGCGTAAGATCGCACGTCGCAGTGTCTAAAAATCTGCGCCTATGTCACGCTGATCGAAACGGGCGTGCCAATACCCTGTCATCCTGCCTTCCCAAACCTTGTCATCCTGAGCGGAGCGCCTGCCCTGAGCGAAGCCGAATGGGAAGGACCTGCATTTTTTCCTGACGAGAATCTACCGGGCACTGGAAAATGCAGGCCCTTCAACTCCGGGTTTGCTAAAAGCGCGAACCCTCCGCTCAGGATGACAAATTGTGCACGCTGCCTCAAAACAATCACTTATCCTTTGGGCGATGCCGATACAACCCCATACGCGACGTCTCCCCATCTCTATCGCTGGACTCATTGCGCTGGCGCTGGCCGCCTTCGCTATCAAGACCGTCATCTCTCATAAACGGTCGCAGCCCGAAAGCCTGACCATGGCTCCCGGCGGCATGCTGCTCGTTGGCAGCGCAAGCTCGCCATTTGTCTACAGGATGAACCCGTCTGCATCCACCCCCGAAACGTTCATCGATGCCCGCACAGAGGGAAGGGGAACGTTCTTCTTCGGCGTCCTGGCGGATGCCCCAACCATGACCTTGTGGACCTGCCAGCTCACTCCGGTACCGGACACGACTCCAGCCCGGCTGCACTCCGCTCTTCGTGGCTTCGATCTCTCCACCGGTGCGCCGAAGTTCCGCTGGAACCTGCCGGGCGACAGCAGCATGTGCAACGATCTTGCGATCGGCCCCGGCAAGTCGCTCTACATCACCGACACCGTCAACGGCAGAATCTTCAGATTGCAGCCGTCTGCTTCCGCTGCCGAACTGCTTCTGGAGCGCCGGGACCTCATCGGTGTCGACGGCATTACCTTTCTCGATGGCACGTTCTACGTCGACAACGTCTTCACGGACCACCTCTTCCGTATCGCTATCGATGCAGACGGCCATGCAGGGCAGCCAGTCGATATCGCGCTCGATCATCCAATCAAGGGACCGGATGGTATGCGTGCGGCGAATGGAAGGCTCTTTGTAGCTGAAAGCGGCAGCGGGAGAATCTCTGCCATTAGCATTGAAGGAGAGAAGGGAAGCGTCGCCACTCTCAAAGAAGGTCTGAAGACGCCAACCGCAGTCGAGCCCGCCGAAGACGCGATCTGGATCGCCGACCGCGGGGCCCGAAGAACATTCTCCATCCCCATGCCAAAGTGAACCCGGGACTTCTTTCGGAGGGGCGATGTAAAAACGTTCGGGTGCCCCATCCTTCGCGGCCTATCGCGAAGGGTGGGATGCAGAACATTCCCACTCCATCACTCTGTAAAAGGAAAGCAGTGTCATCCTGAGCGCAGCAAGTCGCGTCTTTTGCGGTTTGCGGAGTCGAACGACCTGCGGTTGCTTCGTGAAGGTGGATACGGCTTGAGCCGCACCGGCTGCTAGTAAAGCCGCGTTCGCGGTGCCGGTGTCGACATCGAGGTTCTCACGCTCTCGCCCGGCTTTCTCATGCTGTTCACGCGAATCGGCCGCGGCGGAACCTCAGGCATCCCCGCCTCGCTCAGCTTGTACAGCAGCGAGCGATAGCTGATTTGCAGCCACTTTGCCGTCTTCTGCCGGTTCCAGCTATTGGCCTGCAGCACCTTCAGGATGATCTGGCGTTCAAGGTCGTGCGTCGCCTGCCGCGTAATGTTCTTGAGCGAGACCGGCGCGCTCAGGTCGATCTCCGTCGTGATGCCGCCGTTCTTCTGCTCCGGCATCAGCTCCGAGACCAGCGCCTCTTCGCTGCCGATCAGCACATAGCTCCTCACCAGGTTCTCCAACTGGCGGATGTTTCCCGGCCAGTGGTAGTTCTGCATCAGCCGGATCGCGCTCTTTGAAAGCAGCTCCGGCGTGTGGTCGAACGTTTTGGAGTAGTGGTCGATGAAGTAGTCGATCAACACCGGCAGGTCGGCGATCCTCTCCCGTAGCGGCGGAAGATTGATCGTCACCGCGTTGATGCGGAAGAGAAAGTCCAGCCGGAATGTCCCGGCTTCCACCTGTGTTCTCAGGTCGCCGTTGGCTGCCGTCACCAGGCGCGTCGTGATCGAACGCGAATCGTGCCCGCCCACCCGCGTGAACGTGCCATCCTGCAACACCTGCAGCAGCTTCGACTGGACGTTCAGGTCCAGGCTGCCCACCTCATCCAGAAACAGCGTTCCGTTGTGGGCCTGTTCCACCCGGCCCAGCTTCGTGTTCATGGCGCCGGTAAACGCGCCCTTCTCATAGCCGAAAAGCTCCGTCTCCAGCAATGTGTGCGGTATCGCCGGGCAGCTCACCTTAACCAGTGCGCCGCGCGTCCGCAGGGACAGCGCATGAAGCAACTGGACACAGAGCTCCTTACCCGTTCCACTCTCTCCCTGGATCAGGACAGGCACATCTGTTTCAGCAACCCGTTCGATCTTGTTCCGAACGGCCTGCATGGCAGCAGTCTTGCCAAAGAGAATTTCCATCGGCGGAAGGTTGTTCGCAACAGCGGACTCAGCATATTGAACCAAGGTGTCTTCCTGTCTCAGCGCATAGATGCAAAATGGTGCAATGCTAGTTCTCCAGCACGTAAGGCACCACTCTCGCTGAAAATGAGGAAGACCCTGCCGTTTAGAGTGGAAAAACAGGTGAAGCGCCAGGAATCTGACTGGTAAATCCCTCTTATCCTTTGCCTATGCCCCAGTTAGTGGCTCGCTCAAAAAAAATAGCCGCGAGGGCCGCCTCGGCAGTTTTCCACTTTCAGCCTTCGTCCGATATCGATAGCAAACGGGAAACCATGGTTGGTGAGTGGTAAATATTTTTCCCTTTTGTCGGCAAAATTATTAACATTTTTGTGTCACACTTTGCATATTCCGAACTAGAATTCGTTACAGAACAAAGTTGCGAAGCACTCCCCACTTCGAAACTGCATAGTTTCAATCAGTAAAAGATCGTTCATTTAAGAGCAAAACGATCGCTTGGTTCCAGTGTTGTCTGGTTATACAGGGGTGCCCATGTCTGCTTCGTTGTCTTACCCGATGTCTAACTTTGCGAATTCCAGTGCCAAGTCACGTCCTCAGGTTCTGATCCTGGAGCCGGATGTCGCGGTGCTCGAATACCTGAGGCTCACCCTCGGCGATCGATATGCCCTCAACCTCTTCTCCGAGGAGCAGTCGCTTCTGGACCGACTCAATCAGAACGACAGGGCCGACATCCTGCTGATTGCCCTGCACCCCGGCACGGACTCCATGCCCCTGCTGACGGACATCCGTTGCGCCAGGCCCCAGCTTCCGGTCATCGTCCTCTCCTGCTCGGCTGAGTTGCGCGACCTCGAGATGACCATCCGTCTCGGCGTGCGCGCCATCGTCATGAAGCCGTTCGTCGGCGCAGACATCGAAGAGACCATCGAGGAGCACCTCGTTCCCGCCGACGGCAAGATGCCCGAATCCGACTCCCTGCGCGAGATCCCGCTCAACGAGACGCACTCCTTCGTCCGCTCCAGCAAGCGTATGCGCGACCTCGAGTCGCAGGCCGCCCTCGTCGCCCGCGCCGACATCCCTCTGCTCATCCTCGGCGAGAGCGGAACCGGCAAGGAGATCCTCGCGCTCTACACCCACAAGATGTCCTCGCGCAGCCAGAACACCTTCCTCAAGGTCAACTGCGCCGCCGTCCCCGCCGACCTGCTCGAAAGCGAGCTCTTCGGCTACGAGCAGGGAGCCTTCACCGGGGCCGTCAAGACCAAGCCCGGCAAGTTCGAGGTCTGCTCCGGCGGCACCATCTTCCTCGACGAGATCGGCGAGATGCCCGCGCTCCTCCAGGCCAAACTTCTCCAGGTCCTCCAGGACGGGACCTTCTCGCGCCTCGGCAGCCGCAACACCATGAAGGTCGACGTCCGCGTCATCGCCGCCACCAACATCAATATGAAAGAGGCGATGGCGAACAAGACCTTCCGCGAAGACCTCTACTACCGCCTCAACGGCTTTACCCTGAACATTCCCGCCCTGCGCGACCGTAAGGAAGAGATTCCCGTGCTGGCCGAGTACTTCATGCGCAAGGGCGCGCGCCGCTACGGCCGCGAGCCGCTGCCGTTCTCCGAGCGGCTGATCGCCGCACTCGAGTCCCACAACTGGCCCGGCAATCTGCGCGAGCTGGAGAACGTCGTCAACCGTTATCTCGTCCTCGCCGACGAGCGCTCCATCATCGACGAGCTCGCTCCCGCACCCAGTGCACAGGTATCTGCGGGTGTTCCTATCGAAGCCGCCAATGGCGCAGGACTCAAGGCGCTGGTAAAAAATCTAAAGGGCGGAGCCGAAGCGGCTGCGATTGCACAGGTGTTGGAGGGGACTGGATGGAACCGCAAGGCGGCGGCAAACGATCTGCAGATCAGCTACAAGGCTCTGCTCTACAAGATCAAGCAATACGATCTGTCTCCGCAAGATCGCGCGTAGCGGCCAAGATCGCCGCGGTCGCCGCAGCTACGTCCGAGGGAGTCTACCGCGTCGTCGTCCGCTTTGAAGATCGCATCGTCCGCGGCACCGTCCGCCTCGAAGACCTCGGCTCCATCGAGCAGCTCCTCCAGAACGACCCCCACGCGCCCCTCGACACCATCCGTCTCAAGCTGATCGACACCGGCGAGGTCGAAGAGGTCACCACCCACGACGCCAAGGCCGTCTTCTTCGTCAAGACCTTCGACGGCGATGAGCGCCACAAGGCACTCCACTTCCACCTCAATGTCCCTGTCGTCCCCGGGCTCTGGGTGCGCGTCTGCTTTACCGACGGCGAAATGATCGAGGGCATCATCTCCAACACCAGCGACTACGTCCTCGAAGAAGGCTTCTTCCTCATCCCCACCGACCCCAACGGCAACAACCGCCTCGTCTACGTCAACAAACGCGGCCTGAAAGACTTCCACGTACTAGGCATGCGCAACCCACCCCGAAACCTGCATAAGCTGTAGTTTTGTAGGGAGTAGGAAGTAGGGCGAGTTGTACGTTCTCCTCTCATCTCTCAAGGAACAGCCGCTTTCTCGCACTCTTGTCATCCCGCAGCGAGCCCCATGACTGCCACCTTAGCTTTGTCATCCTTCGACTCCGGATTCGCAACAACGCGAACCACTCCGCTCAGGATGACAAGAAGTAACAGGCGGCCGGCTGGACACATGCTGAGTACCCTACGCCACCGGCACCGACTCCCGTGCCCACGCGATCGTCTTCTCCAGCCCATACCCCAGCCCGGCGATCACCTTATACTCAAAGGCCTCTTCAGCCGCGGCGATCGAAGCGCCCGAGTGCTTGATGTCGCCGTTGCGCTCGGCCTCATGTTTCACCTCACCCATAAAGCCCGTAATGCGCTTGACCTCGGCAAACGCCTCTAGCAGCGTCGTGCGCTTTCCCGTGGCCACGTTGAAGATCTTCCCGGCAACCTTCTCTCGCGGGGCCTTCGCCGCCAGCAGGTTCGCGCTCACCACATTGTCGATGTAGACAAAGTCGCGGCTCGTCAGGCCATCGCCGTAGATCGTCGGCGCCTCACCCGCAAGCATCAGCGAGATGAACCGCGCCAGCACGCCCGAATACTGCGACGAAGGGTCCTGCCTCGGCCCAAAGACGTTGAAGTAGCGCAGCGCCACCGTCTCCAGCCCATACACCTTGTAGTAGCTCGCCAGATAATGTTCGCTCGCCACCTTCTGCACCGCATACGGCGAGATCGGCTCCGGCAGCATCATCTCCGTCTTCGGAAGCGTGGGGTTGTCGCCGTAAGCTGCGCTGGAGGCCGCATACAGCAGCCGCTTCACGCCCGCCTGCCGCGCCGCCTCCAGCACATTCAGCGTCCCCGTAAGGTTCGGCCCGTTCGTGCCCACCGGGTCGTTCACCGACTTCGGGACCGAGGGAATCGCCGCCTCATGAAAGACGTAGTCCACGCCCTTCATCGCCGCGCGTACTTCGTCATTGTCCAGCACGTCGGCGTGGCGAAAGTCGATCTGCTTGCGAATCTCTTCAAGGTTCGCCGGCGATCCGCTCGAAAGGTTGTCGAGCCCACGCACATGCGCGCCTTCCGCGACAAGAGCACGCGCTATGCTCGACCCGATGAATCCTGCGATTCCCGTGATCAGTATCGTTGCCATTCCATCTCCCAGGCGTTGATGCGCTTCAGCTTAAGAGTAGCTCAAGGCCCGTAACGGTTGTGTCCCCTCCATCTACGTAAAAAGAGTTATGTCGTTGCACCGTAGAACGATGTCTCATCGACGTAGAAAACGCTCCTCATCTGTTGTAACGTCGCGAATATATTTGCTGTTTTATCTGTCGCATGTGAGAATGAAGCCCTCTCCTCAGCCACATCCGTAGTTCGATATCTCATACATAAAAGGTTGGTTCTTCTCCGATTCGCATGGCTACCCTCAACGATTATTTTGAGCGCATTGTTGTTATCAATCTTCCCGAGCGTCGCGACCGTCGCCGCGAGATGGAAACGCAGTTGGAGAAGTTCAACCTCTCCGCCGAGTTCTTTCCGGCCGTCAAAGTGACTGAGCAGGGCGAGTGGCCCAGCCTCGGAGCAAGAGGATGCTTCCTCAGCCACTACAACGTCCTCAAGCAGGCGCTCGACGCTGGAGCACGCAACGTTCTCATCTTTGAAGACGACCTCGACTTCTCCCCGAATCTTCCGTTCCTGACGCCGGAACTGCTCCGTCTCCTCGAGCGCGACGCCTGGGGCTTCCTCTACCTCGGACACATCCAGCAGCTTTCGACGCCCGATAGCTCTTTCGCTCTCGTTCCCTGGACTGGTCCTCTGATGACCGCGCACTTCCTCGCTATCGATCGCGGCACCCTCGAGCGCCTGGTCCACTTCCTTGAGCAGGTCCTGTCGCGTCCCGACGGCCACCCTCTCGGCGGCCCGCAGCACGTAGACGGAGCCTACTCCATGTTTCGCGCACAGAATCCAGACATCGCGACGTTACTCGCCTCGCCTTCTCTCGGATGGCAGCGCAGCTCGCGCAGCGATATCTCGGCGTCGCGCTATGAAAGCATTCCCGTTGTGCGAGAGCTGCTCGGCATGGCTCGCCGCGTCAAACGCGCCATCAAATAGCCTGTAGCGGCTTTCACAGGTGTAGAGGACAGGGCCGAAGGCGCGCTCAATCGCTTTAGATGTGAAATTTCAAAGAGGTTGCTGTCCTTCCGAAGCACCGGTTTCGGTGCTACCCCATAGGAAAGCCGAGATAAGACTGAAAAGGGAGCCGGCTCAACCGGCTCCCTTCACATCATGCTTCAAGTCGATTCGCTTACGCGCCGACTGGCTCCGCGACCTTCACATTGACCGGTGTCAGCCAGTTATAACGGTCAGCCTTCAGGCCGTTGACGATCGCGAAGAACTCCTCGTGCAGCGCCGATGTGACCGGCCCCATCGAGCCATCGCCCACCAGAATGCGATCGACGGAGCGCAGATGCGTCACCTCGGCGGCGGTGCCCGTGAAGAAGGCCTCGTCGCAGATGTAGAGCAGCTCGCGCGGCAGCGCCTGCTCGACCACTTCGATACCAAGCTGCTTGGCCAGCGTAATCACCGAGGCGCGCGTAATGCCGCTCAGCACCGAGTTCGCCAGCGGTGTCGTATACAGAACGCCGTTGCGAACGAGGAACAGGTTCTCGCCCGAGCCTTCGCTCAGGTAGCCGTTTACGTCCAGCGCAATCCCCTCGGAGTAGCCGTTGACCTCGGCCTCCATGCGGATCAGTTGCGAGTTCATGTAGTTCGCGCCCGCCTTCGCCAGCGACGGCATCGTGTTCGGCGCCAGCCGTGACCAGCTCGACACGCACACATCCGCGCCGTCGTTGCCCGGGACGTACTTGCCCCACGGGAAGTTCGCGATATACACCTCGACCGGCGACTTGATCGGGTTTACGCCCACCTCGCCGTAGCCGCGAAACGCGATCGGCCGGATATAGCACGGAGCGACCCCGTTGGCCTCGATCACGTCAACCACGGCGGCCGAAAGCTGATCGACTGTGTAGGGAAGCGGCATGCGGTAGATCTTCGCCGAGTCGGCCAGCCGCTGCATATGCTCGGTCAGGCGAAAGACGCCAGCGCCCGAAGGCTGCTTGTAACAGCGGATCCCCTCGAAGACCGAGGAGCCGTAGTGGACGACGTGGCTCATCACGTGGATCTGAGCCTTGTCCCAGGGAATGAGGTTTCCGTTGTGCCAGATGTTCGCTGTCGCTTGTACGGGCATGTTCGCTCCTGTGCCTAAACCTCGATTATAGCGGCTTCCCGAAGCGCGACCAATCCGGGTGCGGGGTGCACCGCATCTCGATTCTGAGATGGCGGGATGGAGGAACGCCCCGGGAGCCCATTCGCGCGAAGCGCGGACCCTGCCGCCCACCACCCCCGGCCCCATCCCACTTTCCAGCCATCCACTCCGCGACCCGTCCCATGCTATCTTCATCAAACTTCCCGCCCGCGGCCATCGGGGAACTCCGGCGCAGGACAACTGACGGATGAAAATACACCTTGTCTGTCTTCTTCCAAGCACCTACGAAGCCATGCTGGAGCTTCATCGCCAGGCATCGCCGCAAAGGCATGTCCTCGTCGACGACCCCGCCGAGGCCGGCCTCATTCTCTTCGTAGGCCGCTGGTCCTTCTACGGCGACGGCGTCGTCGACAACCCCCTGCCCCGCCTCTATCCCGAAAAGACCTTCGTCTACAACGACGACGACATTCTCGCGCCGCTGCTTCCCGGCGTCTACGCCAGCGCCACCCGGCCGCGCCTCTTCCGCCTCAACCGCTGCGAGAGCCAGAAGTTCATCGACTGGCCCAACCCCAACGTACAGCCCCTCGAGGCCGGGAAGAAGTACCTGCTCTCCTTCGCCGGACGCTCCAGCTCGCTTCTGCGCAAGCGCCTCTTCCGCATCGATTTCCGCCGCCCCGACGTCTTCATCCGCGACACCTCCCACTACGACCACTGGGAGATACAGCCCGGCCGCGACGAGCACCAGAAGAAGTACGCCGCCACCATCGCCGCCAGTCGTTTCGCCCTCTGCCCCAAGGGAGCCAGCGCAGGCTCCTACCGCCTCTTCGAGGTGATGGAGATGGGCGTCGCTCCCGTCATCCTCTCCGACCGCTACATCCTGCCCCATGGCCCCGACTGGGACAGCTTCGCCCTCCGCGTCCCCGAGCGCAGGCTCGCAAGCCTCGCCCGCATTCTCGACCGCCACGCCCACGAAAGCGAACAACGTGGCCGTCTCGCCCGCGAGGCCTACGAGAATTGGTTCTCCTCGCCCATGGCCTTCAACCACATCGTCGATCTCTGCGAACGCATCAGGCAACGCAGGCGCATCCCCGAGCGCTGGATTCAACCCTTCTGGGGCTTCATGTTATGGAAGCTCCGCCTCACCCGCCGCCTGCGCGACGCCTCCAAGGCCTTCGCCCTCTGGAGCACCCAGATCCTGCGCAACCGCCCATCCGCAAACGCCCAACTCGACGCAGAGTAGAGACGCTCAACCCACAAGCCGGGTGCTCGCGCAAAGCGCGAACCGCCTCTCAAGCTCCCATAGAACAGGGCTTTAGCCCCTGGGGTAAAGACTGTCCGGGTGCCAGGTGCTCACATCTCGATTCTGAGATGTGGCTTGACGGCCACCGCATGCCATACCCAGGCAAACTTTCCCCTCGTGTCACAATAAGCCGTGGCCTTCGACCCCCACCTCACGGCGCTCTCCGGCCTGCAACACTCCATCTACGTGCGCTTCTCCGTCCTTGCGCTCAGCTCCATCTTCTTCCTGGTCGACCCCTTCGCCGCGCTGCCCACCTTTCTCGCCATCACCTCCGGCTCCGACGCACAGCGCCGCAAACGCATCGCCCGCAAGGCCTCGCTGACGGCACTGATCTTCCTGAGTGCCTTCGCCGTTGCCGGTCAGTACATCTTCAAGATGTTCGGCATCACCCTGCCTGCCTTCGAGATCGCCGGAGGAGTCATCCTTCTGCTCATCGGCCTCGACATGCTCGAAGCCAAACGATCCCCCACGCAGGAGGCCACCGGCGACACCGAGGCCGCCGCCAGCAAAAAAGACGCCGAGGACGCCGGCATCGTGCCCCTCGGCATCCCCATGCTCGCAGGCCCCGGAGCCATCGCCTCCGTCATGGTCCTCGTCGGCCAGGCGCAGACCATGTGGCAGATGGCCGCCATCCTCGGCGCCATCTTCATCACCGCCGTCATCTGCTACTTCGTGCTCGGCAACTCCGACAAGGTAGCTACGATGCTCGGCGACACCGGCATTCGCATCCTCGTCCGCATCATGGGCCTGCTGCTGGTGGCTCTCGCGGTGCAGTACTTCGTCAACGGCATAGCCGACCTCGGCATCATCGCAAAGCCCTCCTGAGATTCGCCATACACGACATCCCGGGTGCCTCATCCTTCGCAGCTTCATCGCGAAGGGTGGGATGTATAACCCCGAGTGACGGGTGCCCCACATCTCGTTCTGAGATGTGGATTGACACCGCCAGCGGGTGCCCCATCTTCGACCGCCGCAGGCGGGCTAAGGTGGGCATTCGCGCAAAGCGCGAACCGCCTTTCCGTAAGTACCCGCCACATGCAAAAACCCCTCCGATGGAGCTATAAAAGATCAAGCCCGAAGCATCACACAGGGGTGCAGGCTTTGAACCACTAACGAGAAGGCGGTCGATCATGATTTACCGGCAGCGGTTTACACATTTGGTTGTTGCACTCGCACTGCTTATCGCCGGAGCTGCAACCCCGGCATGGGCGCGCTTCCAGGTCCCGCCGCCCTGCAAGAACTCCTACACCGTCGAGCAGGAGCAGACCGAAGGCGCCAAGGTTGCCGCCGAGGTCTTCAAGCAGATGCCCGTTCTCCCCGACAACTCCCCCGTCTCGCAGTACGTCCGCAACCTCGGCGCAAAGCTCGTCAACGTCACCCCCGGCTACCGCTGGCCCTTCAACTTCCACGTCGTCGCCAGTGACGAGATCAACGCCTTCGCCCTTCCCGGCGGGGCCATGTTCGTCAACCTCGGAGCCATCAACGCCGCCGAGACCGAGGCCCAGCTCGCCGGAGTCATGGCCCACGAGCTCTCCCACGTCGTCCTCCGCCACTCCACCTGCAACCTGACCAAGCAGCAGGCGCCCAGGATGTGGGCCGGACTCGGCCAGCTCGCGGCGGGAGTCCTCCTCGGTAACGGTGCGCTCGGCTCCATGGCCTCGCAAGGCATCGGAGCCGTCGCCGGACTCGGCTTCCTCCGCATGTCGCGCGACGACGAGAAGCAGGCCGACCTCCTCGGCACCGACATCCTCTACGACGCAGGCTACGACCCACGCGGCCTCGTCCAGTTCTTCGAGATCATCCAGGCCAAGTACGGCGAGGGCGGAGCGCAGATCTTCTCCGACCACCCCAACCCCGGCAACCGTACCCAGTACGTCACTGCCGAGATCGCCAGCCTTCCGCAGCGCTCGAACCCCACCGTGACCTCCGCCGCCTTCACCCGCGCCAAAGCTCTCTCCGTCAAGGAGAAGACCTACAACTCCGAGGAGGTCGAAGCCGGGGCCTGGCGCAGCAGCGGCAAATACGCTCTCCTCCCCGGCGGCCCCGCCACCATCATTCCCGCCGCAGCTCCGAGCAACGGTTCCTCCGGAGATCAGGGCGGCTCTGTCGGAAGGCTCTCCCGCGCCTCGCTCGGCCTCAACGACCGCATGACGGCTTATCGGGGGGCGACCTTCTCCATGAACTATCCCTCAAGCTGGCAGAAGGGCGAGGGCCAGAACGGCAACGTCGCCTTCGTTCCGCCAAACGGGGCAGGGCAGTCGGGCATCGCCTACGGGGCCATCGTCGACGGAGCGAAGTTCCAGAGCCCCGTCCGCGACCAGAACGCGCTCACCCAGGCAACCTCCGCCATCGCGCGCCAGCTCAGCCAGCAGAACGGAGGCATGCAGCAGGCCGGAGAGCTGACCACGCTTACCGTCGGCGGACAACCTGCCAACGCCGTCGAGCTGCGCGGCAAATCGCCCATCACCGATGGCAACAACGCAGTCGCCGAGCGCGACCTGCTGGTGACCATCGCAAGGCCAGACGGAGCGGTCAGCTACATCGTCTTCGTCTCCCCCGAACCCGACTACCAGACGCTGAAACCGCTCTACAACTCAATGCTTCAGAGCTTCCGCGTGCGGTAGCCGGGCCGGCCACGATCGCTTGTGAGAACGGGTGCCCACATCTGGCGGTTTCATCGCCAGATGTGGGCATTCGAGCGAAGCTCGAACCGCTTTTGCTTAAGGGCACGGCTTGAGCCGTGCCGCAACGATCCGCTGGCGAAGAGCGGCTTCAGCCGCTGGGGTACGCTTTTGCTTGCGAGGCACCGATCTTGACGGTAATAACCGGGTGCCCCATCTTCGGCGCAGCTCTATCGCGCCAGATGTGGGCATTCGAGCGAAGCTCGAACCGTCTTGCCCTCGGCCGCGCATTAAAAATCGACTCTGGTAGGACGGATAAAGTCAGCGTCTTTACTGGACAGAACCTGCTTTTCGACAGATAAAAGCAGTTTTTAACAGGCAGCGGCGGTTGCAGCCATGCGGTATCGCTGTTACTCTCAGGAAGTCGCATTGAGTTGTCGGCTTGCACGGAAGTGGAAAGCACGATATTCTCAGTGAGTAGCAAAGAGCTTCGCACCTGAACTCTAAGGTCAAGGTAAGTCGGAGCGCAGTCCAAGCGTTTGATCGCGGCATGAGCCAAGGGCCAGCCGATTCCAAACCCAAGCCACTGCAATTAGTTAGAAGAAGCCCAGGCTTCGCGGCCCATATTGCGCCGTTACGGTATTTTGATAGTTTGCGCGTAGTGAACAGAGTCAACTGCAACGAAGATCTTCGAGAAAAGAAAATCTCGAAAAACTTCAAAAACGAGTTGACACGAGATCGAAACTTCGATAATCTCAAAAAGTTCGCTAAAACGTCGAACGCTGCTGAGCGGTAAATGGAAAGGGCTGAATGATCGCCCTAAAGCAGCGAAAACAAAGACGAAAACAGCGCATCAAGTTCGAGGACACGATCCAGGCTTTCGAGCCGGATAGTTCCTTGATCCAAAGCTGCCCGCCTAGTGTGGATGCAGTCAGGATCTTTGACAACATAGTTGAACGTGCCAGTCGTGAGATGATTTGGAATTTGGTTTAGTCATTCTCACTAGTTATATCCTCCAACCCTTTCGAGCGGTTGGAGGCGTCTGACTCCCGGACCTCCGTCCTGGGAGCGGACACACCAAGATTAAACGAGAGTTTGATCCTGGCTCAGAATCAACGCTGGCGGCGTGCCTAACACATGCAAGTCGCACGAGAAAGCGGACTTCGGTCTGTGAGTACAGTGGCGCACGGGTGAGTAACACGTGAATCATCTACCTTCGAGTGGGGAATAACTGGGAGAAATCTCAGCTAATACCGCATAACACCTACGGGTCAAAGCAGCAATGCGCTTGAAGAGGAGTTCGCGGCAGATTAGTTAGTTGGCGGGGTAATGGCCCACCAAGACGATGATCTGTATCCGGCCTGAGAGGGCGCACGGACACACTGGAACTGAAACACGGTCCAGACTCCTACGGGAGGCAGCAGTGGGGAATTTTGCGCAATGGGGGAAACCCTGACGCAGCAACGCC
>JAFDVP010000010.1 GCA_018268895.1 Acidobacteriota bacterium | reverse complement strand
GACTGAACCACTTAAAGAATCACTACTATTAGTCATAGCAGCAGTTGTAGGAACAAAATCCAAAGCAGATGCAGCTCCAGTATTAGCATAGACTCCAAACAATCCAGACCATTAAACTTTAGTGAGGTAATTGTAAGCAGTTGCACAAAAAGGTAATCCATTCTACTAACTTCCAGCTGTAGATTCTGATGACGAAGGAACAGTCACATTAGGATCAACAGAAGGTCCAGGAATCTTAATCTCTTCTTACCAAAGTTCACGATCCATCTCGTCTTTAGGAACCCAACACAATCTCATACCTTCACAAGGTCAACCAATCTTGTAAAAGTACTAATACTATGCAGAATCCCGGTCAATTTCAAACGGAGTACGATCCCAAACATGACAACCAGCAAAGAGACCAGATTCAAGTTCTGCAGTACCAACATACTAACATCAAATAGAAGCTCCACATAGACGAATGTGGGAATAGTTATCCCAAATGAATCCAGAGTAAGATGGACTAATCGCCTCCAAAATGAACGTTTAATCAGGAGTGTAATCAATTGCCGATCATGCTAAAGCAGAAGCAGTTGTGCCAGGTAACAAATTTGTAGGTGAATTGACATCTGCAGTACCAGGGTTGATATCATAAGAACCAACTGACAAATAGCAAGAATAGGTATTAACTACCTTTGGTAAAAAGGTGATTCAACCCATACCTGATGCTCCTGTAGCAACAGTGAAAGAGAACTTTTAAGTGAAAACAGCTGTAGGGAAAGTAAACTGAGTTGGCCATCAAGTTGGTTTTGCATACTCAGGAAAGAACAAACACATGAGGAACTCATAATCAAGACCTCATTTCTAATCAGCTGCCATTTTAAGAATGATATCCCTTTCATGTTCATTAGGGACTTTAGCCTGTAAGATCTTCATTAAATTCTCGACTTACTAACCATATTCAAATGGATTGAGAGCAGTCGACTAAGGAATAGTATCAGAAATCCTTTCCATAATATTAAATATTATAAGGATGATCGACTAAGATATGATACAGCTAATCCAAACAGCTTTAACGATTGTCATAGTAGTAATAAGCATGTTCCTTGCTAAATAGTAGACGGCTATGCCTAAAATCAGAGAGAATGTAGAGAGATTCAAAATGATGATAGAGGAAAACAATGCTTAAACAGGATATATCCATGAAATCATCAAAAGGAAACAGACACTTAAAGATGAAAAACGGAAACAAAACCAAGCAGAAAACGTAGCCAGCCAATTGGATAAAATTATCAGATTGAAAACTATAGATGAAGAACCAGGATTCACTCCTTAACTAAGTCACTTAGATTCGAGCACAATAAGAAAATGAAGCCCTGAAAAACGGCAAAAGAGTAAAGTGGTGGAAAATCAGTGAGTGTTAATGAACTGATTAGAAAGCAACACTGATTAAGCTAAATGGGGTTTTGGGGTTTTGGGGTTTTGGGGTTTTGGGGTTTTGGGGTTTTTGGGGTTTTGGGGTTTTGGGG
>JAFDVP010000008.1 GCA_018268895.1 Acidobacteriota bacterium | reverse complement strand
GATTACAGTAAGATATTTGCAGGTCCTTAGGTTTAGTATACAAATTTTAGAGATTATTGTGGTTTGAATGGTTTGAATACTGCAAATGTTATGGATCCTCCATAAGATCCATCCGAGATTGGTGTTGCACCTGGTTCTGATGGAGCAAAATTATGTGACTACATTGGTATGGGTGCTTGAAAGGGTCATAATAATGATCCTGAATAGTTGACTATTTCCTGGGAAGGTTTACCTTCTTCGACTAGCTATCCTGCAGCTTAGAATTGGCTTTGATTTGACGTGGTTAGACATTTTGAAGGTATTCCCATGCAGAGTGTAAAGTAGATCATTGGTGTTGAGAAGCCATGACCTTCAGAGAAGACTTTGAAAGTTGTTGAGGCTATTGTGTCGAATTCAGATGCTGGAGCATAGTTACTTAATCAGACTTAGAAGAGTGAGACTGGTGCAAGAAGCTTCATTGGGAAATTGGCTGACAATGTGATGAATTATGTTGGTGGAATGATGGATAGATCTAAAGGAGACTTTGATAAAATAGCTGGTGCTGTTTAGACTTTTGGTTAACCAATTATGGAGGCTGCTGTTAATACGGCAGGTAAAGGACTTTTAGGTGCGGTTTAGGCTTATGCTGGTGGGCCTGGTGGTTACACGAAAGGAGGGTTATAATAATAATGTTGTCTGAAGATGGTGGGTTTTTGTCTAGGGAATATTGGGAAATGTAGGCTAGGGGTTTTAGCAAGATGTAGCCTTATGAAGTTTAGATGCGTTTAGGTGTTTAGGCTTAACCTCTTGAAGAATCTCCTATTCTTCGTTGAAAACTTGTTAAGAATGTATAGAAGAAAGGTCTAGCTGCTTTCATTGTTGATGAACCAAACACTGATTTGCCTAATAAGAGGTTTTTGAAAGTTTTGATCCACAGTCTTTTTAGGCACGAGTGAACTGATCCTAATGCTTGACTTGTTACTGTTTACTATGATTACTACTGGGCTATTATGGTTAATGGTACTCATTACGGTCCTTATGATTTGTTCTTTGATGTTAGTGATCAGCGAGGTAAATTGCTTCCATACTTGTTCATTAGTGATGTGAAGTTGATTAATTCAGATGCTTACATTGATGCATATTGTCTTTGTTAATCAACCTACTGGAAGTATTAAGAGGCTAAAGAGTAGTTAGGATTTACGGCGGCTGCAATGAAGGTTACTTCTCCTGAGACATCCCTTGAAGAATTGGGTAAATGATCTGCAACTATATGAGCAATGCTTGAAGATTACAACAAGCGTTTTGTTTAGCAGTATTCGTCTTTTGTGAAGGTGTACTAGAGCTTGGTGTAGACTTGGTTGAACAAGAATATGAAGTACTAGCTTTATTATCAGCCTTAGGTCTTCAAAAGGATTCCTAACATTGCGTTTAATAGCTAGTTTATACATCTTCCTTACTTGAACAAAAAGAAGGGTGTTGCTCCGCCTGAACTGTTTCAGTTTGTTGATCAGGATTTTCCTATTTTTATGGGGCACATGTTGTAGTATCGAAATGCTGTCCTTTACTTGTTAAAGGATGTTGGTGGTGGTAATTTTAATGCTCTTCATTAGCTTTGAGGTTTGATTCACTAGGGTTCTTGAGATTCAATTAGGAGTTTGTGTTCAGGACATAATTCGATGCTTTCAGTTGATCCAAACTTTAGTTTTACTAAAATGGATTTGGATCCGAAATATGCTGCAAGTAAACCGTATGCTGTTTAACTTACTTGATATGTAAATTGTCCTTAGAATGTTTACAAGAAGCTTTTGAGTTCTGATTCTAAGGTACTTGATTGTTTGTAGACGCTTGCCATGTTTCCTTTCATGATTCAATTGATTGTTTTGGCTGGTGAAGAGGAATGGTGTTACTTTGTTGAGATCGCATTCAACAGTGATAAGTTTGGATTTAGGTTTCGGTAAAGATGGGCTACAGAATTTCTTGTTTATTGATGGGACTTTTTCCTTTGAGTTTTTAGGATCTATAGCTTGGAGATGAGAAAACGATATGCTAAGTCCACTGATCCATCCAAGTAGATGCTTGCGAATATACTCAACGTGTAAGAGTTTTGAACTGGTACTTCTGTAAGTATTGACCGAATGTTTTTTGATCCTTAGGCTTACTCTAGAGTAAATGTTGTACTTGGTTATGAGATGAGTAAGTTTAATCAAGATTGAGCGTTGAATGATTTCAAGGTCAATTTTTGGGACAAGTATTACATGAAAGAGGTTACTCTATAGATGTCCTATGAGTTGAAACCTGATATAGCGAATTGAGTTGATAGGATGTCTAATTTCGAAGTTTTTGGTATTAAGCTTGTTCCAAATTATGTGGTTTGGTGAGGAATTCAGATTGAACATTTGTTTGAGTTGTACAAGACCTTTTAGGTTATGGGCTATCCATTTGCTAATTCAAAGTCTGATCCTTTGGATACTGAAGAATATAGGGAATTCTGTGGTCTGAATGCTGTAGATGGAGATTTGGTTACGATGTCTTTTGGTACGTACACAAATTATCTCAAATCATTTGATGAGCCGGTTTATTTGGATGTTGAAGATGTGAAGATGGAAGAAGGTAAGAAGATTGAACCTGTTTATTCCTTTGCGATTCCTCTTTAAGTTGACGAAGGTGCTCTTTAATAGGCTTAGTTTTAAGAACGACGTTACAGGTGAATTATTGATAATGCTTGAAATGAATTGTCTAAGAAGAGTATAACTGCTGATCAATGAGCTATTGCTTAGACTACTTTGGATGAAACTTCGGTTAAACTATGAGAGTTGCTTGAAAAGGGTGCAGGATAAGGAGGGTTGTATCCTTCTTTAGCATAAGCTGCAATTTAGACTGCAGATTACAAGTTAGCAGGCAATGAGAATTTACAGCAGGAGTTGTAACTTGTTGTCGCCGGTGTAGTGGATCTTTGATAGGTAGACGATTAGGAGATGAATGAATTTTTGGTTAAACCTGAGTAAAGTCTAGAGCCTGTAGCAGAAGATTACAAGGTGGTCGTTGATGAATTTTAGTAGTAAAAGAAGCTGGTAGAGGAGAAGAAAGTTGTAGAGAAGACAATTGAGAAGTAAAAAGTTGATTTCGTATCTTTGGATGACTTGAAGAAGTAATAGCTTATGGACCTGTAGAAGTAAAATTGAGAATGAGAGGAAAAGCGGAAGTAAGAAGAGTAGAAATGAAAGGAGTCTGTTCTGCCTGTGACTTTAGTTTCAAAGTTTAAGTCAGTTACTGAACCCAAACCGAGTGTTTAGTAGGAGGCGATGCATGTTGATGCTCCTTTATTGTTTCCAGTTTCGAAAGTCTTATAATAATAAATAGAAGTCAAACCTGTTTAGATGGCAGATCCAATGGCTGATGTTTAGATGAATGACAAGAAGAAGAAGGCTAGTTTTCGAGACAAGTAGATTGAGAGTCTTCTTGTGAATATTGAAAGCCTCAAAAAACGAATTGAGATTCAGAGAGATAAGTAACGGGATTTTGAGACTTAGGCTGAATGAACTCAGGATAAACTTGATAAGGATCGGTTCCAAAATCAGGCAAAGAGTTTTAGAAGGCTTGTTTTGTCTCTTGAAGCTTAGGTAGCTTCTTTGACCCAATAAGTGAATTATCTCTAAGGAGGTGGTTCTGCTGCGGATGTACAGAAAGCGGCTAGATTATATGATCCAAAACACCCTTAGTTTTATGTTTCTAATCAAGATGAGATAAAGGCAAGTCTTGCTAATAAGTCATAATCTGGGCTGTTTAATTATATTCTTCCTTAGGATCGTGGAAGGACTGGAGAAGTTGGTCCTGAGTGGACGTGAAGTAGTTTGTATTAGGATGTTGGTTAACGTATCAGGAACATTCTTGATTTTCGTTTGTCCGGAGCTGGAGTTTTTGAGACCTTTAATGTTAAGGATTTCGCAATCAGCTGAGATTATTACGTGGAAGTTTCAAGATCTTGATTTAAGGCTTTGAAAAAGTAGCTCGGTGACGAAGTTATAAAGACTTACAGTGAACTACTTAGTACAGATTAATACTAGAAAGTGGTTGATGCAACTCGAGATGATTGATTAGACACTACATGGTGGAAGGAAACTGTTGGTTTGAATGACGAATAGGCTGCAAAAATGTCATCTCTTGCTTATGAGTTTGAGTATTTTGGTAAAGATGGTGAAGGAAACAAAGAAGCCATTACTGAAATGGAGACCTCAGATGTGTAAATTCCAAGTCTTTGGCTTTGATTTGTTGGTAATTGGATGTAGCTTGGTCACACGTTAGACTCTAATGAAGTGAAAGAGTCTTACATGGTTGCTTAAGAGGCTAAGAATGCTAAGTTTTAGGCTAAGATCAATGGTGTAAAGTATGTTTCTCCTCTTGATGTTTCCTAAATCCGTACAAGGATAGAGTAAGGGAAATTTGGTGCTGGGTGGCTTTTGACATCTGATTTTGGTAATGATTACTATAACAATGTGTTTGCTCGTTGGTCGCTTGAGATGAAGAATGCATTATCATTGAATGTTTACGAAGCTGATTAGGCTTAGGTTTTCAATAATAGACAAGGATTGATTTTTAAGAAGGGATATGCTTCAGACATCTACAATTGCTATCAGTACTCTAATAACATTGTTGCTAGTGGTCAAGGGGTTTCATCCATGTATACTTGAGCATTTATGGACAATCTTGCATGATTACAAGTTTCAGATTTTAGGATGCCTGCAAAAGCTGCTGGTCATGTTAATGTTGACGGTATCAGTGAGTTTGATGTTGCTCATAGTTCTTCTCCTGCCTCTGTTTTTATTCCTATTGATTGTGTACTTTAGGATGTTCATTTTAAGAAGAGTGCTTTTCATTATTTGGCTTGAGGTTATGAATTGATTGCGATCAAAGTTCAGCAGGTTTCAATGACTCCTTCTTCTGATTGCACTGTCATTATGCCTTAGGTACATTTACCTGTTCTGAATATTTCTTCGGATTAGAAGGGTTAAAAGGTTTCACCGACAGACTTTTTGAGGTGTGATGGCACGAATCGTGTCTTGGATGTTATTTAAGGGTTTTTCCCTGAACACCAAGCTTCATCGGATGCAATAATCAAAGATGTTACAAGTTTGATTAAGGGGTTTTTCGCTGATTGGTACAAGAAAATGACTACACTTAGTCTCATGTCTGGTTAGGTTGAGTCAGCTATTGAGAATTTACTCATAGCGATTTGAGATGCAGCAGCTACACCTGAAGATTTGAAGTAATGGCTTTCTGATAGATTGAAGCCTGAAGTGAAATTTTCAGTCACTGTATTCTCTGCTATTGTTGAGGAACTTGTTTGAGATTATCCAAAGGTTGTGAACAATGATTCAGGGATTGAAGTCATCCGTGCTTTGTGTGCTATTGTAGATTCTCTAGTGCTAATTCCTTACTATACGTTGAAAGAGAAGGAATTGTAGGCCTTTTAGAACATGAGGACCTATAAACATATCATGCCTATGGCTCCAATTCATGTTTACTTTGCACCGACAGCTTATCTTACTTCGTTTGCTCCTTATGTTAATGTCACCGTGAAATACAAGGCTATTTGGAGTGATCCTAAATTGTCGACTATGGATGATGCGAAGGTGAAATCAAAATTGAATGGAGCTTGAAAGGTTGTTACTCCTTATGTTGATCTGAAGGTTCCTATTTACAGCAACTCTTATGACCTTCTTACAATGTCACATTCTGGTTTTTGGGGCGCAATGCAGTATCCTAAATCTTGGACCATGTTCTATTGGCCTATTTATTCACTTCCTGCAAAGAAGGACACGGGCCCTGTTCCTTTGAATACAAGTTAACTTGTGTAGTTCAGGGATGATTTGTGATCTTTTACTGTTCAAGAATATTCAGTTCCTTATAGTCCTTAGGAAAAGGCTGCAGTGTGGATGTGATCTTTGTGAAATGTCCTGGAACATTGAAAGTCTGTAGGTCAAGGGATTTATGCCTTGCTCAATTTTATGAAGAAGGTTGTCTCTTTGCACACTGATGCGACATTGCAGGGTGATTTGTAGCTTACTTAGGTTGTAGATTTTAATGGACAGAAGAAACCTTTGGGTTAGGGTATCCTGGATATGATGCTTGCAGATGATTTCATCAAGGGATTTATCACTGCTCTTCAAGGAGGATTAGCTGACAAGTTTTCCGAGGATAGTAAGATGATTCTTGCGAAGAATGACACGATCATTCTATGGTTTTTCATTTCGGTTCTGGGTTTTAATGCTGTGAAGGATTCTGGTTGGTCTATGAAATTCGATACGTCATTTGACCCAATGCTTAGACTAAGCTAGTATACTGGTAATAAGGACTTACTTTTGGCCATGGTAAAGGAAGCTGATCTGTTCAAAAAGGTTTAGGCTATGACAACTTAGGTTTGAGTTGCTGGTTTCAAAAGGAATAGGGATTAGACGTTTAAGGAGGAGATTTAGGAGAAGTACTGAACGCATTAGAGGGCAAAATACAAAGAGGTTGAAGAAGGTTTGTTTTAATGAGATTATGATTATTCAGTGAGCTTTTGTCTCTTAGATCTTCGGCTTGAATTTGAATCTGGAGAAGGTGTCTTGAGAGTTGGGATTTGAAAGACCATTTACTCGTCTTGTTGTTATGAATCAGTTTCATGGACACTAGGTATTTGAATTGTGAATTTGAGTGATGTGTCTTCAGTTTCAGGGAATGGTGTATCGTTTCTTTCCTTTGATTCCTCTCGTTCTTTAAAGAGTCTCTTAGTTGGCACACCGGGTCTGCTTTTTGGGGTATCAAACCTGAATTCGAATTCAGCTTTTGTGGTTTTTACATCACATTCTGAGATTGTGTCTCTTCTCTTTCTGGTCTTATTTCCTTTTTGGGAGACTATTTCTGCCTGGAGGAAGTTCTAATTTTCTTTAAATTCTTCATCAGCGATTAGCTATGGTTGTATGAGATTGATGTCGTTCATTCTATTGTTGCTTGTGAGTCTGTACTATAGTGCTTGTATGATGTACTTTTCAATGATGTTTCAAGGACATTGGTACTTGTAAGTTTCGCTGATCTTATCGATGAGTCTTATCCATTCCGGGTTTTCTTCCTGAAGCATTTTGTATCTTTCTTCGAGAGACACATTTGTTGTCTTTTGGGTTGCTAGTAAGAGCTACTGAACCAGCATGATTTTAAGTTTGTCTGTCGAATAGCTGTTTGCAAAGTCTTGCATTTGAAGTGTTTTCCATACGAGACTCTTTTACACATTGTTTGAAGTCTGAAAGAGTGCAATTCTTATTGTGTGGCATCTCTCTGCTTGTTCGCGGTAGGCAAGTTTACTGAAATGGAGTTTGTTTGTGATGAAATCAATGAAGTCAAAGCTCAGATTGTCATAGGTTCTATGTGCAAGGAAATCAAATGTTCCTTCGTCTTTTCCAAAGCCTAGAGCTTGAGAAGAATGTTCATTGTATGCCAGTTCCATAAGTTCCTTGGGGATTGCAGAAGGGTTTTTTGTTGTTTTATCGTTAAGGTTGGTTGGTTTTGCACATTGTGTGAAGATTCTTTCAGTGTAAGTTTCTTTCATGAACTGTTCGAGGTTGAATCGTTGTGTCTCTGAGATGAGTTGATTGAGGAAATGGTTCTGAGGGTGTACTTTGATTAAGAAGTAGATGAAGGTAGCTGCAAGTTTCTTTGTTAGCGTGTCGAGGTTTTGATTGTTCTTTTGCTTGATTTGTGTATCCCATCCAAAGGCGAATTCCTTGTTTTCTGTAGAGACAAATGTATCATGGAATTTGATTTGCAGTGTTCTATTGACAATTGCGTTTGCTTCTGTCTTGGAATTTCCTTTAAAGTTCTCCTGTATGCATTTCCAGATGTCTTGATTACTTGTGATTACGACTGGTACGTATTTCCCAAAGTTGGCAGATTCCTTGTGCTTGATCGATGCTGACTTATGATTTGATGTGTCCATTAGGAGTTTGAGCTCTTTGAGCAAGACTTGATTTTGTTCCTGAATTGTTTAGAGTTCTTCTGAGATTAGTATACCTGCCTCTGTGATGTTTTGATCTTGAAAGTTCTGAGAGGTTCTATAGGTTTTACCTGAGAAGATTAGTTTTAGCATGTCAGCAAGTCTTGATTTTCCTGATTAAGATTCTCCAGAGAGTATAAGGTTGGTTCTGTGAATTCCTGAAGGAGTATGAGTTAGTATTTTCTGAGCGATCCATTGGAAAGTTAGTATGATTGGTAGAGCTAGTTTAGGTGGGAGTGCGCAAATGTCAAGTGGGGATTCTTGTAGTAGTGTTTGGAAGTTGATTCTGAAGTTTTGGATCGTGATTCTTTCCTCTTTGAGACTTTGTTCATTGTTGAATTGATCTCTTATCATTAACTCTACACTTGGTTTGATTGTTTGGATCAATTTACTCAGAGTTGCAGAGCTATCTTTATGTGAGAATGGAGTAATGCTTGTGATTTGCTATTGAACCAGCTTCTTTTCTTTGCTGTATTGGTTGTTTGGTTGTCTAGTTCTTCTCGTAGTTACAAATCTCTGTCATTGAATTTCGCTTTGTTCTTCTTCTTTGATGTCCTCTTGGTACTAGTTTTGGCTTTCAATGTCAATGGAATTTTGTCTGATTAATGTTGGGTCTTAAAGCTGGGTCAAAAGGAGTTGTTGATCCATTGAGAGTTCAGAATGGTTTCATTGGTTTTGGCATGCAAATAGCTTTTGGATGTTTTGGTATTGCTGTTGCATGAGTTTTTCGAAGGATTTCAAGGTGAGATAGTTCAGAAGGATCTCTTTATCGCAGAGAGAAAAGGCGTTTTTGATGGCTTTCTATTGATCCTCATTTGAGTTGAATTGCATGAGGTCACAAAGGATTGTACTTAGTGAAGTATAGACAACATGTGACTAGTATGTTTGCTTGACTTGAGGAATCGTCTGAGTGAGTTTAGGATTGTCTGTGTTTCTGTAGACAATGAGCCATTTGATGTTGCAACAAGTCTTGATTAGAAGATTGATTTGAGTATTGATGGCGTGGAAGTATCTGTGTCTGTAGTAAAAGGTGAAGAGCTTCTGTTCATTGAAAGCTTTGATCATTTCTGGGTCGTGTAACAATTCAAGTTGAGTAGTGTAATTCTATCTTTGGTTTCCTACGATAGAACTCGGGTCTTTTCTCATGTCCTTTTCTTCAAGTTCCTCTAAGTGAATGTTCAATTCTGTGAAGGATTGGAGCTGTCTCTAGAGTCTATCACTATGAGTGTAACTAAATGTTCTGAACATTGATCTGTTTTCTTCATTGCAGATGATCTCTGGGTCCAGTTTATGTGATTTGTTCGTGGAACTTATCATTAGGAAGAGTTCGTCAAAGTCTGGACATTCATTCTGAGAGTCTCTTACTCTGAACTTTTGTATCTTGTTTGCATTTCCAGTGAGATATGCAGAGTATATCTGAAGCATGATTCAGTAGACCATTCCATAATTGATGTTCTCTGAGAAATTTGCCATGAAAGTAATGATGGTTTCATTGTTCTTGGTCGTATTGAAGCCAATAAAGAGTTCATTTATGACTGGAATGTGAATCTAAAGGTTGATTGGATTGATGGTGTAGAAGGGAATGAGTCCATATCTGTCTTTGACAAAGTGTGCTTGAAGGATTGCTTGTGAAAAGACATTTCATTCTTCTTGAATGATGAAGTTTTTCTCATAAGTGGTGAAATTTGCAGAGTTCTCAACGATGAAAGGCCATATTTGTGCCTTTGTAAGCTCCTGATAGTTGTTTGTGATGGGGATCTTGAGCTATTGATGTCCCATAGAGTATGTGATGTCACTTACGCAGAGAGATTAGGGGTTCCAGGCGAGTGTTGATTGAAGATTGAGGTTGAAAAGGATTGCATCGATGAGAGAAGTAACGATTTGAGTCTTTCCAAGACTTACTTGGTATTTGTAGTAGTTTTCCAGGTTGATATTGTTCTTCAGTTCTACGAATTTGAGGTTTGCCTGATAGTATTGGTCGAATTGTGAGCTCGACAAGTCATTCTCGAGTCTCTGTTGAGGAGTTAGCATGTTGATTTGGTTCAGAAGGTTCACTGGGTTCATATTGCTGTTGTTGATGAACGATGTCTGTGATTCAGAGTCAAGGAAGATGTCATTTGCTGAACATGAGACTTCATTTGGGTCGATTTCCTGAATAGAGATGCCGTCATCGATGTCTTGTCCTGGGTGTCTGTACCTAGAGGAGAATCGGGGCTCCTGGTCACTCATTTGATGAGCTCCAGTGAGTTGCTGCCATTGAGACTTATCCATTTTTAATATTACACGTGTTGGATTTTAGTTTAAGTATTAATAGGTATGTCACTGAATCTTGATTAATTAGTGAGACTTAAAAGAGAAAATGGTGGAAGCGTTTGTAACGTTACTCATTTAATATTAGGATGACCATTTGTTCGTTTTCTTCTGATGTAGCTGGGGTCCTGGTGTACTTGACTCTGCCTGATACTGAAAGGTTGATGAATCTCTCGGGAAAGTATACGAATTTTTGAAATTGTCCTGGGACTGAAACTAGGTTTTTGCTGAGCTTTTTGACATTGAATAGTGTCTGTCTTTCGTACTGTTTCTTAACATTCTTGGGTAAGATGTTGAGTTGCTGAATGATTTGGTTCCTTCTAATGAATTGGTTGTCCCAGAGGTCGTTAAAGATGTCCTTTCTGACTTCACCAATGGGTACAATAATGGGTTTGTTGAGATTTTCATTGATTTGGAACTCACAGAGGATTTTTGAGTCTCTGAACTAGGGGTATATAGCCATCCATCCTGTTGCTGGGTTGGTACCTAGAGAGTTGACTCCAATCTTGTATTGGTTCAGTATGGTGGGGTCTCTGATTCTTTCGTCAAGTAGTCTCTATGTCTCATTGATCATGTCTTGGAGTGTGACTGTTGAGAATCTGTCATCAAACTGTTGAAAGTAGAAGGAGTAAATGATGCCTGGAGGTTCAATTATCATGCAAATTGGAAGGTATTTGCCTGTTCTTAGTTCACAAGTTGCTTCTTAATCTCAGATGTAGTCTTCGAGTCTGTTATTCTCGATTTCAAGGTATTACTAGAATGAGAAATAGGGTATACAGTGGTTTTTTGGTCTTGCTTTGACGAAAATGTCAAAGTACATTTTGCACGTTTTGAAGTAATCATTGAAGGATTTATGGTTCTATTCCTCTTGCGTTGCTAGTTTCATTACGTGTTTTTCATACTAGAGTGAGCTGGGTTTCTCGTAAGTGAATCTATAGAGGTCGTTGACCTTTTCTGAGTGAGAAAGTGGGGTTGAATCTAGTGAAATGTCATCGTCTGACGAAACTCGTTTAATTTCATTTTCGTTGAATTCTTATGCTTTTTCTTCTTCATTTTCTCTCTCAGGTGCGTGAAAGACGGGCGTTTCATCGTTCTTCTGTTCAGTTGTCTACTAGTCTTGTTACATTCTTAATATTATAGAGCTTGGTCTCTTGGTCTTATATATATGGCAATTGTCACTGTATCTAGATGATACAGTGAGTCTATACTTATATTTAATGTCGGACTCGGACTCAATAATCATAGAATTAGAATCAAGTCCAATGAGCGAGAAGAAGTCTTACAACTCTAAAAACTGGAAGAAGGATAACAATGATGAACAGGCTAGGATGTTCAAGACCCTCTTTGGTGTTTCAGTCACTTCAGGAACTCTAAATCCTTAGATGGAGAAGTAGTGATTCAAGATTGGTCAGATCATTTTCCATGCAATTCAGCTTGGACCTACACTTTAGGCTCTCCAAAATGGGGATGATCTCTCAGTATCAGAGGAGCTTTAGAGAGCAGCTGCTGTTGACATCTTCAAGAAGCTTTGTTAAGTGAGAAGCGCTGTGGAAGGCTATACCATGAAGCCATTTTACTGGGGACTTAATTTCTGGAAGAGCTAGGAAACCCAGTAGAGAAAGCTCATCTTTTCAGAAGGACATGGAAGTTAGAACCTTGAGATTGATATTGATGATTTCCCAGACCTCTTTGGTTGGATCAATGTTCAGACATTGATTGAGTACTGTCATGCCTATCTTTGTGAGGTTTCAACAGCTACTAAGGAAGAGAGAAGATTGTCTAATCTTTGAAAGGAACTGACATTGAGATATGTTCATCTGAAGCAAATTATTAAAGATTGCACAGTTGATAATGCAGAACTGAGATAGGAGCTTCTCAAGGATTGGCTCTGGGATCAAAGAGCTTAGTTCTAGCTTGTTGCTAGTGGATAGTTGAGATCTATTGATAGAGATCATGTTCCTGACTATGTTAAGACAGCTATTAAGTCTTGCTAGAAGAAGAAGGTTTAGTTTGCCATTGAAGAAGAGAAGAAGGAGAAGATTGTAAATCCTGAATAGTCACCCAAGACTCCTTATGAGATGCATTTTCCTTCCAAGTTTAGAGCTGTTGATCCTGCAGAGCTTACAGGCAGATGTGATGAAGATCTTGCTCCTATTCATCTTGAAGTCAGAATTCCAAAGGCTAAGGAATAGATGAAGGAAGAAGCTCCTGAAAACTCTGGAGTGAGAGAGCCTGATTGGGACGATATTAGAAAGGAGAGAAGTATGAATCACAACCCTAATCTCTAAGAAGTTTAAAATCAAGATGTCGAATTGTCTGGGGTTCCTGGGTATGACGATTAAAAGGGTTTCGATAACTTTACTTCACTCGTCCATTATTGAAATGTTGAGAAGATCTTGAAGGAGTTCAAAGGGTTCGGCACATTTTCGTCAACTAGTAAAAGTACAGCTAAGCTTTCCTTGTTGAGATAGGAGAACGGGCTTTGAAGAGGGATTGATCCTTAATATTTGAATTTCGAGAAATGTGGAGTTAAAATTGTCACTGGATTCCAAGCACTTTTGGAATTACCCCCCTTTGGTTTTTAGGATTTAGTGGTTTTGCTTGTTTTCGAGTGAGTTTTCACTCGTTTCTTTCAACTTTGTGGTTTGGGGGTTTTGGGTTTTTGGGGTTTTGGGGTTTTGGGTTTTGGGGGTTTTGGGGTTTTGGGGTTTTGGGGTTTTGGGGTTTTGGGGGTTTTGGGGTTTTGGGGTTTTGGGGTTTTGGGG
>JAFDVP010000006.1 GCA_018268895.1 Acidobacteriota bacterium | reverse complement strand
TAAGCGAGTAGCTGCAACGGCACAACTTCAAGTATCGGCAGCAGCATCTCAGGAGCTTTGGGGATGTGGATGGTGTGTTCTACGAGACTGCATATCTCGTCGTCGCCTTCAGTGGCGATGGCGATCACGCGCTCCAGCGGTAGTCTTCCGGACGTGAGACGAGGCCACGAGTGACTGGGTTGCGGTGGATGTACCGGACCTTCTCGACGAATTTGCCGGTGGTGAAGGTGTTGAAGTCGTAGTAGCGCGTCTGCCAGAACTTCTCGCGGTCGCCTTTGAGGAGTTTGGACGATTCGCCTTTGACGACACTGAGGAAGGAGGCGAGGGTGCGGGGCTGTGAATCCGTTTGCGGCTCGCTCGTCAGCAGGTGGACGTGCTCGGGCATGAGGACGTAGGCGAAGATGCAGAGGTTGTGGGAGCGACGGGCCTTCTCGATGACTTGTTCGAGGCTGCCTTTGGACGCAGTGTCATTGAGGTAGGGGAGACAGCGGTAGCAGCTAAAGGTGATGAAGTGAAGCTGGCCGGTTTGTTGCCGGCGCTCGAGGCCGTGGGGCATGGTGAGATTTTAGATGGGTTGGGGAAAGCGGTTTGAGCTTCGCTCGAATGACCCACCCATGCGATGAGACCGCATGGATAGGGCACCCGAGGTATGGGCTGATTTGGATGTATGGGCCACCCGCCATCCGAGGTATGGGTTGGGTTGGATGTCTTAGCCACCCTCCTAGCTGCCCAAGATGGAATCCCACGTCCCACGTATCAAGCTAGATATATGTGAGCGAGAGGGACTCATATCTGCCGCGTTTTCCACGATTTGCACAGTTTTGGATGCAATTTCGGAATTGACAATTCCCGAATGCTCAATGGTAAGTTGGATATAGCGCGAAGTTTGTGTTTTCTTCGCTTCAGCAAAGTAACCAGGCATGAGTCGCCCTGCCCTAGGAAAGCTGGCGACCCATGCCTCCGCTGACCGATTTGGTCTGCTCATTTGCATCTTTGAGCACTCCAATGTCGGTTGTCAACCTTTCATTGACCGATTATCGAAGGAGTGCCAAACATGGTTTGCTCGCTAAATTGTTTTTGTGCATTTTTAGAAGCTCGTACGCAGCAGCAGCGCGCGAATGTGATCAAAGACTACAAAAAGGGTGTCACAGGACCTGCGAAGGGCATGATGGTGTACTACAAGCCCGCGCTTCAGCTGATGCGGGGGCGTCTATGTCCAAAGGGCACAATGGATCAAAAGCTTACGGCTCTGAGAGAAGCTTGTATCGTAGCCAGTTGGACTGACAAACTCAACGATGCTCGGATTGCGGCGAATACCATCGCGTATAGAGCCTTCTATTCCGAGTTCGGCAACAAACGGCTAAAAATTTTCCCAAACCCGCGTCTTCAATGTTTGGTGTCAACGAATGTCGCTGTGAATCTGCAACCCGAGTTCTTTGCCGAAGTAGATGGAACAGTGATGATGTGGAAGTTCGGAATGAGCAAGCGGTCACGATCCGAACAGACCATCCGCCTCATATTGCAGATGATGAGTCGAGCCAGCAAACACAAAGGCATCGAGGTTCCTATCCATCAGATGCGTTTCTTTGACACTCGTACCGGAAGGACCTATGTTGAGACTGTCCTTGATGTTGATTTTGAAAAACGCCTGAAGCCGTTGGCGAAGGCTTTGGCAGACATATGGGATCAAGCAGCTTAGCTCATCTCATATGCGAGTGAGGGATTTGCCGGGTGCCGCATGAATGAGGCACCCGATTTTTAGATGAATTGGAGAAAGAATGGGTTTAGCATACGAAAATCTTGATGCAGAAACACGAAAATACATGGTGGAAGAGATTGATTGGGATATTGAAGCGGGTAGCATGTACATCAGCAATTTCTTAAATGCTTACGGTAAAACGCGTTGGCCCACAATCCTGCGTATAGCTGCTGAGAGCGGGAATGACGACACTCTTGCAAAGGCTTTAGTTGCTGAACAGTGTCTTGCTAATCAGTACGAGAAGAAGAAGCCAAAAGGAGGAACTACTTGGGCAGCTGTTCCTTATACCGCTTCTCAGACAATGGGGGAGGGAGAATTCAATCGATACTTCGTGCGTGGTTTATGTAAACGAGCCATAGCAGAAGGTATTCCTGATCTGGAAGTTTATCGTGCTAAGAGCGTTGCGATACCTCGAATCGAATCTCAAGCGAAATTGGGAACTTACGTTAATCCCACGGTTGTGTTGGCCGATCTCCGAACCACACAAGGTGTTGAGCCTGCTCTGGGACTACCGCCGGGTCCGAATTCTGGGTTAACTCTTCGAATCCCGGTCGCAGCCATCACTGAGATTGCCGCTGCAGCAGAATGACTCAATCTCCAGATCTGAACCCTATTCGACCGTTACACTTTTCGCCAGATTCCTGGGCTGATCGACATCGCAGCCCCTCCTCACGGCAACGTGATAAGCGAGTAGCTGCAACGGCACAACTTCAAGTATCGGCAGCAGCATCTCAGGAGCTTTGGGGATGTGGATGGTGTGTTCTACGAGACTGCATATCTCGTCGTC
>JAFDVP010000005.1 GCA_018268895.1 Acidobacteriota bacterium | reverse complement strand
GGTTGCACTAGAAGTCGGTGCGCTAACCGCAAGGGAGCAGCCGCCCAAGGTGTAATTCATGATTGGGGTGAAGTCGTAACAAGGTAGCCGTAGGAGAACCTGCGGCTGGATCACCTCCTTTCTAAGAGAGAACGTCATGGCACTCGGATACGCCCCGCGATCGCGGGCAGCTCTAGTGGCTGAGTACTCCGGGACGTTGTCATGTACCGTCCTGAGCGATGCAAGTCTGCTCAGGATGAGCCTGAACTAAACCTTCTCTTTGCCAATATCGATCAACATCGATGGTCAGGAGTGGCGTAGCCGCTCCGCACGTTCAACTGTGTCCTCGAAACCTTTTCGAGAAGAGCTCGACTTTGGCTCTTATGAGTCAGCAGAGCAGCATGTGCAGCGCACAATGCCGGGCCTGTAGCTCAGTTGGTTAGAGCGCACCCCTGATAAGGGTGAGGTCGGTAGTTCGAATCTACCCAGGCCCACCACTTCATCGCGACGTCATGCTAAAATCTGTGACAGAGATGGGGCTGTAGCTCAGTTGGGAGAGCGCCTGCTTTGCAAGCAGGATGTCATCGGTTCGATCCCGGTCAGCTCCACCATCCTCTCCTCGAATATGGAAGTAGACGCTGCTTCAGGTTGAGGCTCTGCGCAAGCGGAGTTTGAACCTTGAGCAGCAATGCTCGGGCCGCCTCAGGGCGCGATAGCGACATGTAAGTCGCTCGACGATTTTTGACAACTGAATAGATTGGGTAAATATAACTACAAGGCTGAGCAGCATGTCTTCGGGTTGTTTCCGAAGAAAGCTGTCAGTGATTGAGTGTCTTTAGATAATTCGTATCAACTAGATTGATACAGGCGAATGGACAAAACGTAGATTGCTTGCGAGTAAGTGGAGGTAGTCTCTCTGCTGCGTGCGAGTAAATTCTATGGTCAAGCTACTAAGGGCGCACGGTGGATGCCTTGGCAGATATAGGCGATGAAGGACGTGGCAAGCTGCGATAAGCTTCGGGAAGCCGCACACAGGCGTTGATCCGGAGATTTCCGAATGGGGAAACCCACCCAGGCAAAACCTGGGTATATCCAACTGAATTCATAGGTTGGAATAGGCGAACGGAGGGAAGTGAACCATCTCAGTACCTCCAGGAGTAGAAAGAAACCTCGATTCCGAAAGTAGTGGCGAGCGAAATCGGAACAGCCCAAACCCGTTGCATTTCGGTGCGTCGGGGGTTGTAGGGCCTGCAACAGTAGAGTTACCAATCTGGTCGATAGTCGAAGCTTCTGGAAAGGAGCTCCATAGAGGGTGACAGACCCGTAGACGAAATTGATCCAGACTCGAAGCAGGTACCTGAGTAAGGCGGGGCACGAGAAACCCTGCTTGAATCCACGGGGACCATCCCGTAAGGCTAAATACTAATATCTGACCGATAGTGAACCAGTACCGTGAGGGAAAGGCGAAAAGCACCCCTTTGAGGGGAGTGAAAAGTACCTGAAACCGTGTGCCTACAAGCAGTGGGAGGACTATGCCCGCAAGGGAATGTCTGACCGCGTGCCTATTGCATAATGAGCCGGCTAGTTATTCTTGTCAGCAAGGTTAAGCGTGAGCGAGCCGCAGCGAAAGCGAGTCTGAATAGGGCGTTAAGTTGGCAGGAATAGACGCGAAGCGGGATGATCTACCCTTGGCCAGGTTGAAGGTGGGGTAACACCTACTGGAGGACCGAACCGGTGTTTGTTGAAAAAAGCTCGGATGAGCTGAGGGTAGGGGTGAAAGGCTAATCAAATTCCGTGATAGCTCGTTCTCTCCGAAATAGCTTTAGGGCTAGCCTCGGGTGATTTGGATCGGTGGTAGAGACATGATTGGACTAGGGGGCTTTCCGGCTTACTGAATCCAGCCAAACTTCGAATGCCGATTACAACCAGCCCGGGAGTCAGACTGTGGGGGCTAAGCTTCACAGTCGAGAGGAAAACAGTCCAGACCGCCTGCTAAGGTCCCCAAATTACAGTTAAGTGGGAAAGGAAGTCGGAACGCTCAGACAGCCAGGAGGTTGGCTTAGAAGCAGCCATCCTTTAAAGAAAGCGTAATAGCTCACTGGTCAAG
>JAFDVP010000003.1 GCA_018268895.1 Acidobacteriota bacterium | reverse complement strand
TTTTTGTCTTTCTGAATCGCAGGTTCTCAATCTGCACGCACACGGTTCCGTGGTCGTCGCAGACGCTGACGTTGGCTTTGAGGGTATTGTTGTCGCTGCGTTCGATGCGGACATGGCTCCATGCCCTGCCCGCGGGCTTTGCATACACGCGCAGCGTCTGGACGCTCATCGGCAGATACAGTTCGCCGGCCATCTCGTCGCCCGCGGCCAGCCCGGCCACCTGCAGACACGCATCCAGCCACCACGGAGCCAGCTGCCATCCCGCGCCCGCCCGCGCCCGCTCCGCGATCTCTCCCAGCGCCTCGCCCTCGCCCGTCCACACCCGCTCCACTCCGCGAAAGCGCTCTCCGAAGCGCAGCCCGCGCCCCTCCAGCGACGCATACAGATCTGCGCCCTCCACCTCCACACCCAACCGCGACCGCAACGCCGCCACATCGACAGCATCCGCAGCAGAAGAAGAAGCCCCGCGCAGCCAGCCCTCCGAACAACGCTCCCACCCGCCCTGCTCCTCCGCATAGACGCGCACCCGGCTGCGGCCATCGCCCTCTGCTTCTTCCACCACCACCTGCACACGGCGACGCCCCTCCACCGTCAGCGGAGACGCCAGCACCACATCCTCCACCACGCCACTCTCGCCCAACTCCGCCGCCGCCTCCAGCATCAGCTCCAGATGCCCCGTCGCCGGCAACACCGCGCGGCCCTCCACCGCATGTTCCCCCACCCAGCTCTCCGCTTCCAGCCGCGTCTCATACTGCGCGCGCACTCCCGCCGAACGCAGCCTCCGCCCAAGCAAAGAGCCCCCGCTCGCCTCGCCCCACTCCGCCTCCGCCGTCGCCTCCACCCAGTAACGCTCACGCTCAAACGCATACGTCGGAAGACCAACACGACGCAGCACACGGCCCGCAGCACGCTCCGCCCAGTCCACACCCGCGCCCTGAACAAATCCCTCCGCCACCTCCGCGCACGTCGCCGACGCGCTCAGCCTCCGGGCCGCACGGCTGCGTTCGGACGCGCTCACCCGCCCGCAATACACGCCCTCCAACTCTTCACCCGCAAGCCACCGCCGCAGCTTCGCCGCAGCCTCTCCGCGGTTCGACGCCAGCACCGACAGTCGCTCCCCAAACGACGCCCGCCCCACTCCCGCCGTGTAGCAGATGTCCTCCCAGCGCAGTTCCGTCCTCTCCAGAAACTCCGCATAACGCTCCGCCTGCCGACGAAGACTCCCCTCCGTCCGCGCGCTCAGCACCAGGACCTCTTCCCGCCCTCCCTCCTCCAATCGCTCCGGCTCCGCGCTCGACTCCAACACCACATGCGCGTTCGTCCCGCTGAAACCGAACGAACTCACTCCCGCGATCCTCCGCCCCCCGATCGCCTCCCAACGCCGCCCCTCCGTCACCACCTCCAGAGGAAGCTCCTCCCAGCGAACATGCTCGCTCGGGCCTGACCAGTTCAACTGCGCAGGGATCTCGCCATGCCGCATCCCCAGCACAACCTTGATCAGCCCCGCCACGCCCGCCGCTGACTCCAGGTGACCCACGTTCGTCTTCACCGAACCGATCAGAAGCTTCTGCTCCCGCCCCGCAAACACCGCGCCCAGCGCCTCCGCCTCGATCGGGTCGCCCAACTGCGTCCCCGTGCCATGCGCCTCCACATAACCCACCTGGCACGCCTCGATCCCTGCACGACGATGAGCCTCACGCAACAAAGCCTGCTGCGCCAATCCGTTCGGAACCGTCAAACCGCTCGACGCTCCATCCTGGTTCACCGCGCTCGACAACAACCACCCCAACACACGGTCCCCATCCCGCAAAGCCTCCACGCGGCGCTTCAACAACAAAACTCCACACCCCTCGCCTCGTACAAACCCATCCGCAGATGACGAAAAGGCAC
>JAFDVP010000002.1 GCA_018268895.1 Acidobacteriota bacterium | reverse complement strand
GGCATGGAGCCATGTCCGCATCGAACGCAGCGACAACAATACCCTCAAAGCCAACGTCAGCGTCTGCGACGACCACGGAACCGTGTGCGTGCAGATTGAGAACCTGCGATTCAGAAAGACAAAAAAGCGTATAGAGGTTGGGCTGTATTCAGTTGATTGGGTTGAAGCTGCCGCGAGTTCCGCGACAGACCATCTGCAAGGACGCTGGATCGTGATTGGCGGAGACGATCGCCGCGGCGATCTTGAGCACCTGGGGCTGGCGTGTTCCGAACTGAACCTTCCGGGCGGGGTTGATGTGTCTGCCGTCCGCAGCAGCTTGCGCGATGGATTGGGACTGGGGTCGATTGAAGGCATTCTGGATTTCAGATCGGTTGAGGCAAAGGGCTTTGCGGACCTCGGAGATGAGACGAGTGAGTTTGGTGCACCTGCCACAGCCCAGGCGATGACGCTATTGCAAGCGCTGCTGCTGGAGCAGATTTCTCCAGCTCATGGAGTGTGGTTCGTTTCGGATGGGGTATCAATGGAGGGCCACGCACTGCAGGCGATGCGGCGGACGGTTGCTCTTGAATTTCCTGAGTTGAAAACACATTTTGTCAGCCTTGAAGGAGGGGTCGGTGTTCGGGAGCTTGTTCGCGCGCTTGAGACGGGTGAGGCTGAGGTGCGTGCAAGCGGGAAGGAGTTGCTTGTCCCACGACTGATGCAGCAGAAGGAGGCGGCAGCGTCTCGAAATATGGATCTCATGCCTGGGGAAAGCGGTCTTATCGAAGACCTGCGTGCCGTTGAGGCTGCAAGAGTCGTCCCGCTGGATGATGAGGTTGAGATTGCCGTTGAAGCGCATGGAGTTAATTTTCGCGATGTAATGAATGCTCTTGGAATGTTGCCGGGGCTGTCGCAGAGAATGGGCGGGGAGTGCGCTGGCGTGGTTGAACGTGCAGGGAAGCGCAGCGGCTTTACGCGGGGTGAGCGGGTCTTCAGTTTTGCGGCCGGCGGCTTTCGGGATTTTGTGACTGTAAAGTCCTCGAACGTCGCTCGCGTTCCCGATGGCCTAAGCGGCGCAGAGGCGGCGGCACTGCCGGTCGCATATATGACAGCACTCTACGGCCTCGATCACCTGGCATGTATTCGCGAGGGCGAGACGGTGCTGATTCATGCGGCTGCTGGAGGACTGGGGCTGGCGGCGGTGAATGTAGCTCGCGCGCGGGGCGCGAAGATTATTGCTACCGCGGGAAGCGAGCGAAAGCGGGAGTATCTGCGCTCGCTGGGGTTGCAGGATGTGCTGCCTTCGAGGACGGCGGATTTTGCCGATGAGGTGATGCGGATAACGGATGGGCGCGGTGTCGACGTGGCGCTCAATTCGTTGACGGGCGTGCTTGCCGAGAGGACGTTGCAGGTGCTGGCGCATGGAGGAAGATTTCTTGAGGTGGGAAAGCGCGACACCCTGACCGGAGATGAGGCGCATGATCGCCGGCCGGATGTGCGGCACTTTCTCTGCGACCTTGGCGAGGAGGCGGAGAAGGACGCCGCACTGGTCCCCGCGCTTTTGCGCGAGATACTTGCATTGTTGCAACGGAAGATTATCGCGCCGCTTCCGGTGACGGAGTTCGACGATGCGAAAGAGGCGTTGAAGTTTATGGCGCAGGCGCGTCACATCGGGAAGATTGTTGTTGGCGGGCGAGAGGCAGACGGACGCAGATTCGTTGTGAGAGCGGACGCGACGTATATGGTGACCGGCGGGTTTGGGGGACTGGGGCTGCTTGTTGCCGAAGAGCTGGTTAAGGATGGCGCAAGACATATTGTTCTGGCCGGAAGACGGGAACCGGATGTGCATGCCCAGGCGGCCATCGGGCGGATGCGCGATCTGGGGGCGACGGTGAAGATTGCGCTGCTCGATATTGCCGATGCGCGTGGACTGGATGAGGCGCTAAGGCAAGTACCCGATGCCGCTCCGCTCAAAGGCATTGTGCATTGTGCGGGAGTGCTGGAAGACCACGGCTTTCTGGAGCAGACAGCCAAGGGGCTGCGGGATGTGATGCGGCCGAAGGCGATGGGGGCATGGAACCTGCACCGTGCTACCCAGGGTGTGGCGCTCGATTTCTTCGTGATGTTCTCATCGGCGGCCGCTCTCTTTGGATCTGCCGGACAGGCGAATTATGCCGCGGCCAATGCGGCGCTGGATGCGTTGGCGGAGCACAGGCGGAGTCTCAAACTGCCTGCGTGCAGTATTCAGTGGGGACCGTGGCGGTCGAGAGGGATGGCAGAGAGGATTAAGACGGACATCGACAAGGTTGGACTGAGCGAGATCGATGCTGGCGCGGGCTACGAGGCGATGAAGTCGGCCGTAGAAAGCGGGAGGGCCGTCGTTGCGGCAGTCGCTGTGTCCTCGTGGTCGAGGTTTGCGGGAGGCCGCCCAGCGAGCGCGAATGGCTTGCTGGAAGAGTTGGTTGAAGTACAGAACGTTGCAATTGAGAAGAAGCAAGGATTGACCGTAGAGATATTGAACGTCACAGAGAAAGACCGGCGCGAATTTCTTTGCGGGTATCTGCGCGAAAGAACGGTTGCGATTCTTTCGCTGGCGCAGAATACGCGAATCGATGAAGACGAAGCGCTCTACGACCTGGGGCTCGATTCGCTGATGGCGGTGGAGCTGCGCAATACGTTGGCGGCCGCGCTGGAGCGTCAGCTTTCGCCGACGCTGGTGCTTGATTATCCGACGTTGCGTACGCTGACCGATTATCTGTTGAGCGAAGTTGCTGGCGAGATGAAGCCGATTGAATCGGAGGTAGAGATACCGGAAGACATTCGAACGATCAGCGATGACGAGGCCGAGAAGCTGTTGCTTGCGGAGCTGGGAAGGCGGGGGCATGGAGCGCAACGATAGACCGGCGACAGTGGCGGCGAACGAAGCAGATGTGCTCTCGCCGGTGAAGCAGGCGCTGGTGGAGATACGCAGACTGCGCTCGGAGTTGGAAGAGTCCCGCCGCGGCCAGAGCGGGCCGGTGTCGATACTTGGAGTGGCAGTCCGGTTGCCAGGAGGGGTTGCGAGCCCTGAGAGGTTCTGGCAGGCGCTGGCCAGTGGTGAAGACCTTATCAGCACAGTTCCGCCGGAGCGTTGGGAGAGCCGCGCTTACTGGAGCGACGATCCTGACGAAGCCGGGAAGATGTACGACGTTCACGGCGGATTTATCGACGATGTGGATGCCTTCGATGCGGAGTTCTTCGGGATCAATGCTCGAGAGGCAGAGAGCATGGACCCGCAGCAGCGATTGCTTCTTGAGCTGACGTGGGAGGCGCTGGAGCGATCGGGCATCGATCCGCGCTCGCTGATGAATACGCAGACAGGTGTCTACATTGGAATGACAAACAGCGACTATGGACGCCGGTTGACATCGGATGTGCGAAAGATTGATGGGTATACGGGCGTAGGAGCTGCTGCAAGTATCGCGGCGGGACGCATTGCATATTTTCTGGGAACGCATGGGCCTGGGGTCGCTTTCGATACGGCGTGCTCTTCCTCGCTGGTTGCAGTGCACCAGGCGGTCCAGGGGCTTCGCAGGGGCGAGATTGATCTGGCGATTGTTGGCGGCGTCAACCTGATACTCACGCCGGAGATGAATGTTGGTTTCTCGCGTACGCGGATGCTGGCCCGCGATGGCCGCTGCAAGACGTTTGACGCTGCTGCGGACGGTTATGTGAGGGCTGAAGGCTGCTGCGTGATCGTACTGAAGCGCGAGACGGATGCGCGGCGCGATGGCAACCATGTGCTGGCGAACATCCTTGGCGCTGCGGTGAATCAGGATGGCCGCAGCGCAGGAATTACGGCCCCGAACGGTCCTGCGCAGGAGATGGTGATGCAGGCGGCGCTGTCGGATGCAGGTTTGTCTCCAGCGGCGGTGAGTTACATCGAAGCGCATGGCACGGGGACTCCGCTGGGTGACCCGATGGAGGTGCAGGCCATCGGTGCGGTTTATGCGGCTGAACGCGATGCCGCATCGCCGCTGCATATCGGCTCGGTGAAGACGAATCTCGGGCACACGGAGGCGGCGGCGGGGCTTACGGGACTTATCAAGGTTGTATTGATGATGCAACCGGGAAGGTCGATCGCTCCGCACCTGAACTGCCAGAACCCAAGTTCACAGATCGATTGGCAACGCTGGCGGATCAGGATTCCTGTTGAAGCGACCCGGTGGCCATCGGAGGAGGAGACGCACTTTGCCGGAGTCAGCTCGTTTGGATTCAGTGGAACGAATGCGCACGTGATTTTGGGGTCTGTGAAGGAGCAGGTTGATCGAAGGCGCGGCAGTGCCGATGCGCCCTCTCTGCTGTGTCTTTCAGCTGCGAACGATGCTGGATTGTGCGAGCTTGCGGAGAGGTATATCGCGTATCTGCGAAGTACGGAAGATGATTACGCGGAGATCTGCGCCGCGGTGGCGGTGGGCCGCGCCAGGCTGGGATCGCGACTTGCAGTTTTGGCGCAGAATGCCGCTTCCGCAGCGCAGCTTCTGGAGGGGTGGTTTGCTGGAGAGCAGTTGGAACAAGTAGCCGCGAATGTGCCGGGCGGCTCTGTGCCAGCATCGTTTCCGATTGCGGGAGTTGAATTTGTCGAGCATGGAAGTCTTGTGCCGTCGATCCTCGGAAACAATCCGGCAGTGTGTGCCGATCTTCCGACGTATCCGTTTCAGAGGAGACGCTTCTGGTTTGGTTTGCGGCCGGTTGATGAGCGACGGCAGCAGCGCGACGCGGCGTGGGAGATGGCCTGCATGGAGGCGGAGCGTCAGAGTCTTCTGGGGCCGCTGGGCTGGGACGTAGAGCACTACCCCGAACGCTGGGTTGCGCTCGAAGGCCTTACGCTTGCTCATGCCCGGAATCTCTTCGTGGCGTCAGGCGCTCTTTCGTCGGTACAACCTGCGAACCTCGATGAGGTGATGCAGTGTGGAGGGTTCCTGCCGATCTATCGGAAGATCGTCAGCCGCTGGCTTGAAGGGCTTGAGAGGCTTGGCAGCATCGTGCGGCAAGGAGATTCCTTTCAAGCGCGAGAAGGCTTTTCAGTCGTTGCTCTCGATGCGTATTGGACGGAAGCGGAGCGGTGGCTGTCGAAGGACGACGGCATACTTGTGTACCTGCGGCACTGCGGATCGCTGCTGGACGACGTGTTGAGAGGGCGTACGAGCGCGCTTGAAACGCTCTTTCCCGACGGTTCGTTTGCGCTGGCGGAAAACCTTTACGAGAACAATGTCGAAGCCAGATACCTGAATCCGATTGTTGGGTGCGCTCTGCGAAGCGCGGCGCGGGAACTTGGTCAACGGCGTACGGTGCGAATCCTTGAGATCGGTGGAGGCACGGGGGGAACGACTGCGGCGGTGCTGACTATGCTTCAGCGGGAGAACGTCGAGTACTTATTTACCGATGTCTCGGATCTTTTCCTCAATCGCGCGCGACGAAAGTTCAGCGAGTACCCATTTCTGAGGTTTGATTTATTCGATATCGATCGGGACGCTGAAGAGCAGGGCTTTCCGTTGGAGGGGTTTGATCTTATTCTCGCGGCCAATGTGATTCATGCCGCGCAGGATTTAGGCGCAGCTTTGGAACGGGTTCACAGGCTCCTGGTCCCTGGCGGAATGCTTGTGCTGCTGGAGACGACGCGCCATCACGCATGGTTCGACATGTCGACGGGTTTGATCGAAGGCTGGCAGCACTTTACCGATTCCGAGCGTGGCGACAACCCTCTGCTTCCAGTGGAGAGATGGCAGTCGCTTCTTGAAAGAAACGGGTTCTCCACAATGTCGGCCTTTCCTTCCGCGGACTCGAAGGCCTCTCAGATGGGGCAGCATGTGTTGCTCGCGCGGCGGGATGAGGATGCGAGACCGGTATCGCTGGAGAACCTGTCCGGACGAACAAGAGGACGCTTGCAGGCACAGGAAGCTGCTCTGGTATCGGCGGTAGCGATCGATTTGACGAACCTGGATGCGGATGAGCGCGCGCTGGCGATTTCAACGGCCGTTCGACAGGCAGTCTGCGATGTGTTCCGTCTTGAGGGCAAGCCGGACACGTTGGGTGATCGCGACCGGTTAAGCGATCTTGGCATGGATTCGCTGATCGCATTGGAGCTTCGCAGCGAGCTTGCGAAACGGCTGGGCTTGCAGGGGCGAATTCCGTCGACGATTGGATTTGACACTGGAACTGTTGGCGAGTTGTCGCGTGCGCTGGCCGGAATGTTTACATCGAGTCTGGCGGACGCAGAGAAGAATGTAGCGATGATGAGCTCATGCTCGACTGTCGATGGGACGGAGTATCTGACTGCCGAACAGGTGATGGAGCTCTCGGAAGAAGAGGTCGAACGGTTGCTGAAGGAACGTCTGAGCAGGCTATGACAGAGAAGATCAAATCCGACGCAGTGCTGTCGCCTCTTAAGCTGGCGTTTCTCGCACTGGAGCGCGCGCAGGCCCGCATTCGCGAATTGGAATCGTCTCAGCCGGAGCCGATTGCGATCGTTGGCATGGGGTGTCGCATTCCAGGCGGCGAAGGAGGAGTGGAAGACTACTGGAGACTTCTTCGCCAGGGAATCTCCGCAGTTGGCGAGGGTGTTGTCACCAGGCTTGCCGATTCGCTTCGCGACAGGCCATTGCCAGAGAGTGCGAAATATGCGGCGTTGCTGGAGCGGGTGGACCTGTTCGACCCGCGGCACTTTGGGATCTCTCCGCGCGAGGCGGTTGGTGTCGACCCGCAGCAGAGGCTTCTGCTGGAGGTGTGTTGGGAGGCGATTGAGGACGCCGGTATTGACCCGGAGAGTCTTTATCAGACGCAAACCGGCGTGTACATGGGGTTGTCGTCTCACGACTATGCGCAATTGCAGTTGCGCGGGGGCGACACGAATGCGATCAATCCTCACTTTGCTTCGGGAGTGGCGTCGAGCGTGGCGGCCGGGCGTATCTCCTATGTGCTGGGATTGAACGGGCCTGCGGTTTCGCTGGATACGGCGTGCTCTTCGTCGCTGGTGGCTGTGCACCTGGCGTGTGAAGGTCTCCGCAATGGCGAGTGTTCTGCAGCGCTTGCAGGCGGAGTGAATCTCATCTTGTCGCCTGAGCCGTCGATTGCTTTTGCTCAGGCCGGCATGCTCTCTGAGAGTGGAGTTTGCCGTGCCTTTTCGTCATCTGCGGATGGGTTTGTACGAGGCGAGGGGTGTGGAGTTTTGTTGTTGAAGCGCCGCGTGGAGGCTTTGCGGGATGGGGACCGTGTGTTGGGGTGGTTGTTGTCGAGCGCG